>JAJDBH010000001.1 GCA_029261455.1 Nitrospinaceae bacterium
GCCCTATTGGATCTCATGTGGAAATGAGACAGAATCTAAAGGAGCTTGAAAAAGAACTCGGGAATATTCCTGGATACGTACGTTTATTTAATAAAGTATTCCCAAATGACGGCATTAAAGAAGCCACTATAGCCAAAGCCATCGCGACGTATGAACGATCGATCGTTTCAAAAAATGCACCTTACGATAAATATTTTGCGGGAGACAAATCCGCGATGTCTGCTTCGTCTCTAAACGGCATGACACTGTTTTTTGGAAAAGCAAAATGTTCCATCTGCCATAATGGTCCTGCGTTTACCGATAGCGGGTTTCACAATATCGGAGTAAAACAACATGGCCCCTTAAAGAAAGATTTGGGGCGGTATAACGTCTCCAAGGACGATTTTGATAAAGGTGCCTTTAAAACACCTGGGCTGAGGCATATCACCCGGAGCGCTCCTTTTATGCATGATGGCAGTGAAGCCACCCTGGAAGAGGTCATCGAGTTTTATGACCGTGGAGGCGATATTGCTGAAAACCGTAGCCCCTTTATCACGCCACTGGGCTTGACCCAACAGGAGAAAAAAGATTTGGTGGAATTCATGAAGGCTTTGGAAGGCGAACCCATAATTGTTAACATCCCTGAGTTTCCACCATCACATGAATAGAGGAATTTGAAAATAAAATACCATCCGTATTTGGTTTTTTCAATCAAGGGGAAATTATGATTTCAATTAGAAGTAAGTATCCGCAACTGTTATTTCTTCAATCTTTTCTTTTTTCTATCATTCTCCTCTCGGGAGTGAACGTTTGGGCTTTTGATGAAAATGCGACTAAAGAACTGCTTGAAAATCAGTGTACCAGCTGCCATAAATTTGAAGGAAACGGTGAATCACGGTTCAATCTAAAAGCCCCTGATTTGATGTGGGGTGGTAGCAAGTTTAAGCGTGACTGGTTAGTCGCATGGCTTCAGGGAAATGAGAACCCTGTATATGGCAAAGGTTACCGCTGGGACTTGTCGCAAACTCCTATCCAGCATCCATCAATTACAGAAGAACAAGCAAATGGAGTCGTTGATTATTTTGAGAAGTATTTAAAAGACTCTACCGTTAAGCCCAATACAATTGACTATTCTAAATTCTCAGAAATTGAGTACAGTTTTGGCGCAAAAATATTTCGTGATTTTTCCTGCATGGGATGCCATCAGGTTATTGAGGATGGAAAGCCAACAGGCGGTCCTCAAAGTGCAGACTTTTTTGATGCTAACAAGCGCTTGAATCCAGATTGGATCTATCGATTTAACTCCAACCCTCCCGATTTCGTTCCTCACAGTGGTGAATATGTAGCGGATGTAAGTGGTCTCGGCTTACGTTACGTCACGGGATACATTGCGCTCCAAGGAGCTCAGGACTTTAAATTCTTTGAACCCTGGAAAACCAGGTATTTCGCCAATGCTGATGCGGCAAAGGGAGCAAACGTTTATAAAGAATACTGCTCTCAATGTCATGGGGCTAAAGGTAAGGGAGACGGCCCAGCGGCATCAGGACTCAATCCCAAACCAGCTGTCCACGCCAATATGGCATTGAGCGATTTCCCGGACGACTATTTATATAACGTTGTTTATTACGGCGGCAAATCGGTTGGGAAATCTTCATTAATGCCTGATTTTGGATTGACACTGCCGCCGCAAGATTTTGCCAATGTGATTGCTCACCTGAAGGCAACTTTTAAAGGTGGGGAAGAAGCTTCCATTTCATCAGGAGGTATGCAATCGAAAAAAGTGGTCGGTTGCACGCAAAAACGTTCAACTAAAAAAGCACCGGCCGCCTATCTAAACCGAAAAAACCGGGTACCAGCTACCGAAGAAAATATACAGGCTGGAAAAAAATTGTATCTGAAAGGTGCCAAACCTGTTGCGTGCCAAATGTGTCATGGCAAGAAAGGTAACGGAAAGGGCGCGGCGGCCGGAGGCATGAGCCCTCGCCCGAGGGATTTCACCTGCTCCCCGATGATGAATAATCTCCCAGATGGTCAATTATTCTGGATCATCAAAAATGGTTCATCAGGAACAGGAATGATGGCTTTTAGAAAATTAACAGACGATCAAATCTGGCAATTGGTTCACTACATCCGCAAGTTTAGCCAATAACACGATGTCGGCCGGGTCGAAACTCGACCTGGCCGGGTTTTCAGAAATTCTGCAAGGAGATCACCATGTGGAGTTATAAAATGTGGTCACAAAAATCAAGGCAGGCTAGTCTCCGGCTCCTGCCCAGCTTGTTTTTAATCTTGTCAACAACCGGGTTAGAGTATGTAGAGGCTGGAGATCATCCGCTCATCTGCCCTCAGCCCAGGTTTACTGGAAAAGCTCCTCCCAATATTTACAACTTGAAAAACCCTTTGGAGAACACTCCCAAAAACCTTAAAAAAGGAAAGCTGTTGTTCCAGGTGAAAGCAAAACCCATGCCTTGCAAAAACTGTCACGGAATGATGGGTGAAGGAAATGGGCCTATGGCAAGTGGATTTAATCCTCCACCCAGAAATTTCACCTGCGCAAAAACCATAAACGGTGTAACTGACGGGCAGTTATTCTGGATCACCAAGAACGGATCGCCGGGAACTGGAATGCTTTCTTACAAGGGTTTAAAGGATGAGAAAATTTGGCAGATTGTCTTGTTTATTCGAGAACTGGCAAAATAATGCTCGATAACTTTCCATAAACAAATGGAATAAGGAAACAACTTTATGAAAAATTCAGTGATGCTTATTTGCGTATTGTGTTTTATCGGACTGACGGTTAACTCTTATTCTGAAAACACACCTCACAACGGCAGCCATGGAATGCGCCATGAAATGCCTTCGGTTAAAGATGAAAGAATTTCTCTAGGTCTTTCTCCGGCAATGAAGCAACATCAATTGGCAAACATGAGAAACCACGTTGAAGCTGTGCAGTCAATTATAGGATTATTGTCAGAAGGTGCTTTTGACAAAGCATCCCATATAGCCTATTCCAAATTGGGCTTAACAGAGGAAATGAAAAAGATGTGCAATAGCTTTGAAAACGAGAATTTTAAAAATTTAGGGCTGGCCTTCCATAAAAGCGGCGATGCTCTAGGGGACACATTAAAAACCAAAGATATCACTAAATCTCTTGGTGCATTGCACACTACTATGACCTATTGCGTGCAATGTCATGCCACTTTTCGGCAATAAACATGATATCAGCCCTGCCCTTGGAATCTTTCTCTCCCAAGGGCAGGGCTAATTCAGCCATCATTTTCTAAATCAATTATAGGAGGTTATATATATCTTTAATTGGACTGCAAAATCTTCTCTCTAGACTCAAAAGCTTCTTCTTTAATTCTCCCCGACAGAATGGTCTCATAATGCGGCCTGACCACTTCGTTTCCATCGAAATTAAAATCCAAATCAATCACAGAGTTTTCTTCAACATGGATTCTCTGACTTCGCACCTTCATTAAAAAATGCCACGCATTGATTACATAGTCTCCAGGTGGAAGATCGTTGATCTGATAAGCCCCACTTTCACTGGTAACGGAGTAATAGGGGTTTTGAACCCGGTAACCCCAGGCCTGCATGAACTCATGCATGCCACAAATCAATTGAAATATTTTTTGCTGTCCTGTAAATTTAATTTTGCTGGAGGATATCTCCTCGGCAGGAATGGGGAGATTGGAAATGATCTTGCCTCTTTTACTCTCATACACTTGGCTATTATGCATTACAGGATCAACGTTGTTAATATGGATGGTCTCTCCTTGCCGCACCACATTAATGGTTGGAGAGAATTTGCAGTCTTTGGATAGAATTCTGACGGGTTCCTTCAGGAAAACTTTTCCCGCATCCACATGCTCGATGGAAACGACCACATCCTTTAGACCCCCATCCTGATAGACCAGAAAGTCATTCAGAACCCGGTTCATATTGTCATCCGTATCGACCTCAGCGCACAATTCCATGTTCGGGAAAAGCACCTCATGGTAAATACGTGGAGAGGGTATTTTCCCGGTTAAAAATGCTTTTCCCTTAATAACGCCACCATTTTCAACCCCCATCTCTTGATATGCCAGCCCCAAGCTTAAGAAAAGTTGAAAAAAAATCAATGAAGAAAATAACAAAATAGAAATAGCAATTCTCATAGGTTTCAAAGCTCCTCATTTTCAAGAAGGTCTTGCCCTTTCAGTTATTATTAATACCACTGTAGGGTTAAGAACTTGTGGGCATGACACAATAAAATTTGTCTACTTATCCAAGGTAGCTCTTCAGAGTTAAAATATGATTAAAGCAAGATTAAAGAAAGTTAATCCGGTTTTTCGTCGGCACCCTTGAGGTCACCACGGATAGCCACTCCAGATGGCAAACCACAGATTTTATTCTTATCAGTTCATCTCTCTCCCCTCAGATGTTGTTAGGCTAGCAAAAATAACGTAGATTATAGGAGCACTGATTTTTGCTCTCCACATACACCTACAATATTCTTGTATTTGCTAATATGGAATATTATGCTTTAGATTAAAATCTTAGATAGAAGACTATTGATGAATGAGGCGAATATGGCTTGCAACGATATCGTTAAAAAGAGGGCTCACAAAATGAAGACACGTATTCTTTTAGGCTGTTTACTGATATTCATGATCCTCCCTGTTAAATTATTTGCCGAGTGTCCGCAGGCCAGGAAAACTCCGACCGCACCACAGAGTTTTTTAAGTTTGCAAAACCCTCTTCCGCTTAATGACAAAAACTTGAAGTCCGCTGAAAAGCTATTTCAAGAAAAGGCCAAACCCATTGCCTGTAAATTTTGCCACGGGATAACGGGAAATGGGGAAGGTGATCCGGATTTTGAAAGCACGCCTTCTGCAAGGGACTTCACCTGTGCGGCAACCATGAAAAAACTACCCGACGGTCAATTATTCTGGATCATCAGAAACGGATCCAAAAACACTTCGATGTTTGCATTTTCAGACCTGTCGGATAACCAAATCTGGCAATTGGTGCATTATATTCGGGCCCTAGGAAAATAAAAGTATTCCACATATATTGCCTGTGCTTGCCCAAAAGATTATAATAGCGGTATGAAAAATTTCTCCGACATCTACCGCAAGCCGTTTTTCGCCTGCATCTTTTGCGTGATTTACACCGCCATTTCCTTGGGTCTGTCCCTATTCGGACAATGAGTATCTAACACCCCTTCAGCGTAGATTTGTTTCTCCCTGTTTTTTTCAGCCAGCTTGACAACCACTAATCCCGATTTTATTCATATTGCAGGATAAGAAATATACTCTCGGCCGAGAGACATGATAACTGCACCATCAACCTTATATAGAAGGAGAACATCATGAATCTCGTAACTTTTAACCCAGAACAGGCTTTGGATAAATTTTTCGATACGGACCGGTTTTTCGGGTTCCCCAGAACACACGGAGAGCAACCGACAGTCCTGCCCAAGGTCAATGTGATTGAAAAAGAAGAAGCATTTCATCTGGAAGCAGAAACCCCTGGCATGACCCAGAAAGACGTTTCAATTGAGTTCCACAACGGGGTATTGACCCTCAAGGGCCATCGGGAGCAGAATTCGCATAGCGATAAAAATGATTACCGCATCCGCGAGTTCAGCAAACAAAGTTTTGCCCGGAGCTTTAGGCTTAGCGACGAGGTTGATTCCGAAAAGGTTGTGGCCAGGATGGATCAGGGAATTTTGAAAGTCACCCTGCCCAAAAAGGAACAAGCAAAACCAAAGAAAATTGAGATCAAGGTTGAATCTTAAGTCTTAGAATAGAAAACATCATTTGTCGGCTTGTATGGGGTAGCCCCCTATGAGCCGACTTATGTTTTCAAAGGTGAGCGAACCCACAAAAAAGCCTCGCCCTTTAATTTTTCATACGGCCCGAGGCAAACTTATGGTAAAACATCAAGAACTCCAGATGTGGTCAAAATTCGAATAAAATATCGACCCTATCAGCAACCTTAATTTAGAACACAGGAAAGCATGAAATCACTCGCATCCATCACAGACAAAGATATTGAAACCATTAAAATGGCCCTGAACGATTCGATCTCGGACATGAATACCGAACTCAAGCAGGAATTATCTCCTGAGAAAAAGAACAGCCTTGTAAATTTCAAAGCTAAATATTCTAGAGTATTCGACAAGCTCAAACAAAGCGGATCAATTTATGCACTGACTGAAACCGAACTGGATATCGTTGCAGGCGGACTGAATGACGCTATGGAATTGATTGAGGAAAATCTAACGGATGACTTGAGCGAAGAGGAAAGCGAGGAAATCCTGGCCTATAAAAATGACTGTCAGAAACTGGTTGATCTTCTCGCTCTTTAAGAAATATTCTTTATCTTAAAAAATTCATGTAGTACCCATAATAGAACATCCATCCGGTGATGCCAGTACCCACCACCATGCTCAGCACCCATCCAATGCGGCTGTCTTTTCCAATATTTTTATTATCTTCATACATCAAGGCAGAATGCACCATCATGCCCATGAAATAAGAGATGGTAAAAAAGGACAAGATCAGGATAAAGATCATGAACCCTGAAAAGTCTGAAGGCTGAGCACTCATAAGAAAAATCCGGATTGAGCTATACCAAAAAAAGCCAGGAGCTCGGCAACGCCCACCATCCCCCCGACAATTATTGCTAATACGGAAACAACTTTGACCATAATCCAAAAAATTTCACGCCCGGTCTGTTTTTGCTTCCACCAACTGATCGTCAGCGTAAGAACAGCAACTAGAATCGTGGTGAAAAAATAATAGCGGGGAGACATACGAACCCTTATTCAGAGAAAATTAAAAGCTGGCTAGTGTCACCTATCCCATTCATGTGACTACTTCCACCCGGATCACATTTGTCCAGTTAGGAATGCCGACCGGAATACCCGTGGTGATCACCACTCTATCCCCTTTTTTCACCAACCTTTTATTTTTCAGCATGGCGATCATTTGATCCATATGGAGCAACAGGTGCCGGTCTTCCTCAACGACAAAAGGAACAGCACCGCGGACCAAGTTCAAAAGACGCGCCCTCTGCAAACTGGAGGTGAACGCGAATATTGGGACCATTGGCTTTGGGCAGGCCACCATTTTGGCCGTACCACCGCTAACCGTAAACACCACCATAGCTTTGGCATGCAGCAATTCTACCATCCGATTTGCTGAGTAGGTGATTCCCTCATTGATGCTTGGGTCTTCCTGGAAAAACCGGCTCCAGGGTTCGATAGATCGCGTGCCGGCCAAATAGGCCTCGGTAGTCAACGCAGTCTCAACCATCACCCCAACCGCCGCAATTGCATGTTTGCCAACCGCGGTTTCACCCGAAAGCATGATTGCATCGGCACAATCCATGACCGCACCCGCCACATCCGAAACCTCTGCTCGGGTCGGGCGTGAGTTTTCAATCATCGACTCCAGCATCTGCGTAGCAACGATAACTGGCTTGGAATGTTTCGCCCCTTGCCGTAATATTTTCTGCTGAACCACGGGAACTTCAGTGAGCGGTATCTCAATCCCCAAATCTCCTCGGGCAACCATGATACCGTCAGCCGCCTCAGCAATCTCTTCCAAGTTTTTCACCGCCTGCTTTCGTTCAATTTTGGCGATGACCTCTACTCCTTTTCCACCGCCCTTCTTGATCATAGCGCGTAGCCGCCGTACATCTTTCGCGGAGCCCGTGAAAGACAACGCCACCATGTCTACGCCTTCCTGAAGGCCAAATTTAAGGTCTGCCTTATCTTTTGCTGTTATCGGGTCTGCACTGAGCTGGGCATCGGGAAGGTTCAAACCTTTATGATCCGACAACGTTCCCCCAACCAGCATTTCGACTTCCACGCGTTGGCCAGAAACACCTTTCACCACACCACTTAGTTTTCCATCATCAAGATAAATCCGGTTTCCAATGCCCACCTCTTGATGAAAACGCGCATATTGAACGTGTACCAAGGAAGGACTTCCTATGGTTTTGGCTGTGGTGAAAACCACCTTTTGACCCCGCTTTAAATGAACGGAACCCTTCTCGAATTTTCCCACACGGATTTTTGGGCCCTGAAGATCCAGAAGAATTCCGGTAAAGGTGTGACGTTCTTTTTCTACTTCGCGAATCCAATGAATCCATTGCCGGACGGTTTTATGGTCTCCGTGGGAAAGGTTGAGTCGAAAAATATTGACCCCCTTAGCCACCAGATTTCGGATAATTGCTTTACTGCCACTGGCAGGCCCCAGTGTCGCAATGATTTTCGTCAACCTGATAGCCATGATCTCTCCTTATTTTTTTTCAGGGGCAAGCGAGTAGCTTTCGGGAATCTCCCGAAAGGGCATCATCAATAAATTTTTCAAAGAAACTTCTTCACTGGTGCGGAATGCGTTGACCCCAATTATAATCCGAGGCTGTGACTTCAAAGCATCATGGACATACGTTCCCAAAACCCTATCCCAGATCGACAAGTTAAAACCAAAGTTAGAGTTGGTTTCGCTCTTCTCCACTGAATGATGAATGCGGTGCATGTCCGGCGTTACGATCACATATCGTAACAGCCGATCAAGGCTTTGGGGCAAAGTAATATTGGAATGGGAAAATTGAGCCATTCCATTCAGAATCGCCTCGAAGATTAAAATCGCCATCGGGGAAGGACCAAGAGCAAAGACCAAACCAATTTTATAAAACATGGATGCCAGTATCTCTAAGGGATGAAAACGTAATCCTGATGAAACATCCAGATCAAGGTCGGAGTGATGCACAACATGGAAGCGCCAGAAAAAAGGAATCATATGTAACACAACATGCTGGATATAAATCATCAGGTCCAGAATGACGATGCAAAGCAAGGCCTCCAGTCCTTCCGGCAATTCCAGATAGTTGAACAAACCCCACCCCTTCTCCTCGGCAAACTGAGAGGCTCCCAACGCCGCCGCACCAAAAAAAATGCGCACCGCCAGAATATCAATGCCAGTTAGAGCCAAATTGATTTTAAGCCGACGTTTTTTAGAATCTACGGTAGGGTGACGTTGAAGAACAGACTCCAACCCCAACATCAATAAAAACACCGAAATAAATATCACAAACCGAATCTGATTAGCGTCCATAATTTTGGCTCTCTAGTATTTCGATATTTTGAGTTTTGTCACAGCCTGATATCTTTCAGGGCCCACTAACTGTCAATCATTTATTCTCCGCCGGGTTCATTTTCGGCTGAAGCTAATAGTTGCTCTTTTTCTTTTTTATAGGTTTTTATCCGCGCTTCCGAATTACGCCGCATGATCACGATGCAAGCCTCAGCCATCAAACCGAGGAACCATAAAGTAGTGAAACACATCACCCACATGAAAAAGAGATTAAACCAATACTGATTGGGTGTGTAGTCTGTAGATATATGAATGAGCGAGCGAATTCTTTCCTGCTCTACAGCAGAAGACATGACGTAATGCTTGTAGAAGGGGTGTTTATTTTTAAAAGCAAATGCGATTTGCTCATTTTTATCCAGATTGATGTAGTTCCCCACCTCCCTGTTTTTTTCCTTAAAGAACACTCGCATCTTGATCACTTCCGGTGAGTCTGGCGGATTCGCCTGATAATACCAGACCACCAGAAAAGTGGTCAGAAGTAGAGAGACCCACAGAGAAATTCTCCGGAACAATCTCTCCGTATTATCATCAATTTCCTCCAATAGCGGTTCTTCTTCCATGGGGCACCTTTATGCTGAAACCTGTTTTTTTAATAGCTTTAAAGATACCAGACCCCGAAAACGAATTCCAGTTGCAGATTCACACAGGGGTCTTTAGTATGGACTCCGCATCACCCACCTTAAGCATTTTCCGGAATTTTGCATGCAAAGCAAAAAGTCGATTGGATATTTTCGCCTGTTACGCCAGAACCCCGCGTTTCGCAACCTGTGGTACGGCCAGGTAGTTTCTGAACTGGGAGACTGGCTCAACAGCATCGCCATTTATGCATTGATCCTTAAACTCAGCGATTCAGGAATGGCTATGGCCGGAGCGATGATGGCAAAACTTCTTCCCATTGTTTTGGTCAGCCCTATAGCGGGAGTGGTCGTTGACCGTATCAGCCGAAAAACGGTGATGATCATCAGCGACCTATTACGTTGTGGAGTGGTGCTTGGGTTTCTTCTGGTA
Organism: Nitrospinaceae bacterium; assembly: GCA_029261455.1. Lineage (GTDB taxonomy): Bacteria > Nitrospinota > Nitrospinia > Nitrospinales > VA-1 > LS-NOB. The sequence continues at coordinate 10,143 of JAJDBH010000001.1, forward strand.
GAGGACCAGAATGCTTTATGGCTGGTTTATGCTCTAGTGATTATTGAGATATCTTTATCAGGGTTTTTTGAGCCTGCCCGAAGCGCTATCATTCCATCACTCGTTCCCAAAAAAGATCTGGTCACCGCCAACGCACTGAGTGGTTCAACCTGGTCGGTCATGTTGGCCTTTGGGGCCGCTTTGGGTGGCATAATCGTCCATTTATTCGGGATAAAAACAGCTTTTGTATTGGATGCCAGCACATTTCTGCTTTCGGCCTGGTTCATTTCAAAAATCCCAGCTCAGAAGAAAGTGATGAAAATGGATTCACCGAAACAAACTGGCTATCAGGATTTCATCGATTCCTTGCGCTACTTATGGTCTGAACCCTTAGTACTGGTATTGTCATTATTAAAGGCTGGCCTGGCGGTGGCAGGAGGCATCATGACGCTGATTCCCTTAATGGCCAGTCAGGTGCTATCAGGCTCTCTTTCATTGGGAATAGGCATCCTCTACTCTGCACGTGGATTAGGAGCCGCCTTGGGCCCGGTGTTGGTCAAGCGGATCTTTGGAGAAAGTGCCTCGGTTTTACAATGGGCCATTGTCGGAGCATTTTTCCTCAAAGCTTTTTCATATTTATTTATCGCCCAATCTCACAACCTCTGGACACTTTCCCTCGGTGTAGGTCTTGCGACCCTGTTCGGTTCCATCATCTGGGTTTTCAGTTCCGCCTTGATTCACCTCTCTGCCCCAGACAGTTACCTGGGTAGGGTTTTCAGCTTTGAACTCGCGCTGTTGACTCTGGTAATGGGTTTTAGTAATTGGGGTGTGGGCTTTGCCGTGGACAGCTGGGACCTGAATGTCAGTCAGATTGCCTTGTGGATGGCAGGGCTGGTCGCCATACCGGGGCTTTTATGGTCGGGATTCCTAATCTTTCTTCAGAACAAACTCAAGCAGGGGAAATGCGTCGGCTCGGTATGCCCTGTTGACCCGAGCGGATTCAACCCAACCCCTATTTCGGGAGACAGAAAAGCTCAGGTCGACGTAAAATAATCGGCGACCGACTTGCCGATATCAAAATGACTGATGATCTGGGCCGGATTCTCCTGAGTTTCGGCCCATCGGTAGGCTTCTTGAACGTCTTCATTTTTCCCCAAAGCATGCAGAACACCTACCGAAACAAAACAGGTCGCCAAATCGCTGGACTGAGAAAAACGGATCAGCATTTCCAGCATCTCCTGCGCACCGTCACCTTTTAGGGTGCGATACTTCTTGACCAAACTCTGGATATTCTCTTCTCCATAGGTGTTCGTGTAGGAAGCACCTATCCCGGGCTCCTGATATAAATGCAATATCTCTTCTTCCAGAGAGTTCGCCAATTCCATCTCTCCTTTTACTGAACCGGATCTTTTTTCAGCCAGAACTCTTCGAATTCTTCCTGATAAGCCAATTGAGTGAGATCCTCCATACGATCCAAAAACACCTTGCCGTTCAGGTGATCGATTTCATGTTGCAAAACAACTGCTTCGAAACCGGCGGCCTGTTTCTCTATCTTATTTCCATCCCGATCATAAGCTTTGAGCGTCACAGAAGTGGATCTTGGGACCAGCCCTCTGAAATCAACAAGACTCAAACAACTTTCCCACCCCAAAACCTTTTCCTCATCGTAATCCGACAATACAGGATTGATCAATACTGTCACGGGTATGGAAGACTCACCCGGATATCTCTCGTTATTCTCATACTCCAACACGACGATTTGCAGGGAGCGATTAACCTGTGGAGCAGCTAGGCCAACGCCATCCTCCTCACGCATGGTGTCGATCATATTGTCAATAAAATTTTGCAGTTCGCCCTTCTGATCTGCCAACTCTTTTAAATCCACCTGTTTGGCTATTTGTCTCAAAACAGGATTGCCTAATTTAGCGACTTTCAACACAGCCATATCCAACCTCTAAGGTTATATTGTGGCACCTCTAAAAAAACATCCTCTTACAGAGTATTTTAAAAGTACCAGTTTTTTGCTCTTAAACAGAATAAATTATAAGCCCAAATCCATTAATAACTCTAAGTTTATTTTATCACACTCAATATCAAAGGGGCCAATTCGCCCCTCAACAAAGGGCTAAAAAGGATGCCAGCCCTTTTTTTTTGTTTGACATTTGATGCTGGTTTAATAATAATGCACGAGCCTTATAACGATTAGAGAGGAGGGGATGAATCTTGACTAAAGACGAATTAATCAATGCGGTAATCAAAACTTGTAAAGACGATGGCCTGACCAAGAGGTTGGCTGCAGATGTGGTCGATGCTACCTTCGACGCAATTTCTAAAGCGATCAAAAAAGAAAAACGGTTCGCCTATCCCAGTTTTGGAACCTTTACGGTTAGAAACCGTAAAGCAAGAAAAGGTCGAAATCCTCAGACCGGTGAGGAAATCAAAATTAAAGCTAGCAAAACAGTTGGCTTTAAACCAGCACCTACTTTGAAAAACTCCCTATAGTTTTTACGTCTCAAATTAAAACCGCTCACTGAAAAGTGAGCGGTTTTTTTTATTGCCTTATTTTAGTCTAACTAGTCCCTTCCCCAGTATTCTAGGGGGAAACCAGCTCACCGGAAAAGCCTGACTGTTTCAGTTGTTGAAGCATCCAAGTGGCATTACCTGCCTTTTTAAAAGCCCCCACCACTACACTAAAATGGATTCCTATGGATTCACTATAAGAAGCCAACAACAAACCCGACAACCCGGATTTCCGTAAAGATTCCAATATCACCCTCGCATCTTGCAATGTATTAGTCTCCCCAACTTTTAGCGTAAGAGGATAAGGAATTGCCGTCGCATGACCGCCGAAAGATTTTTTTCTCAATATCCGAACCACTCTATGAGCTTGATTCCAATCTGAGAATCTCCCGACATAAACCCGATAAATAAAAGTATCCGCCGACATTCTGACTGGAGCCCAATAAGCATCAAACCCGTTTTCTCGCAACTGGTTCGTCAAAGAAAGTGCCGCAGTTTTGTTCGAATGACTGGAGACATGAATGACAAAGGAAAGAGTCTTCACTGCATTCACTCTATCCTCCTCATTTCCCAAAGGTTGCTCCCCTGAATGAGAAGACCATTCGTAAAAATTTTCTCTGCGAATCTTCCAACCTGAGGGGGAACGAGTCCACTCAAGTTCCTTCAGGCCTCGGCTTTTTAAGTTTTCAGAAGAAAAAATCTGGGTAAAAAACACCATGGGCACCCCTTCTTTCAACACCATAAACTTCGAGGATGTTTCAAGATGCGGCTTAGGATATCGGGCCAGCAACAGATTTTTACTAATCATAAATGGGTTTTCGGTTTCCAAAGTCTGGTAATAGGCTAGATGTTTTTCTATATCCATATTTTCCCAAGTGGCCTGCCACCCCCTTACTTGACCAAAGAGATCTGAAAGGTCTTCCAATCTTTCAGAAGGCAGTGGTATTTCAGGAATCATTGAGACCTCCTCCTTAACCTTGGAAACGCTTTTTGTCAGCTTCCATTCTACAGCCTGGTTTTTCAAAATATTTCTTGCGGCCTGAAGATCAATACCAGAAAGATGCTCTTCCAGGTTTTTCACGTCTAGTTGAACCCCTGCTTGAATACCGTGGATATTTCCAAATATAAACTTATCAATATTATGCATCCAGATAGCTGCGGCAATCTGAGCTGGATGATAATTGCCAACTTTAATTTTTCTTGCAACTGAAAATAACCCCTCCCCTTTTTGCAAAATATACCCCCCTTTTGAGGTCGGCATATCTTGTACCTTGATGTTTTTTTTGATCGCCCCAACTACCGAGTCAGGGTTGGGTCTGGGGTTCGCCCAGATAACACCCGTAAGACGCCTTCGGTGCTTCATCCCGGATTTTATAGGAACTGGGGGAACAGACTTCTTAGACAAGTTCTCAAGACCCTCATTGAGAGTCCTGCCCTCAGGGGTCTTGGACCTTCGGCTTTCAGCCTCTTGCTGTTGTTCGACGACAGGCTCATCCGTTACAAGTAACTCTGGTTCAACAGGCAGTCTTCCCTTTTCCTGACTTACTTCCGTCTCTGGCTCATCTTTGGGAAGTTCTTTAGGAGAGTTCTTTTTATTCTTGCCACGGGCATTCAATGCCAGACTTTGTTGAAAATCTACTGTCACTAGAAAATTTTCTAACAACGTCCCACCATTATGAGTTACCCAAACCACAAGGTTGAACGAAGGAAAAAATAAAGGATTGTTAGAACGGATTAGAATAGTTCTTTTTAATACACTATCAGGTTGTTCAAGGTCTAGGGTCAGAGAATCAATGATACCCTGCCTTTCAAGCCCCAACTTGATATAGTCATCGATCTCCCCCAGACCCATTTCTACAGGTCCTTCAAAATCCAAGTCTATTTCAAAAGAAGCCTCAAATTTTTCACCAAACCTGCTTTGAACCTGGAGCTCGCCAATAGAAAAGGCATAGGCTTCAAAAGCCATAATCCAAAAAAAACCGATGAGCAAAACTCCATATTTAAACAAAAACTTCACCTCATTATCTCATTTTTTCTTCCATACCAGTTTCGGCATCTGGAAATAAGCGTTAAGGGCTTTATCCATGCCTTCTCGCATTGCCTGTTGATTACATATTAATCGGCTTATTCTGATTTTAAAAAAGGAATTTTGAAAATTTTTCAGGGGTGCAATCAGCCTCGCTGCTTCCTACTCAACTCTTTCTCTTAAAATTCTTGGATTTTCTCCGGTTCACATCATCCGGCATTCGAGTCTTTCGTTCGTGTTGATTATGCATCCAGTTTTTTTCAATGTAATGGCAAGATCGGCATTCCCGGGCTTTTTTAAAAGCCGGGCGATTATAAAGGTTTCTGACTTTGGAAACATGCAGAGGAGGGTCAAAATCTTTGTGGATGTGGCAGCTTTGACAGTACTCACCAATTATCTTATTGGCCTGCCCGGGACGAAGGTCACCGTTAAACGCTTTCTCAACATCTACATTTGTACATCCTGTGAATAATACAAGCAAAAAGGCCATTAGAAGACCCTGTATTGCATAATTCACCGTTCTCCCGAAAAATTCCTTCGGGTATATAAATTCCTTAAATACGTCCATAGAAATCAAACCAAGTTTAGAGAGGCCCTGCCAAAACAATTAATTCGTGGCCGCCCTAAATAGGCTGGAAACGGATTTTTCTGTAGTTTTTGAGAACTTTTCCAGAATAGCGATTAGGAAGATAGCCTCTCCTGAGAAATCGACTTAACCGTGACGGGCCTTGATTATAAGCCTCCAAGGCAAGGGTCAGATCCCCAAAACGTGCCACCATCTTATTCAAATAATACGCGCCTAAAGCTATATTCTTTTTAGGATCATACAGGGTGGGGGTTCCCTTCCATTTCAGTTGGGTTTCGGACGCTATCGCAACTGCCGTAGCCGGCTTCAATTGCATCAAACCATGAGCATTCCGGTTAGACTTTGCCCAGTTATTAAAGGAACTCTCGGTAATGATCAAGGCAGTGAGAAAAAGCGGGTCGTACCCATATTTCCTACTTTCAGCCAGAATCCAATCAGGTATCAGTACGGAACTGGACTCATCCAGCCCTGTGTTATAATCAGAAATGACTAGACGTATTTTTTCCCGAATACGGTTATCGTAGGCCAGCTCATTTTGAAAGCGTGTTTCTTTTGCCTTATGAAATACACCCTCCTCTACTTGGCTTACTGCAGAAAAGAATGGCGATAATCCACTAACGTATTGAGGGGTTTTGCCCGTAAAGAACCCTGTAAACGCTAAAAGTAGAACAAGCTGAATTACAATCTGTTTTGCTTTATAAGAAGTCATATTCTACTTATCGGCTCTGAGCCTTTTAAAGTGAACAAGTTTAATAGGGGTAAGCGGTACGATGAAAAAGGCCGGAAAACCTTATGTAGATGGATGTTAACATCCGGGTTTCGTCAACCCTTTTTTGATTATAGTAAAGTTGTAGTACCTTGTCAATTTAGCTTCCTCTTATTATCGATGGGAAGATCCAGCAGGGGATTAGACATTTACTTTTTACGACATAAAAAATATAATACCCATATAAGTATTTGATTTTTATTGCCTTATGAAAATATCCTGCCCTGATTGTCAAGCTGAAGATGATATCGACCTCCCCGATCTGACCGAAGAGGGAACTCAGGTAGAGTGTGCCAACTGCCAGCATAGTTTTTTAGTAACTCCCGAGACAAGCCCGGTAGGTTCTTCAGATTCTTCCCTTCCAGACAGCCCTGAAGGTGAGGACCATGAACTCAAAAGTCCAGCGGAAGATAACCTCGATGACATGCTGGACCAGTTGCTTGATGAAGAACATGAAAAAAATGATGACGAAGACAGCCCAGAACTCGACAGCATGCTCGATGATCTCATCGGTGGAGATACGGCAACCAGCGAAGAAACCACTACCGATGACTCAGCAGATCCAGAACTCGACAGCATGCTCGATGACCTCATCAGCGATGATACACAAACCTCAACCGAGGAAGGACCCGAAGAAACTCCATTAGATTTAGGTGATGGGGAGGAATCGGAATTGGACACTATGGCCGATGACGCTACCAATGATAAAACCACTCCTGATTCGTCAGAAACAGAAGAAGACATAAACCCTGATAATGATGATGATTTGGACGGGCTTCTTGACGACATTCTAAATGATGATGATGAAGTTGATGTGCCCTCTCCTCCTGAAGAAAAAACAACCTCCCCTGAGACGGAAGCCAATGTCGATGATATTTTAGGAGATGCTCTCTCAGAGACCGAGGCAGAAGAAAGTGCCGTAGAACCTGAAGAAGCAGACGACACCGAACCAGAAACAGAAAAAGAGCCCGAAGAAGCAACTGAAGAACCCGCAGAAGTGCCTGAAGAAACTCAGGAGGCTCCTACTTCCACTGGAGATCCGCTCGAAGAAATGAGCGAAGAAGATATGTGGGCTGAAGCCTTTGCAGATCAAGATGCCACCGAAGAAAGTGCTGAAGAAACCCCTGCAGAAGAAACCACCAAAGAAAGCGCGGAAGAAACCTCTACAGAAGAAACTGCCGAAGACGGAGAAGAAAAAAGCGAAGAAGATATGTGGGCTGAAGCCTTTGCCGATCAAGATGCGACCGAAGAAAGCGCTGAAGAAGCCGTCGAAGAAACTGCGGAAACTGCCGAAGGGGAAGAAGAAAAAAGCGAAGAGGATATGTGGGCTGAGGCCTTTGCCGATCAAGAGGCTACCGAAGAGACTGCCGAAGGAGCCGTCGAAGAAACCGCCGAAAAGGAAGAAGCAGAAGAAGGTGAGGACGATGACGAAGAAGGTGAAGAAGACGATGAAGCAGGTGAAGAGGGTGAAGAGGACGATGAACAAGATGCTGCAGCTGAGTTAGGTATCTCTGAAGACGACTACCCTGAAGAAGATGATGATGAAGATGAGGACTATGAAGAAGAAGATGAAGACGAACGAATAAAAATTGGTCCTATTTCCGTTCCGGCTACCCGCACCGGGAAATTAATGTTGGCAGGAGGAGTTTTAGGTTTGTTGGTCACCGCAGGAGGAGCCTATTTCGCATGGCAGACATTTATGCCACCTGAATTGACCGAAGTCGCCAAACCCGCAGCAGAAGTCCCCGAAGGCTTGACTCCAAAACCAGACCAGGAACAAGTGCCAGCGGCCCCAGAAGAAGCAACAGTGAAAGCAGAAACCACACCCGAACAAGTTGAGAAAACCACTAAGCCTACAGTTCTCGGAGAAGTCGGTGAAGACACAAAATCCGAAATCGCTCAGGAACTCGCAAAATCCAAAACACTCTCAGAGTCCTCAGAGTTGGTGGAGGTGGTAGAAGAAGATTCAGAAGGCCTTCTGGCAGCATTGTCTCCCGAAGCAAAGATGGTGAAATTTTCCACTATCATGCCGGTAGCGTTTGACGTGAACGATATTAAAGTTCTCAGTTTTACTCTGGAAATCACCTTCACAGATGAAGCCAGCGCTCAAGTTATGCAAAGTGCCTTACCATTTTTTGAAGAAACAACGGTGAAAACCGTGGAAAAATTCCTGGCAAAAAAATTCTACAACGATATCCTTTACGTTAAGGAGAAACTGGAGAAAAGGCTTCAACTTGCATACAACAAGAAAATTGATAGCGATGGTCGAGTCAAAAAAATAAAATTCGAGGAGTTTTTGATCCAGTAATAGAGCAGGTTTGAAGGTCACTACTATCTACCCTGCTAAGTAGTTTTTTCTTCCCGGGAAAGTCCCTCCTTAATTTTCCATAACAACGGCTGAATTCCCTCGCCGGTCATAGACGAAATCAAAAAAAACGAGGGGTTCAACTCTTTCATAGCTGCTTGAAGATCAAGGATATTTTGTTGGGATTGCGGATCATCTGCCTTGGTAGCCACCAGAATTTGTGGTTTTTGGGATAGCTCTGGACTAAAGCGTTTCAGTTCCATTTGAAGCTTATGATAACGGCTCAAAATGGCATCCTGATCCAAGTCTGAAAAGTCTATCAGATGGAGAAGCAAACGGGTACGCTCGATATGCTTTAAAAACTGGTGCCCAAGCCCCTTCCCCGTATGCGCTCCTTCGATCAACCCCGGAATATCGGCGGCAACAAAAGATTCCCCTTCTTCCAGCCTCACCACTCCTAAATTAGGCACAAGGGTAGTGAAAGGATAGTCGGCTATTTTTGGTCGGGCGTTAGAAATTTTTGAGATGAGAGTGGACTTGCCGGCATTGGGAAACCCCATAATTCCAACATCAGCTAGAAGCTTGAGTTCAAGAAAAAGGTTCCGGCATCCACCGGGCCAGCCTGGTTCAAGTTTTCTTGGAGCACGTTGAGTGGAAGACTGAAAATGCAGGTTCCCATGCCCTCCATTGCCGCCTTTGGCAACAATGTATTGCTGATGGGCTTCGCTGAGGTCTACCAACAATTCCCCGGAATCCTTGTCCTTGACCAAAGTTCCCAGAGGAAGACGTATGAGCAAAGTTTTCCCACTTTTACCGGTCATCTGCTTACCCCGGCCCGGGTTTCCATGCTCCGCTCTATAAGTCTTCTGGTATCTTAAATCTATCAGAGTAGTAAGGTTGGGGTCAGCCTCAAGCACAACATCTCCACCTCGACCACCATCGCCGCCGTCGGGTCCACCTAAGGGAACATATTTCTCCCGGCGGAAACTACTACAACCGTCTCCACCATCCCCCGCCTGAGCGATTATGGCAACTTGATCAACAAACATAGCAGAAAGCCCTCATTGGCAAGAGCTCTTTAATGGTTCGGGCCTGAAAAATATCGAGAACCCTCGGTAGTGGTAGCTAGCAATAACTCGTGGGGTCTAGAGAATATCGTAGATAAGGCCATTGCCATTTACGAAGTTCTCCACCCAAAAGGGGAAAAGCTGGCGGGAGTTGAAACGCCTTCAGTTTTGTGGGTAAACGCTGATCTTTTGCGTTTTGCGGTCTCGATGCTCAAATTTGACCACACCCTCAATCATAGCAAAAATCGTATAATCACTTCCCAAGCCCACATTGCTTCCAGGATGGAAGTGGGTACCGCGCTGGCGAACCAGTATTTCTCCTGCTTTGACGGCCTGGCCTCCAAAACGTTTTACACCCAGCCTTTGTCCCCGACTGTCACGACCGTTTGAAGTACTACCCTGTCCTTTTTTATGTGCCATGATTTCCTCTTAGTTATGGAGCGGTAATTCCGGTAATTTTTAAACGTGTCAAGGACTGGCGATGGCCATTCTTGCGCCGGTAATTTTTCCGTCGATGTTTCTTAAAAACAATAATTTTTTTGCCTCTCAATTGCTCAGTAACCTCGCAGGCCACAGTGCAACCATCTAAGTATGGAGTGCCTACCTTGATCGAGTCGCCTTCCCCACAAATAAGAACCTTATCGAGACTAATAGTCTCACCTATATTACCATCCAGCTTTTCTACTTCGATGACATCGCCTTCTGATATCTTGTATTGCTTGCCACCTGTTTTAACCACTGCAATCATTTCCAGTCACTCCTTAATCAAACAAGTAAGGGTTGTTTCACTCAGGAAACCCCCCATCCGTCCTAACATTGGGTAAAACGGTTATAATAGGCAAAAAAGATCCTTTTGTCAAGAAAACGCCCATCGACACAAAGGAATATATCCTGTAAGCTTGTTTCAAGATTTTACTCATTATAGAGTAATTCGCAGGACAAATCCAGCCTTTAGGAAGCTCAAATGTCTTTGAAAGATAGAGAAAAGTGGGATAGTAAATACGAGGCTGACGAATACATAACCGGAAAAGAACCCAGTCGCTGGCTACAAGAAAATGCCGGTCTTCTGGCTAAAAGTGGAAAAGCTTTAGATATTGCCGGCGGAGAAGGAAGAAATTCCGTTTTTGCCGCCAGCAAAGGTTATGAGGTCACTTGTCTGGATATATCAGAAAATGGCTTGAGAAAAGCCCAGGCCCTGGCGCAAGAAAAAAACGCTAAGATTACAACCGTTCTCGCCGATCTGGATAGTAACTCTTTTAAGGAAAATGAATATGATCTTGTCCTCTGCTTCAATTTCCTGGAACGCAGTCTGTTTTCGGGAATCCGTCAAACACTAAAGCCGGGAGGTTTGCTTTTTTACGAAACCTTTACTGTGGACTACCTGAAATACAGCAGTTTCAAAAAAGAATGGGTTTTAGAGGCGAACGAATTGCTTCAGGAATTTAGCGATTTTCGTATTTTAAGATATCAGGAAGTAGATGAGGCCCCTAAAGCATTTGCCTCACTGGTCGCACAAAAACCATAATCAATCACTTGCTTTCTGGCTGGCAGTTATGAAACATCACCTACATTTAATTTCAGTTCTTATCCTGGCTATGTGCTCAGGGATGATTTCGTGCGCATCAACCCCGGAGAAATCACTCAAAAAAGAAGGATTCACACTCTCCTACAGGGACAAGATTTCAGCCAAAGACAAGTTTGCATTAGGGTCGTCCATCAACAAGATACAACTTGCCCATCCCCTCAAAATTTCGGAGTTGGATATCCGCAGCCATTTAGATTCCTTGATGTTTGAAGAAATGTCGCTATTTGGTAAGAAGAAGCATGTTTTTCTTCCAGAGGATATAGATCGTATTGCACGCCTGCTCACTAAAGCCTTCAAACATGCTCCGAGACATAAAGTCATCCATTATGAATTGGAAACTTCTGGTGGTACTACAGAGGGAGATATTTTTGCCAGTAAGGATCTCATCCATTGGCGCTTCAATTCCATAAAAGGGATGGGATTTTCCCTAAGGTCTTACACCGGATGGGGAAATGCGAATTGGAGAATGGTGCCGCAATCAGGCCAGAGGTATCATGCGACCACTAACCTTATGGGAACCCGTGCTAATGAAAACTGGATCATAGCCAAATTGGTCCCTGAAAAAACAATAGAAAGACCCAAGCAGAACAATCGTCGCATTTCTAAAAGAAAAACAAAAGCTCCATCAAGAGCACCTGTGAAAGAAGCTGACTCGCCTGAAAAAAGTTCTGACCCCGCTCTGGAAGAGAAACTTCAACTCCTCAAGGATCTGCACGAGAAAAACCTGATCGATGAAAAAGAATATGATCAGAAAAGGAAAGATTTGCTCGACACCTATCTTTAATCCCCACTCGGCATGGGCCCAATGAACAATAGCTGGGTCTGGCAAACAACAATTTATCTCGGCTTTACACCCCTACTCGATGCCCTCACGGCTGGAGTGCTTTGAAAGAATCTCATCGACCTTATCCATGAGGTCATTCCGCTCCTGATTGGTTGTGTCGATCTTTCTTTTGGTTTGAACAATCGTGGCATCCGGCAAATCTGTTCTACGCACCTCATCTTCCAAATGCCAGATTTTGATATTGCGGCAAGCCAGTTCACTCACCGCACTACCCAACTCCTTGATGGCATTAGAAGATGAAACATTGGTATTAGTATACATCTTGATTTTTTCATCACGAATACGCACTTCTCCCCTGAGAGCCGCGCCGAGAAAACCATCAATCTCTTTCGCGAGTTCCTGCCTTTGACTTACGGCCAAGTCCCGTTTCGCCTGAAGCTCCTGCCGCTTCGAGGCAGGTGTACCTTCATCGTCTAACGCCTCGTCCAAATGCCAGATGCGCAGGTTTTTAATCGAAAGTTTATCCACCAGACTGCCTAACGTTTCTGCCATAAGAATATTTTTTAATGGGTTAATGTGAACTTATGATGCACTCTTATTTTCGCCCAAACTAACACACCTCATACGGAGGTTCAACCTTCGGACACCGGCTCACTGCCTTCGAAGAAAAACAAGATTTATTGTTCGTTGCATCTGCTAAGGAGCGTTCTTGATAATGCAATTCAATCCATCCCGCACTGTCAACAGAACCGACTCTACCCGCTGATCCTTAACAACACGTTCGTTGAATTGGTGGATAGCCCTATCCGACTCGTCCTGCGGATCCAACACCCGGCCACTCCACAAAACGTTATCCACAGCGATCAAACCATTCGGACGAATCATCGGAAGAATGGCTTCAAAATAGTTACTGTAGTTCATTTTATCCGCATCGATAAAGGCCATGTCGAATGTACCTGTCAATTTTTTAATAGATTCCAGAGCCGGGCCTTTCATCTGCGTTATTTTTTCCCCATGTGGACTTTCAGAAAAATATTTTTGCGCAAAGGCAATCGCGACAGGGTCATCATCACAGGTCACTAGAGTTCCGTCTTCCGGCAAAGCCTCTGCCATCGACAGAGCACTATATCCACCAAAAGTACCAATTTCCAAAATGCGCCGGGCTCCAACCAGACGGGCCAGAAGTTTTAACAACCGAGCCTCTATTCTACCTGTCGTCATCTGGGGAATTTCCAGCTTTTCATAAGTCTCTTTTTCAAGTCTTTTTAACAGCTCTCCTTCTTCACTGGTGTGGTCAAAGGCATACTGTTCTATTTTTTCATCAATAAAGTCCATGATGCACTCTCTCCTTTATTTAATACGCGATAATCTCTTCATCCAGAATCCGCCAGGTATACCAAGTCCCCACCGTTGCAAACGGCTGCCATTTTCTCCCTAAAACACGCACCCGGTCTTGAGTGGGCATTGCTCTCATATTGTAGAGTAGCTTTACCCCAGCCCGCAGGCCTAAATCCCCGACTGGCAACACATCCATCCTGTTCAGAGAAAATATCAGGAACATCTCAGCCGTCCAGCGACCAATGCCATAAACCTGAGTCAGCTGCTGTATAATTTCTTCATTATCCTGATATGTCATACGATGCGGACGAACCGTCCCGTCGAGAAATTTTTCACTGAGGTCTTTCATATACTTCACTTTCTGCCCAGACAAGCCCACTTCCCGCAATTGCTTTTCCTGCAAACCTTGTACTTTTTTTGGCGTAGGACGATTATTGGTAAAAAGGTTTTGAAAACGGTGGTTGATAGACTCCGCTGCTTTGATCGAAATCTGTTGACCAACAATGGCTTTGCACAAGACCTGAAAGTAATTCTGGTTCCGCTTTAGCTTGAAGGAACCTACCCGGCGTATAACACCAGCCATCACGGCGTCTTTCTCATCAAAATGCTCAAGGATTATCTTTTTACTGGGAAGTGACATTCTGGTCACCCCCTCCAGTCCACCTGAAATGCCCGGACACTCTTAAGGTTTGGAGAGGATTTAAGTTGATCAACAGCCTGATCACTGATGCGGTTTTTGTATAGGTCAAGAGTGATTAAACGAGGAAACGCCTGCGAATCACATAATATATCCACAGCACTATCTTGCAATCCATTTCCAGCAAGGGACAATAGAGTCAACTCCTGGAAGTTTTCAGACTCACATAACGCCTTAACACCTTCCAATCCCAAACCTGCCTTTTGTAGATATAGTTCCCGCAGGTTTTGTATTTTAGACTCTCCCGCAAGAATCTTTGCACCTGCGGGTCCAATGGGATTAACGTTGAGGTAAAGCAATTGCAGATTAGAAAGAGTTTCTGACCCGACCAAGGCTGTTAAACCTTCAAGACCAATCTGATTACTCTGAAGAAAAAGTTTCTGCAATTGGCATAGGTGAGGAGAAACGGCGATGGATTGTGCTGAGTAATTCGTGAGCTTGTTGTGAGCCAGAGAAAGAACCAGTAGTTTTTCAAGTTGCGGAGAAGTTGCCAGCATCTCCACTCCCTCATTGCCAAATTCATTTTTATCCAGCCATAACTCCTTCACCTTACGAATTGTGTCATAGGACAGAAGGTCTTCAACTTCTTCAATGAGTACTTCTTTGTCAATGAGGTCGAGTTTATAAATCGCCTTTTCAGTGCTTTCAAGTTCCGCGCTGGCTTCAGCCTCGCTCCAGACCATGCCAGTGGAGTCATCCGGCTCATCAGCCAGAACCGTCAGGCTATTTTTAATCAGGCTCTCAAAATAGGGGCTCATCATTTCAACCACCCCTGCTTTTTAAAATAAGCTATGATTTCATGAGCCGTTTCTCTGGGTCTTAGGCTGGTGGTGTCGCAAACATAATCTGCGGAGGACTGGTATTTCTCATGCCTGTCAGCAATAATTTTTTTCTGTTCTTCCTCAAAACTGAGACCTTCTTCCAGACTAGGTCGATTGCGGTCTTTTTTGATTCTGCGCATGATTGTAGACAAGCTCGCTGTGAGAAGAGCGCATTTCCCATCTTTTTTTAAAAGAATTATATTATTGTCATCAAGCACCACTCCCCCACCACAGTCAATGACACTATCCTGAGCTTCACTAGCCACACGTGCCACAACTTCGCATTCCAGTTTACGAAAATCGGGCCAACCTTGTTGTTTTACAATTTCGGGGATGGGTTTCCCGGCAGTTTGGACAATCAAATCATCAACCCTATACAGTTTTCTCCCTAATTCCTCAGAAAGAATTTTTGAAATGACCGATTTTCCGGTCCCTCTATAACCCAACATGACAATATTCAACGACTGGTATCCTAGTGGTCTTGACAGAGCCAACTCTTTAAAAAGCTTTGTTTTCAATAATGCAAAAAGAGTAAAGCAATATTTCTGCCGATGCAAACGAAACCTCATTGAAGAACTATACTTCCTTATATGTTATTTCTATTACACAAACCCTCTATGGTATAATCGGGTTCCTTAGAGAACCCGGTTTTCACATTCTCTTGGACCAACCATTCAGCAGGGAAGGGAAAAATTGTGAAAAAAATTATTTTCTTAACTATATTGGCCGTTTTTATTCAGGTATCTGGTGTCTCGGCTGGCGATGATAAAGAAACCGCAAAAAAAAGAGCTCTTTGTGAAAAAGGAAATTCCACTGCGTGTTTTAAAATGGGTGAGCGTTATCGCATGATCGAGAAAGACAACAAGAAAGCTATTGAATATTACGTCAAGGCTTGTGACTCCGGCTATATGACGGGATGCACAAATGGTGGCATTCTCACGATCATGAGGGGAACGCCTTACAGCAAGGAATTCAAACAAGCTCGAAAAATGTTCACGAAGGCCTGTGACGCAGGTGAAGATCCATCCTGCTTCAACTTGGGAACGTTGAACTATAAAGAAGGACGCCAGAAAAAAGCATTACAGTTCTATTTGAAAGCCTGCGATATGGGTAACGGGGCAGGTTGCGCAAAACACAAGAGGCTTTCCCGTTAAAAAATATGCAAGATAAGGTCAAGAACTGGGAAGAACTGTGTAACGACGGAGATAACTACGCAGGAGAAGGTCAAAACCTTTCCCCCAAGGAAAAAATCCTTTTCGAAAATATTAAGGATAAAAAAGTCCTTAAAATTCAGGACGCCTACCTGTTCTCCAAAACTGGAAAAATTGAGGAAGATCACGGCAAAAACCTGGCCGAAATGATTGCGAACTTCCCCTTCATCAAAACCATCTCAAGCATGATTCTCACCCACAACCAGCTTGGGCCGGATGGGATGAAGCTTCTTGCAGAATCTCCCTACCTGCCCAAAATCGTCGACCTGCATTTAGGCTCCAACAATCTCGGGGATGAAGGGGTGAAAATCATCGCTGAATCAGAAGTGTTCTCCGAACTCGTCACCCTGAATCTAGAGTGCAACGGAATCACTGCGGAGGGTGCTAAAGCTCTGGCCCAGTCTTCGGTGCTGACAAAATTGGAATACCTGAATATGGTGGACAACCGCGCGGGAGATGAAGGTGCCTTGGCCATTGCCAATTCAGACACTCTCGGCAACCTGACCTACCTACATCTGGGTGGCAACCGGGTTAAGTCTGATGAAGCCAAAGCGGCTTTAAAAAATTCTCCCAAACTCACCAAGCTGGAAAAACTTAAAGTTTTCTAATAGGGTCCTGCGTTTAAATGGAGTTGGGATCATCGGGGGGCAGCAGCTCCGGTCGGGAGTAATTGACCAACCCAACATCTTCCTCCACACCTTCCTTGAGCACTAGTGTTTTGAGGTTGGTCAGGGTTTTACTTTCATGAATCGCTTGCGCTCCTTCGTTACCAAAATAATTTCTTCCAGCATAAAGATGCGTCAACCCGACCAGCGAGGTCGACTCCCCCAGGGCTTTGGCTCCTGGATCGCCAAACATATTCTGTGAAAGCCGTAAAATTTTGAGCGACTTCCATTTCGGAGTCGAGGCAACCAACTGCACAGCTTCATCCTTAAACTTATTGGCGGAAATATTCAGTTCCTGCAATTGGTCCATAAGGTCTCCCTTAACCATTTCCTTCAACCCTTCAATCTCAATATAACTGCGCTCCAAAATCAGCGTCTTCAAACCAGAAAAGGACGTAGCCTCCCCAAGAGCTTTAGCCGTTCCATTGCCAA
>JAJDBH010000002.1 GCA_029261455.1 Nitrospinaceae bacterium
AAAATTGTGATGGTGTCCCATAACAGGAGGAAATTTGGCTAAGATTCGCATCAACAAACTGGCCTTGGAACTCAATATTCAGAATGATCAGATCATTGAGGCTCTGCAAAAGCATGACGTAGCAGTAAAGAATCATATGAGTTCCATTGATGAAGAAGCCACGCAATACATTCGCGATCTCTTCACGCCCAAAACAGCTGAAGCTCCTGCCACCACTAAAAAAGTGGTGAAAAAAGCCAAGGCGAAAATCAAGATCAAGGTTCCCTCCAAAGTAACCGTCACAACTGCAAAAACGCAGGCTAAATCTACCGCCATAAAAAAGACCGAGAAGAAAACCGAGAAGAAATCGGACGCTAAAGTAGAAGTAGCCTCGAAAGCCAAGGTCGAGACCACAGAAAAGGCCAAAACTACTGCAAAAATCCAAGAAACAGCAGAAAGCAAAACAGGGAAAAAGCTCGGCCTCAAAATTGTCAAAAAAGAGGACAAGCCAAAACCCGTTGAGAAAAAACCGGCCCCGGTTGCAAAAGAAAAACCGGCCCCGGTTGCAAAGGCGAAACCCGCTGAGGTAACAACACCTCCCGTTGCTCCCAAACCCGCCTCTAAACCTGATACGCCAGAAGAAAGTTTCGAAGTGGTACAGATTGGCGAGAATACACCCGTGCGAGAACTGGCAGAGAAACTGAAGTGCACTCCGAATGAAATCATTAAGGAATTAATGGTTTTTGGGATCTTGGCCAATATCAATCAGGCTCTTAATTTTGACCTTGCCAGTAAGGTAGCCGATAAACTCGGCTTCGAGGTTGAACTCCATATTGAGAAATCTGAACTGGATTTTTCAGAAGAGGAGGAGGACGATAGCAAAGACCATATTTCCCGAGCCCCGATTGTAACTATCATGGGTCACGTTGATCACGGCAAGACCTCACTTCTGGATGCCATCCGTAAAACCGATGTAACTAAAATGGAAGCTGGCGGAATCACCCAGCATATCGGTGCTTATCAAACCCGTGTCAAGGGATCGGCCATTACTTTCCTCGATACGCCTGGGCACGAAGCCTTTACAGCCATGCGAGCCAGAGGCGCACAAGTGACTGATATTGTTGTTCTGGTTGTTGCCGCAGATGACGGAATCAAACCACAAACAAAAGAAGCTGTCCATCATGCAGAGGCTGCGGGGGTTCCAATTATTGTCGCCATCAACAAAATTGATAAAGCCGACGCTAAGCCTGATGAAGTCAAAAAACAACTCGCCGACCTTGGCCTTCTGCCCGAGGACTGGGGTGGACAAACAATTTACGTGGAAGTCTCCGCCCTGAACGGAACGGGAGTTGACCACCTGCTTGAAAACCTGCTCCTACAAGCGGAAGTCATGGAACTGAAAGCTAATCCGAAGCTTCGTGGTAGAGGAGTGGTGATCGAATCCAAACTGGATAAAGGGCGCGGACCTATCGCCACCATGATCATTGAAAGCGGCACCCTGAGTGTCGGCGAGCCTTTTATCGTCGGTTGCTATTTCGGCAAGGTTCGAGCACTTATTGATGACAAAGGCAAAAAAATTAAAAAGGCCCTTCCATCAACCCCTGTAGAGGTTGTAGGTTTGCCGGATGTTCCGCAACCTGGTGACCACTTCATGGTAGTTCGGGACGAGAAAAAAGCCCGGCAACTCAGCAACCTGAGACTGCAAGAGCAGCGTGAAATTCAACTCGCTAAATCCACGCGTATCACCATGGATGACCTGCATCAGCAGATTGTTGAAGGCCAGATTAAAGAACTCAACCTTATTATCAAAGCAGATGTTCAAGGCTCAATTCATGCTGTTCAGGAGGCTTTTGGTAACCTTGGAGATAAGGAAGTCTGCATCAAATGCATTCATGATGCCGTTGGAGGTATCACCGAATCAGATGTTCTGTTAGCCAGCGCATCCAACGCTATCATTATCGGATTCAACGTACGCCCCACAGATCAGGCCACAAAACTAGCGACCCGAGATAAAGTAGATATTCGTCTCTATAGCATTATTTACGATGCCATCAACGACATGCGACAGGCGATGGATGGAATGCTGGCTCCAAAGTACAAAGAGCAAATCGTTGGCAAGGCAGAGATCCGCGAAGTGTTTACCATTCCCAAGGTCGGTACTATTGCAGGGTGCCATGTGCTCTCAGGGAAAATAGAACGCAACCTGGAAGCCCGCCTGATTCGAGACAGTGTGGTGGTCTATCAGGGTAAAATCGAATCCATAAGAAGATTTAAAGACGATGTCAAGGAAGTCGCCTCAGGTTATGATTGTGGTATTTCTATCGAAAAGTTTCAGGATGTGAAACAAGGGGATATCATCGAACCCTTCATCTTGGAAGAAATCAAAAACTGATATGCGGTTCTCCGTAAAGAGAAATGATCATCGGTTGTTGCTCCATAAAGTTTTATTTGCACGGAAACCGGTCGTTAAAGGGTAAGCGTCAGGTCGTCAGATCTATTAAAGATCGGCTGAAGAATAACTTTAATGTGTCGGTCGCAGAAGTTGGGGATCAGGACAACTGGCAAAGTCTCCACATAGGTATATCCGCTGTGGGGTCGGACCGCCCGTACATGGATGGATTGTTGACAAAGGTGGTCGATGCTATTGATAGAATGAATCTAGCCGAGATCACAGATTGCAAAACCGAAACCATGAATCTTGGCTCCGGAAACTTTTGAAATAGTAGGTATATTCATGCGGTTCAAGCGTTCCCAAAGAATTCAGGAACTCCTTCTTGAGGAAATATCAAAACTGGTCCAAAGTGGGTTGAAAGATCCCCGGATAGGCTTCACCACCATCACCAAGGTGGAGGTTTCTGATAACCTCAAACACGCTAAAGTATTCTTCAGCGTGATGGGTTCTGAGCAAGAAAAAGTCGATACTCTGGATGGGCTGGTAAATGCTAAAGGGTTCATCCGTAATGCGTTAGGCAAGAACCTTTACTTAAGATACCTTCCTGAGCTGGATTTTAGGCGGGATGATAATGCCGATCATGTTGAAAAAATATCAAGGATACTGAATGGACTCCATTCTGAACCAGGTGGTCAACCTCTATAAACCGTCTGGACCCACCTCGTTTGCCATGGTCCATTCGGTAAAAAAGATTCTAGGCGTCAAAAAAGCTGGGCATATCGGTACTTTGGACCCAATGGCTGAGGGTATTTTACCCATCTGCCTGAACCAATCGACCCGGATTATTCAGTTTTTAGGTCCTTTACCCAAGCATTATCAATGCACTATGACCTTGGGGACAGCAACTGACACTCAGGACTCTACGGGGAAGACCCTTTTTGCAGGAGATCCTTCCAAGATAACCGAAACCCAGGTTCGGAGCCTACTGAAAAGCTTTATTGGGGAACAAAATCAGGTTCCCCCCATGTACTCAGCAAAGAAGAGCAACGGAATTCCCCTTTACAAATTAGCCAGAAATGGTATTACTATCGACAGGAAACCCGTATTAGTTCATTTTTATTCCATTGATTTTATAAATATGGATGAAAATCGGGTAGAATTTGAAGTGCATTGTTCTGCGGGAACTTACATCCGTACCCTATGTCATGACATTGGACAAAATTTGGGTTGCGGTGCGCATATGTCTGGATTGATTCGGAAACAGGTGGGAGTGTTTGCACAAGAATCTTCAATCACTCCTGAAGCGTTGGAAATCGCAAACAATAATGGAAATCTGGCAGAAGTGCTTCTCCCTGTGGAAAAGGCTTTGGAGTTTCTTCCTGAAATCCGAATCACTGATGAATTTGTAGAGCCTATTGCCAATGGCAATCCTCTACCCAAGTTCTCCTTGAAATCTTATCCGGAAGAATTTAAAGCCGGAATGATGTTGCGAGTTTGCAACGGTAGCGACAAAGTACTCGCTATCGTTGAGTCTCTTGTAGATCAGGACCAGTTTGGAAAAATGGAACCAAAGGATATCGCGTTTAAATTAAAACGTGTTTTAATTTAGTTATAAACATTTAAAATTTGACGGAAGAAGATTGGAATGTTTTCGCAAGGACACACAAAAAAATGTGTCTCTACGAAAACATTTCCCAATCGTATTCCACATTTAACGAGTTGGAGAAAAAATCATGGCAATGAATGCAGAACAAAAAACAACTGTTATCACAGATTACAAGCTTCATGAAAAAGACACGGGGTCTTCAGAAGTGCAGATTGCACTGCTGACAAAACGCGTCACCTATTTGACTGAACATTTCAAGACGCATGCTAAAGACCACCATTCCCGGCGCGGACTACTCAAGCTGGTGAGCCAGAGACGAAAACTTTTGGATCATCTGAGAAAAGAAGATATTAGCCGTTACCAGAGCATTATTTCAAAGCTCGGCATACGCAGATAATCGCGCCCAA
>JAJDBH010000003.1 GCA_029261455.1 Nitrospinaceae bacterium
GATTTGTCCCCATACCATGCCTTCAAATAATGGATAGGCTACACCAACAAAAATAGCGGCCGCAAAAGCCTGAGTCCAGAACTTGGATCGCTCGGCAATACCTCCGGAAATGATAGCCGGAATGGCGGCAGCAAATGTTAACAAAAAGAAAATATGGACCAGTTCATAACCTTGATTTTCTCCCAGTAATTCGCTGGCTGGTTGAAACAGGAAAAGTCCGTAGGCAATACCATATCCAATGGTGAAATAGACCAGAGTTGAAATGGCGAAATCTACCAGAATCTTTACCAGTGCATTGACCTGGTTTTTCTTTCGCACTGTGCCTACTTCGAGAAATGCAAACCCTCCGTGCATGGCAAAAACCATTACCGCGCCAAGCATCATGAATAGAACATCTCCACTATTTGCGAGCGAACTAAAGTCTTTTTCCATTATCTTTTCCCTATTTTCAGGATTTATGAATTTGGTTGCTCATCACTTTATCCTTTTTAGGGGCTTAAACCATCTTTAGAGGTGTCGGATTACAATAATAACTAATGATTTATCGACTTATTACCTTCTAAGCAAAAGGAAAAACTTTGATAAAGAGCGTATTCCAGTAAACTATAGCTAGTCGCTATGTCAAAATAAACAGAATTAAGGTTTAAGGGCTTAAATCTTGAGGGAAATTAGCCCGTTTTTCCATGGACTGATATATTTTAAAAACAAATAAATCAATTAGTTAGTTATTGGTTTGGACATGAGATATCCATGTCTCATTGGTTGAGGCAGGAAATGATAGAAGGATCGCTGAAAATTTTCCCCATTATCTCTGAAAGGTTGTCGTTGAGTAAGTTCTCATTTGGGAAACTGGCAGGACTTATACCAGACCGATTTTTTCTGGATGAAAAATTCTTGCTGACCTTTTTTCCCTGATTACTACAGATCGCTTTGATATCGGCATTGACCTGAATGTCTATTTTTGGCGGATTTTCCTAGTAACGGCTTTTTATATTTAATATTTCAATTTGCAAAGATCTTTCGGATTTTATATTAAAGTTTTTAGGCGAAAAACCCAGCATTGATAATCCTTGGCGAATCCGGGTGGTAAAAATATCCTTCAGATCCCCTTGGGAAATGACGGTAAATTTTCGTACTTTGAACCCTCCCTGCCATTTAGAAATGACATTGCTGGAGCGCGTGTCAACAACTTTGACGGCAACCGTAAGTCCGCCACCAATATCGGAGTTGTGGATGGGAATGGAAGGATTGATTTGAACCCGATGACTTTTCGAGCATCCCGACAAGATGACAAAAAAGGCTAAAACAGCTATAGTAATTTTTTTCGAAGATATTAATTTCATTTATGATTAGAATTAGTATGAAAGCTTTTTCATTGTAGTTTATCTATCTTGTTAAATTAAGTTTAAAATGAAATCTATCAAAATCAAGTTTGTAACAAAAGGTATGGTGACCGCCACCGAGGTAAAAGACCGGATGGGTAGGACGCTATTGGCTTCCGACGAGCCCCTGACTCTGCAGAAACTAAAAACTCTGAAAGCCTGGGGTATCACTGAGATTAATGTGAAGAGCCCAGAAGAGCCAAAGGAAGCTTTTAAGGAAGAGGTGGCGATGACTGTGAAAGCACCTCCAGAGATTATTAAAGAACAGGAAACCCTGTTTAAATATGCTGACCGAAGACACCCTGCGGTAGCTGAACTGTATGATGTTTGTTTAGCGAGAAAAGTTCAAATGAGGCAGGATGAGCAATGACAGAAGAAAAGAAATTGGATCTACGTGCCCTGATTGAGCAGTCTCCGCAGATATCATCGCTTCCGACAATTTTTTATCGGATTAACGAGGCTGTGGAAGACCCTGAATGTTCTTTTGTGGAGATTGGCGAGATCATAAGTGGTGACCCATCACTTGCTGCACGCCTTTTGAGAATCGTGAACAGTTCTTTTTTTGGTTTTCCGAGCAAAATTGAAACGATCACCCATGCAGTAACAATTGTTGGAATGGCTCAGTTGAATGACCTTGCTTTGGCAACAACAGTGGTCAATCAGTTTAAGGGGATCCCAAAAGATTTGATCGATATGCAAAAATTTTGGTTTCATAGTGTAGCGACAGGGCTGGCGGCAAGGATCATTGCTGTTTATCGGAGAGAACCTAATGCGGATAGATTTTATTTGATGGGAATGCTTCATGACCTGGGACGACTGGTTTTGTTCTTGAATCTTTCTGAGGAGATGCAAAAGGTTATGAGCCTCTACGAGAAAGAAGGACTACTACATGATACTGAAAACAGGATTATGGGGGCCGACCATGCGGGTGTAGGAGGTATGTTGCTGGAAGTGTGGAAGCTCCCTGAGATGCTTCAAGAGGCGGTGTCATTTCACCATATCCCTAATCAAGCTCCGCGCTATCCCGGTGCCGCAGCGATTGTTCATGTTGCAGATATTATTGCGCATAGCATGGAGTTGGGTACATGTGGTGAACGTTACGTTCCGCCATTAAATGTTAAAGCCTGGGAAATTCTGGATTTGCCTCCCAGCCTTTTGCCAACAATTGTTGAACAGGTTGATAGACAAACAAGCGAAGCAGTGGAAATGTTTCTTTAGAAAATATGACTGTGGATAAAAATAAATCGAAAACTTCTAAAAACAAAGATCAAGTTAGAATCGAGGTTCTGGAAAGGCAATCTCGACTTAGCCTTTTTGGCCTTGATATTCTTGCTTCTCTGGGTGAGTTGCAACATAGCGCTCATTTAACCCGTGACCCACTACGGATTTTGAACGTTGCGTTGAAGCATGTTAAACGGCTTGTCGATTTTCAGGTGGCCGCATTTTATCTGGTAGATGAGGAGAGTTCTGATTTTATCCTGAAAGAGGTCGATCCCTCATCTGAACAAAAATTGATTCAAACTGAAGTAGACAGGGAAATCGAGAACGGTACCTTTGCGTGGGCGTTGAACCGTAACCGTGCAGTTGTGATTAAAAACCCTTCCCATGAAAACTTGCTGGTCTTCCATGTTTTAGCTTCCAAAACCCGCGTACGAGGTATGTTTGTAGGTCGTGTTTTGTCTGGGGGTCCCCCTGTTAATGAGACGGTTCTCTATCCTTTATCCGTGATTCTTCAGAATACTGCCAATGCTTTGGAAAGTGCTGCACTGTATAAGATGATTTGGGAGCAGAATCAAAACCTTGAGGAAACGGTTCGTATTCGCACCCGTGATCTAGAATTACAAACGTTGGAGCTCAAGGAAGAAATAGCGTTTCGAAAAATTGCTGAAGAATCTCTTTTGCTCGCCAAGGAAGAGGCAGAGGCGGCAGCTCGCACTAAAAGCGAATTTCTTGCAAATATGAGTCATGAAATCCGCACTCCTTTAAATGCTATTCTTGGTTATGGTGAAATTCTTCAGTTTGAAGCGCGAAAAATAAATCGGGCAGATTTTGTTGAAGATTTGAAGGCTATTGAGTTTGCCGGTCGGCATTTGTTGAGCTTGATCAATGAAATTCTTGAGCTGTCAAAAATTCAAGCTGGGAAAATGGAGATATACCCCGAGTCATTTGATCTCTCTAATCTTATTGAGGAAGTCATTACAACGGTGAGCCCTCTGGCTCAAAAGAAAAAAAATAAGCTGGGAGTGATAAAACAAGGTTTGCCAGACTCAATGTATTCCGACTCTTCTCGAATCCGTCAAATTCTATTAAATCTATTAGGAAATTCTTGTAAATTTACAGAAGCGGGCAATATTTATTTGACTGTCTCTGGTAAAACGGTTGATGGTATAAAGTGGGTTTACTTCACCATTGGTGATACCGGGATCGGCATTGAGCCAGAGAAAATCCCCAGATTATTTGAAGAGTTTGTCCAGGAAGATTCTTCCACAACGAGAAAATTTGGGGGGACGGGACTAGGTTTAACTATCAGCAAGCGTTTAGCCATTTTATTAGGAGGCGATATCCAGGCAAGTAGTGAACTTGGTAAAGGTGCATCGTTTACTGTTTCTATTCCAGAGGATGTTTCTGAAGTTGAATCCTTCGATAAGGAGGTTGTTGGTAAGTGGAAAGAGTGGGAAGGCCGGTTTCTCGACGAGGGATCAGTGCTTGATCTAGAAGGCAATTTGAAAATAAGACCTGAATTGAATTTTGATATGGATCATGTACTGATTTTCTATGAGGATGAAGTCATTTGTAATTTGATAAAAAAGTTCATGGAAAAAGAAGGGTGTAGAGTTGAGGTCGCTGATGATGGGGAGGAGGGGTTGCGTCTTGCCGTGCAAAATTATCCTGCAATAATCATTGTTGATGATATGGTTAAAGGTTTGGATTGTTGTGAAATCCTATCTAAAATAAGACAAAACCCTGATCTTGAAAACACACCTGTGATTCTTATGTCAGAAGGCAAAGAAGAATTTAAAGTGAAAAATGCGACGGAGCTTTTATCTAAACCTCTTGACTGGGATATCTTTGTAAAAGTTTTTAAGAAATATAGAACAAAGCCTACTGACTATTCTATTTTGATTGTTGAGGACGATGCGATTAATCGGGCGGCTCTTACCCGGATTTTGAATAAGAGCGGCTGGAATGTGTTGGAAGCTATTGATGGGCCATCAGCATTCAAGATGCTCAATGCTGAAATTATTCCTGATATGATTATGCTGGATTTGGTTTTGCCGGAAATGAATGGTTTCGAGTTCATCACCCGTCTGCGGCAAAATCAGGCTTGGAAGGATATCCCGATAATCATCAATTCTGCTAAAGAACTTACTCTGGAGGAAAGAGGTCGGCTTCAGGGAGATGTTGTGAAAATCTTGAAAAAGGGCGATGTTACCTGTGCTGAGTTATTGCAGGAAGTCCGAATTGTATTAAGTCAGGCAGGTAACGGAAAAAGTTGAAGCGGGTTGCTTGCTATTTCTTAGGGTTGCGCATCCTTATTGCTTCTTGG
>JAJDBH010000004.1 GCA_029261455.1 Nitrospinaceae bacterium
CTCCGAATTCCCGAAATACCTCTCGATACTCCCTTCGGAATCTGGGTGGCTTTGGTGCTCGGGTTCAACTGCCTTTCACTGGTCATGGATACTCTGGATGTTTCGCTTTATTTCATGGGCGACCGTAAACCGTTGGTTCCCCAAACTCATTAAATGCTGGATGGCTTAGTCGTTCCCGAAACACAGGGTTTTTCAGGGAAGACTACTTAGAATGAGCAAGCGGGTTCCGGCCCGGGGGGAGAGTAACCCCAAATCCCCCCAACCTCCTTCGAGGAAGGGGGAGTGTGGCTTTTGGCGGTCACGTTAGCGTCACCACTCCATTGAGTCAAGCATCACGCTTGTTTTGTGTAGATCTCGCTGCCTTTTTCTTTGAAGGTGTCGGACATTTCTTTCATGCCTTCATCCAGTGCCTGTTTTTCTTCCAGACCTTTTTGTTCGGCGTAGTCGCGTACGTCCTGCGTGATTTTCATCGAGCAGAAATGCGGGCCGCACATGGAACAGAAATGCGCCACCTTGGCCGAATCTTTTGGCAAGGTTTCATCGTGAAACTCCAGAGCTTTTTCCGGGTCGAGCGACAGGTTGAACTGGTCTTCCCAACGGAACTCGAAACGGGCTTTGCTGAGCGCATCATCACGGACTCTTGCACCAGGGTGGCCTTTCGCCAGGTCTGCTGCATGTGCCGCGATTTTGTAGGTGATAACGCCTTCTTTTACATCGTCACGGTTGGGTAGTCCGAGATGCTCTTTTGGTGTGACATAGCAGAGCATGGCAGTGCCGTACCAGCCGATCATGGCTGCGCCGATTCCACTGGTGATGTGGTCGTAACCCGGCGCGATGTCGGTGGTCAGAGGTCCTAATGTGTAAAACGGTGCTTCGCCACAGGCTATCAATTGTCGATCCATGTTCTCTTTGATCATATGCATGGGAACGTGACCCGGACCTTCGATCATGGTCTGTACTTCATGTTTCCATGCGATCTTGGTCAACTCGCCAAGAGTTTCCAGTTCGGCAAACTGAGCTTCGTCATTAGCATCAGCAAGAGACCCGGGGCGCAACCCGTCACCGAGCGAGAAGGAGACATCGTAGGCTTTCATGATTTCGCATATTTCCTCAAAGTGGGTATAGAGGAAGTTTTCTTTGTGATATGTGAGGCACCATTTAGCCATAATAGCTCCACCACGTGAGACGATGCCGGTTACACGTTTTGCGGTCATTGGCACATAGCGCAATAACACTCCGGCATGAATGGTGAAATAGTCCACGCCTTGTTCGCATTGTTCAATCAGTGTGTCGCGATAAATTTCCCAAGTGAGATCTTCGATCTTGCCATCGACTTTTTCCAATGCCTGATAGATGGGCACGGTGCCGATGGGAACCGGAGAGTTGCGCAATATCCATTCACGTGTAGTGTGGATATTTTTTCCGGTCGAAAGGTCCATAACATTGTCGGCCCCACAACGCGCTGACCAGACCATTTTTTCAACTTCTTCTTCGATAGAGGAACTGACTGCTGAGTTACCGATATTGGAGTTGATCTTGACGAGAAAGTTTCGTCCGATGATCATTGGCTCTGCTTCGGGATGGTTGATGTTGGCCGGGATGATGGCGCGTCCCCGTGCCACTTCGTCACGTACGAACTCTGGAGTGATTTCTTCTTGCAGGTTTGCTCCGAATGAATTTCCTTTCAGTCGATTCTCGCGTTCTGCATCCTGAGTCCATTGTTTTCTTTTCTGGTTTTCGCGAATGGCGATGAATTCCATTTCAGGAGTGATGATTCCCTTTTTGGCGTAATGCATCTGTGAGACATTTTGTCCAAACTTCGCGCGCAGAACCTGTTTGCGGGTTTTGGGGAAACGCTCGGTGTTGGGGTTTTCCCCTTCGCGGTAGCCATCGTCCTTCGGCATGATAGTTCGGGCATCGTAATACTCGACATCTCCACGACCCATGATCCAGGGCTGTCGAATGGGTTCCAGACCTTCACGAATGTCTATGTTGGCATCCGGGTCGGTATAAGGGCCGGAGGTGTCGTAAACGAGGATGGAGCTTTCATCTTCTTTGTGATCGCCGTTACCATTGCCGTTCTCGGTGACCGTTGTAGAAGCTGACAGCGAAATTTCTCTGAAAGGGACTTTTATATCCTTATGCAGAGTGCCATTAACATAAACTTTTTTTGAGTTAGGAGAAATCGGGTTGGTAGAAATTTCAACCTTTTCATCGGTTGCTCCGTGCCGGTTACCATTGCCATTACCATTTGATTGCGTCATAACGAGTTGCCTCCAAAGTTCTGCGTATATTCAGATGAGTGTTGTTTTATATCAGTTGAGTCCCAGATATCAGAAATCACGGCGACCCCGAAGGCCCCATGCTCCAGACATTCAGGAACGCGGTGCAGATTAATACCCCCTAAAGCCAAAACCGGCAGACGAACTGATTGAGTCACCTGTCGGAGTGGGTCCAGCCCTTGTGGTGGACCGTAACTGGTCTTTGAGGGTGTTTCGTAAATAGGACTGAAAGTGATGAAATCCGCGCCTTGTGTTTCGGCAAGGCGTGCTCCTTCCAGTGAATGCGTCGAGACCCCAACAATGAGGTCGGGAAAATTATTTTTGATATCGCTGGCTTGAACACTGGCTTCAGTCAGGTGCACGCCGTCAGCCCCTGCCATGACAGCGATATCGGCGCGGTCATTGATGAACAGTTTGGCCTCGTAACGTTGCACGAGAGGTTTGACTTCGTGTGCCAGAGCCAGAAGGTCTTTTGGGTTTAGATTTTTTTCTCGCAATTGCAGAGAGCGCACGCCGCCTTGCAGAGCTTCTTCCACCGCATCGAGGAACCGGCTTTTGCCAATTCGCATGCAGTCGGTGATGAGGTAAACCTGGAGGAAATCCAAGCTCTGAACTGTGGGTGTTGAAGTCATCATATAGGGTTACAGTTCGATCAAGCCGTCCAGCGGACTGCTGGCTGAGGCATAAAGTTTTTTCGGGATGCGTCCGGCTTCATAAGATAGTCGACCACACTCCACCGCCATTTTCATAGCTTGCGCCATTTTTAACGGATCTTTTGCCCCGGCGATAGCGGTGTTCATCAAAATTCCTGAAACACCCAGTTCCATGGCGCGGCTGGCATCGGAGGCGGAACCTACACCGGCATCAACGATGACCGGTACCTTGACCGCTTCCAGAATCAGTTTAAGATTGTAAGGGTTGCGAATGCCGAGACCCGAGCCGATAGGGGCTGCCAGTGGCATGACTGCGGCGCAACCAATGTCTTCGAGTTTTTTACAGAGCACGACATCATCGGTGCAATAAGGCAGAACATGAAAGCCGTCTTTGACCAGCAGTTTGCAGGCTTCCAGTGTGGCTTCGTTATCGGGGAATAGAGTTTTCTCGTCTCCGATGACTTCCACTTTGACTATGTTTCCCAGTCCGGCTTCGCGAGCCAGTTCGCAGGTCATCACTGCTTCTTTTAATGTATAGCACCCTGCCGTGTTTGGTAGGAATGTGTATTTTTTCGGGTCGAGGTGATTGAGTATGGAGTCTTTGTTTTTGTCCAGTTCAATTCTGCGGACCGCGACGGTCACCATTTCGGCACCGGAAATTTCGATAGCCTGCCGGGTTTCGTCGAAGGATTTATATTTCCCGGTTCCGACAATCAGTCTGGACTTGAAGGTTTTATCACCAATTTTCATGAATTCTTTTTTTGTGTTCATAATCCCAGCCTTAAAAATATTTCAATTATATTCCACCACCGACCGCATGGACGATTTCAACCTCATCGTTATCCTGAATCGGGGTTGTAGCGTATTTGGACTTTGGAACGACTTGTTGGTTGAGGGCCATGGCAAAATTAGGTGCCTGAATATCCAGTTCGCGAATCAATTCTTCAAGGTTCTGGCTTTTCAGAATTTCTCGATTTTCGCCATTAATCGTGAGTTTCAATAGAATCTCTCTAAAAAAGGGACAAGGTTTAGTTCGCAAAAGCCGTTAAATCAATCAGAGACAACTGAAATCATAGATCAAGCCCGGGCGGGATATCAGGGAGAGGCGGGCACAAAAAAAGCCGCACCCCAACTTTCAGGAAATGCAGCAAATCTTAATAAAGAAGATAGCCTCACTTCCCTTCGCTGGCATGATCCAGATCAGGTTCAAAGGGTCGTCCTGATTCAGGACTCTCAGTTCAAAAACACCCCCAGTGGTCGTGACATGTCTAGATTATTTCATATTCCTGACAAGTCAAGAACTATTGACCTGATAATAAAAAAGAGTAATATGCACATTATGTTTCCCGCATCAATAATACGCGTTTTTTCAATTATTCTCCTTTTTGGCTTTTGGGGTTGCGCCACGGGTCCGAATCCCATAAACCCTTATTTTGAAATGCCGCCCGAACGCATTCCAAAAGCAGAGTTGGACTTGTATAACCGTGCCCTGGAGCAACTTAAGAATAATCAGCTCGATAACTCGATTGATCTCTGGAAGCGGTTTCTGGAGCACAGTCCAAGGTCGTTCAGAGGCTATAACAACCTTGGTATGGCTCTCTATTCTAGTGACCAGCTGATGCCAGCCATAGAGGCTTTTGAAACGGCTCTGGCGCTGGAACCGTTTGACCCTAAAATCAAAAATAATCTGAAAAGAGCCTTGAGGTTTCAGGTCACAATCCTGCGTGAGAATAAAGACTATGCAACAGCCATCAAGCATCTCGAAAGGGTGAAAAAACTCACTGACCTTGAAGAAAAAGAGAAAGTGGCGTTGGATATAGAAATTCTTCAGGATCTTATCTATGAGCAGGTCAAGCGAGCCAACACGCTGGAAGATTATGAAGCGTTTGTAACGAAATACCCCGACAACCCGAAAAACTCCGATGAAGCCCGGCGCCTGATTGCCAAAATGAAACCGCAGGAATCCACGTTGGGAGAATTCCCGGAAATGCATAGTGAAATTTTGCCCGAACCCGCGCAAAGGACCACTTCTCCGACACTGGAGGTTATAGTCCCAGAGCCGATGCAGAGTGTCCCGACCTTACCGCCTATCCGCAAAGAATCGATAGAGATTGTGGCGGAAGTACCAAAAACTGAAGAAGAGCAGGAATTATCTGAAGAGATGCGGGAAACAGAGATGCAGGACCCAATGGTGGAAGAAGAACCAACACCGCCTGTGATGAAACAACCTCCAGCCAAAGAAGTTGCGGTGGACCCTGATATGGAAATGAAACGGGAAAAGCCAACGGTCAAGAAGGAGCCTACCCCAAAAAGAAGGGTGAGGATCACAACCAAAGAAGCCCCGCTTAGAGTAAGGGCAGAGCCGGATGTCCGATCTAAAGTGCTGGCTCAGATTCCTAAAGGTTCGGAAGTGCCTGTTTATCAGGAAGGCAGAGACTGGTTTCAGATCGAGTACCAAAGAGGCAAGAAAGGTTGGATCTCTAAAAAATACTCCCAGTTGATTAAAAAATAATCCCTCCCTTATTTTCTTTTACCTCCAACGCGGGTTTGTAACCCTTAAAGAACGTGGTTTATCGGGATTGATGTTGACCCGGTTTGATCGCATGAATATAATCCACATCTGGGGTGGAAATTTTTTAAATTAAAACTATTTGGAAAACTTATGACGACTATTGACAAAGAAGAACTGAATTCATTGATTCAGAGTGAGTGGGATTATCTGGAGTCTAAAAATGGCGAGTGGAGTCTTCTTGAGGGCGAGCAGGATATGGAAGTGTTGGAGCACGTTTTACGTTGTATCCTGCATATGGACCTGACGAAGGATAGGCCCCTGGAGTTCAAAGAGTGTGTGAAAGTACAAAACCCTGATGGTGGCTGGTCTAAAGAATCTCACACAGAAAAAACCTCGATGTGGATCACGACTTTTGTCGGGCTCAAACTCTGCCGAGGCAACATGGTTATCAAAGATCCGGAAATTCAGGCGACGGTTGATAAAACCCTGGAATATGTTTTATCCATGCAGGAAGAAGATGGGCATTGGTCCGACCCTGAGTGGTCTCATCTGGATACGACCTGCTCGGTCACCTGCTTTCTGACCATTTATCAGGTCACTCAAGATAAAAAGGGTGACGAACGCATCAATAAAGCCCGCGTCAGAGGCTTCGAATTTATCAAAACCTGGCAAACGGATTCAGGACTCTGGAAAGATGACACGTTCCACCCTGCAGGTATTGAAACCACTGCGCATTTGATGCAGTACACTCTGGTTCCCGCTTACTTCATGGATAAGATCGAGTATGCCGGAACTATGTGCTTGCAAGCGGCCGATTCGCTGGTTGCCGAGCAAGCCGGTAATGGTAGTTGGGATAATGAAAATACTGACCACACCATGGACGCTTGCCGTAACCTGATGTTGGTTTCTGATACCTTTAAGGATAAAGAAAAATACACCCCGATTATCGAAAAGGGAGTGCGGTGGTTGATCGACATCAAAAATGAACAGGGTTGGGGGGATTTTCCTGAAGAGCCGAGTAACGTAGAACGCACCGCAGATGGATTGGACACCCTGCTTAAATACCGGCGTTACTGCTCAGGGAAACCGATGTCCGATTTCTGGGCTTTTTCTAAATAAAGGTCACCAAGGGTGGCCGGCTAGAGGATTATTTTGGAAGCAATCATATTACTTGCCGGTTACGGCTCGCGTTTGGATCGGCAGGATCTTCCTCATAAAGGACTTTTGCCTTTTGGTGAGGAGACATTGCTCTCCCGCCATTTGAAATGCTTGCAGCTTTTAGGTATTCAGAAAACCCATCTCATCCTTGGTCATAATGCTCCCGCACTGAAATCCTATGTGCAGGACCTTAAACTTGATCTGCCAGTGCATTTCATCGATAACCCGGTCTACCGCACAACCGGCAACACCTTGTCGATGGTGATGGGGCTCAAGCACTGTCAGGAAGAAACATTGATTCTCGATGGCGATGTTTTGTATCCGCCCAAGGCTCTGATCAATTATGTTCAGCAAGCACCGCGTTCTTCATTTGCGCTGGTGCCCGCAGATATCGACAACGCTGAATGCGCGAAAGTATTGTTGAATCCATCAGGAACTATTAATGCTTTCATTACCAAACGTGAACTGACTGAAGAGGAAAAATCTGGTTTTGGTTTCGGGGGTGAGGCGATAGGTTTTTTCATGCTCCGTCAGGAAGATGTCCCCCGGTTTGTTGATCTTTACGAAAACGATGAACCCACCTATCGACCTGTTCTTTGGGAAATCCCGTTCACGGAGTTTGCGCGGAACACAT
Organism: Nitrospinaceae bacterium; assembly: GCA_029261455.1. Taxonomy (GTDB): domain Bacteria; phylum Nitrospinota; class Nitrospinia; order Nitrospinales; family VA-1; genus LS-NOB. The sequence continues at coordinate 7,240 of JAJDBH010000004.1, forward strand.
CCTTGCATCCCTGGAATATTGAGGAAGAAGGATGTTTTGAAATAGACACCCAGGAAGACTACTCCACTGCTTTAAGCCGCTTTCAATCCCACCCGGATCAATACAAGCTCCCGTAGTTATAATATTTGTCTTTAAAATGTTTTTATGTATGAAAAATAATAACTTTTTATTAAAAGTTATAGATTATTTTCATTCTTTGTCTGAAAGTCCCCGTTGGTTGATAATTTTTTGAACAGTTTTTCGAATAAAATTCCCCTTTAGATATAATAGGTTAAATACACCCTCCTCTGTTAGTCCGCTATTCTCTGTCTATTTGGTATCTTTATTGCTTTTTAGTCTTGGTTCCCAAGATTAAGGAATCCGGTTTTCATCCCTTTTTAGGGATTTAGCAGCGTTGGGGAGATAACTTATCAAGGATTAAATTGGGTGAATGTTATGCAAGGTATGAATGAAGCTATGGAGTTTTTATCCAGCAAAGTATTTTTTATTTCTTTAGGACAAATCACGTTTATGTTTCTCGCGTGCTTTCTTTGTCTGCTTTACGGAAAACATAAAACAGGATTGTTATTATCGTATTTCTTTATTTTTTACTGGGGCTTCATTTCCAACCGCATTTACTGGCTGGAGGTTTTTGGTGACTCAGGAATTGGACTCATGATGTATTTTGGCACCGCGACTGCCATAGCATTGATGGGAGTCCTCAGCTTTTTCCAGACAGATCACCGCTAGCGGAGAACCGGGTATATTGCAATGCCTTTATCTGTTGGCAAAGAGTTGTCTGATCTTTACCCTTTCCCCAAGGGGCGCGGCTCACCCTCTCGCGAGGGTTGCAAATGGCAATGACTGACTCTGGCTGGAAAAGAGTTACCACAGCTGGAATAGCCCTTGCTAATCACCTCCCCCGGTTAAGGGGCGAGGGCGGTTGTACGTACTGGCAAAGCCTGCGTTCACGAGCCGCTAAACCCCTGGCAGGTTTTCAAAGCCTCTTCTTTGATAAGAAAATTATAAAATCCTCCCGGTCACTCACCCCATCTAACAGATTATTAAAAACACTGTCTTACGTTTTACTGACGGTATAAAATTCAAATTAATAAATTATAACTTCAGGACTTTTAATCGTGCCTTTATCTTCTTTTAAAGCGGTTTTTTTTGATGTTGGGGGAACTCTGATTCGTGTTCACCCATCGGTCGGAGATGTCTATGCTCGACATGCTCGTCCGTTTGGCTATTCTGGCTCTGTCGAGGTTTTAAATGACGGGTTCGGAGCACAATGGAGGAAAATGGGAGGCATCGAGTCTTTAGGTGATAAGAGCGGAGCCGAATCGGAAAGAAAATTTTGGCGCGAACTGGTTTATGAGGTTTTTCAACCGTTGGGAGGACTCGACCGGTTTGAAGAATATTTCGATCTTATTTTTGAAGAATTTCGAGATAAATCCAACTGGCGGATTTATGAGGATGTTATCGAATCCGAAATTCTCGAAACGCTGAAAAAAAGAGGCGTGGTCCTAGGAGTTATTTCTAACTGGGACTCACGGTTGATCTCTACCTTGGAAAATATTGGTCTCGCGCGTTACTTTGATTTTATCCTGCCTTCTGCTGTGATCGGTTCGGCAAAACCGGATAAGAAAATATTTGAGGAAGCGTTAAGACGGAGCGGAGTCGCACCCCATGAAGCCTGCCATATCGGTGATGAAATACGAACCGATGTGGCTGGAGCCGAAGGTGTCGGTATTCATCCTATTCTACTGGACCGGGACAACCGTTTTGACAAAGCAGGTAAAATTACTTCGTTTATGGAACTGGTCGGCTAAACCGTGATGTTTGATTGTGGTAAGTAGGGCAGCGGGCTTTAAGCCTTATGTCCTTTTACATCATCCAGCTTGGCATTTTTAAAGCTGGCACCTGCCGTTTCGGCATTGGTCAGGTTTGCCTTGGAGAGGTCGGCTCCATGAAAAGAGACGGAATTGAGGTTGGCCTCCCTTAAATCACAACCCACCATAGATGCGAAACTCATACTGGCTTTTTTGCATTTCGCCCTGAGCAATTTTGCACCCTGCATCTTGGCCCGGCTGAACGATGCGTTTTCCAGATTGGTGAGACACAAATCCGCATCTTTTAGATTAGCCTCACTAAAATCGGCGTTTGCCATATCAGAGCTTCGGAAGTTACACTTTGCCAAGTAAGCCTTGGTAAACTTAGCTTTTTTCAGCGAGGTACCGCTGAAGTCGGTGGAGGCGATGGTCATCTCACTAAAGTCAAGGCCGGAGAGGTCTAGCCCGGAAAAATTCATATTGGTCAAATGAGTTTGTGCCCTGTCTTTATCCATAAGCAGCTCTTTAATTTTTGCTACCGTAATATTAGCCATTTCTCCCCTTAGTCTATTTTATTTCACGTACTTTAATAGTAACTGGTAGCAGGAACCTTGACAAGAAATTTTTAATTTTGGGAAATATCTGAGTTCTTGGGTTAACCCTCGCTAGCGAATTGTTTGTCAACTCGCTTTTGGTTTCGGTTCTTTCTGAATTCAAGAGCTAACAAGATATAAAATGGCAGGTATTCGACCCAGGGAATCCATGGACTAAATGTTTGCATCTCCTGATAATCAAAATAAAAATCCAGATAATACAGGCCCACCAGTCCGGATAAGGCAATCCAAGAGCGTGTGGGAAACACACATAAAAAGGGTACCACCCAGCAGAGGTACCATGGGTTCTGCACGGGACTCAGGAGGAAGACCAATGCCATGATCCAGAATAGTCCACGAACAAATTCTACAGGTTGTTCGAGAAGAGAGGTGCCTTTGTACAGCAAGCGAAATAAAACTCCGAATAACACAATAGCAACAGTAACTTTACTCAGAAAAATTGGTAAGGGATTGGACAATATTGTTTCACTTGCAAATTCGCCTGACACTGTTTTGAAGATGAAAACCAGAACAGCAAAAATGCTATCGTTACTTTGCCAGTACAAAGTGAAGGCTTTTAGTCCTTCAAACATCTGCATTCCGATTCCCATAAAGGGCAGGTATCCTAAAACAACCACCCCGAGAAATAGACTGGTATTGCCAAAAAGTGCCGGCCAGGGCTTCTTGCCCGCTTGTGTCATTTTTTCATGACAGGCTTTAAGGTATAGGGGCAGTAAAATCACAGGGTACAGTTTCCCCAGAAAACCAAAGGCCAGAAACAGGGTTGCTAGTTTATGCCGGTGACAAAGCAAAAAATAAATGGAGCCAGTAAGCAGAGATATCCCGATAATATCCAAATGAGTTGAGTTAAAAGTCTCTTTGATAATCAGAGGACTCCAGAAGTAAATCAGGCAATTAGATTTATCCAGCCCCAATTTGGAAAGAATACCAACGATAAACACCAAAGCCAGAATGTCGAAAACTAAAAACCCTGCCCGCAGGGCAACAATGCTGTCAGGTTTTATCTGGTGCGCCAGACGGAACACGAACTGTGCCATCGGCGGATAGATGGTTGGCACATTCGGGTGGTTCACCCGTTCTAGGTACTTAAGAGATTTTGGCGACTCCCATTTCAGTTTGTCGAGCTGTTCGAGCTCGCGTTCGTTTCGCTCAACATAAGTTTCATAATAGCTTTCTGGATTCTGAATCCTCAGAGCTTTGAAATCGTTCACTTCGGCAGGAGCGTATTCAAATGGATTGATTCCATTTGCGAACACTTTTCCATCCCATAAATAACGATAGACATCATCTTCCTGGATCTGCTGGGAGGGCAGGATGACGGCACGAAACAACAGTCCGAACACTATGATTATCCAAAAATTTCCACGGTTATTAGGTTGTTTGCGAACAAAATACCAAGTGAGACCATAAAGTGTACACAGGGAAAAATATACCGCGAGATAGGTGAGAATGGGTCTTTCTGAATACCCTTCTCCCCAGTTGAACTGGTGAGAGAGCTGTGTCAGAAACGCATAAAGCAGGAGGCTGGCTGCCCCCGTTAACAAGATAGGAGAACGCACTAGGGATTGCGGGCGAAAGAACTTTGTCCTTCCAGAGTTTTCAACTGCTCTATTTCCTGGTCGGAAAGAATTTTGTAAATATCCAGAACGCTCCGGTGTACATAGGTATCGTCATCTTTCAGGCTTAGAGCAGACCAATAACGTGAAAGGGCTTCCCGGAACATTTTTTTCTTTTTATACAGGTCCCCGAGTTTGATATAAATTTCCAACCGATCTGGTTCCAGAACCGAAACTCTTTCAAAATAATTTATAGCCTCTAGATAATCACCTGATCGTTCATATTCTGCGCCAAGAGCTTCCAGATAGGCCGGGTTCTCGTCTTCGAGATCAATGGACTGTTTCAGGTGTTCAATGCCGGTAACAAATTTTTCTCGTTTAAGGTGCAACCTCCCTAGTCGATAGTGGGTGAGAGCATGTTTGTTATCAATGCTTAATGCTTTAAGATAACTTTGCTCGGCTTCTGCAAGTTTGCCTTCCTTCTCCTTGAATTCTCCCAAGATGCTTAAGGGATGCGCCGAATCTGAATTTTTATTTGCCGCAATTTCAAGCTGCTTGAAGGCTTCGTCAGGATTTCCTCTGTTGTAATAAATTCCCGCTAGATTAATGCGGCTGAAAGTGTCCTCGGTGATTTTCAGGACATCCTTGTATAGATTCTCAGCTTGGTCGGTCTTGCCTTGGTCCTGATAGACAACTGCAAGATTGTACATGGAGAATGTATCAGCAGGATTTTTTCTGAGGGCCAGTTTATATTCTTCAATCGCCTTGGCATATTGCTGGCTATCATAATGTTCCACGCCCTTGTTGAAATGACTGTCAATGGGCGCAGGAACGTTGGCGCAACCAAAAAATAATGCTGCAACCACAATCCCGGATAAACTTCTTATTATAATCATCGTTGCTTAATTGACCTTGTCTAGCCGTTTCATACGAATATCAGATTGTCCGGGAGCCTTGGCTTCTGCGGGTGGAACGGCCACCTCGTCAGACTTGCGGACCAGTTTCCAGGGATTGCGTTTCAAGTCCTCTGTCAGCGATTTCAGGTTACGCGAAGTTTCGTTCATGTTTTGGAGAAGAAGAAGTAGGTTTCTGCGATTCTCCACCATGATTGAGTTGCCTTGGCCCAGAGTCTGTTCAACGCTGGTGGCGGTGCGGTCTATGTCGGTGGCGATTTCCTGAGCATTTGCTTCCATACTGTTGATCAAACTGGTCACACCCGGTCGCGTATCTGCAAGCAGGATCTCCATTTCACGTGTCAGGCTATGCACCTGAGTGATAACTTCGCGGATTTCTGTATCCTTGTCGGTGAACAGCTTGTCGGTTTTTTCTGAAACCGAAGCCACATGGTTTAGAGTGGATTGCAGTTTGCCGCCGTTTTTATCCATCATCTCTGAAACTTTTTCGGAAATGTTCAGAGCGTTTTCCATATTGGCCCGGACGTATTTACGATTTTCCTTCAAAATCATATCGACATTAGAGAGAGAGCTACGCACATTTTTCAAAGTGGACCGGGCATCGGTAACGAGTTCCTGGGTCAGTTGGGTGAATCTCCGTATCTCTAGCACCACTTCGGTAGCCATGTCGCCGATCTTGGCTATTTCAAACGAGTCCTGCCCAATCAATTCTTCTTTATCTGCTAAAACTGGTGATCCTTGAGTGCCAGGCCGCACGTCTATATAAAGTCCTCCCATCAGCCCGGAGGTTTTTATCACGGCGATGGAATCCTTCTTGATGCTGATCTTAGGGTTGACCTCTGTCACTGCCACGACCCGGTCATGTCTCTTAGCGTCACCCAGCAATTCGATTTCTTTGACCGACCCGATATCGAGACCGGCATAACGCACTGGCGCGCCGACTTCTATCCCGCCTGTAGCATTAAATACTATGCGCAACATCCTTTTGGGTTTGAAATAATCTTGAAGATTACCCAACATGAAAACCATGACGATCAAACCAATCATGCTGATGAATATAAAAAACCCTGCTTTAACCTCTGAAGAACGATATTCCATTAGATTAGACTCGGCTCATTTCTTTAAGTTCATCCCCATAATCTGTCAGGCTTTTGCTGAACGGAATAGGTCCATCCGGACTGCCTTCTATAAACTGTGTCACTCTTGGGTCATCGCTGTTACGAATTTCATCCGGTGTTCCCTCGGCGATAATCTTACCTTTAAACAGCATGATTATTTTATCCGAAATACGCATAGCGCTGGGGATTTCATGTGTGACGACCACAGAGGTAATACCCATTTTCTTGCTGAGATCGATGATCAACTTGTCAATCACTCCGATTGAAATGGGGTCGAGTCCCGCCGATGGTTCATCATAAAAAACAATTTTAGGGTCCAGAGCAATGGCTCGGGCCAAGGCAATGCGTTTGACCATGCCACCAGAAAGCTGAGCTGGTTTAAGGTGCTCGGCTCCCCTTAGTCCTACCATCTCCAGTTTCATC
>JAJDBH010000005.1 GCA_029261455.1 Nitrospinaceae bacterium
CCACCTTAGTAGCACAGGGACCTTTCTCGCCCACACCTTCTTCAAATTCGACCGACTGGCCTTCTGTAAGCGTCTTGAAACCATCTCCTTGAATTTCTGAGAAATGAACAAAAAGGTCTGTTCCGTTCTCAGCTTCAATAAACCCATAACCCTTGCTTTCGTTAAACCATTTTACTGTTCCTACTGCCATGAAATTACTCTCCTGTTAATTAGCGGGAATAAACTTCCAGAAAATCCGGATAAAGCCGTTCCCTATTTACAAGTTTTCTTCCCACCACCATACCTAACAGCTACTCAAGAATCACTCAACAGTTTCCCTGAGTCTTCTCCCATACACCACATTTAACTATAACTCGATGACTCTACAGGCTCCCCTTCAGTTTAGGACTTGGCTTAAACCCAACTGATTTACTTGCTTTGATTTTAATCTCTTCGCCAGTCTGAGGATTTCTACCCTTCCTAGCTTTTCTATTCCTTACAGTAAACGTACCAAAATCAGGAAATGAGAAACGCTTATCTTTCTTGATAGCTTTGGAGATCGCATCGAATGCGCTGCCGATGATATCTGTGGCGAGTCGTTTACTCAGATCATCATCTTTAACAGACTTCATAACGGCTTCGATTAATTCAGATTTGGTCATTGGGTAGGTCCTTTAAATGGGTAGGATTATGATTGGGAAAACTGAATTTGATTATAAATGTTTTAAATATGGAGATCAAGATTTGAACTACAACTCTCCTTCTGGTAAATCCTTTGCTTCCTGCTCTTCAATTGCTTTCAGTATTTCTGGGTTATCTTTCTCTAGTATTTTCCATCCACTGTAATATTTTTGGAGGATGGTTGACCTCCCTGTATAAGTTGCACACGATTTGCCCACAATTAAAGGAATACAAAAAGAGCTAACTAAACCCTTCTGAGTTCAAGAAATTCTCAACTTAACCAAACTTCATGATTTGCTTGAATGGCATTCAAGAGGTTGTGGGTTCGATCTCCGCAAGTTCCACTTTGAATAAGAAGGGGTTAACTCGAAAGGGTTGACCCCTTTTTTTGTAGATTGTAGTGTCCGCTTTTAGCTGCGACTTCAACTGGTCGACGTGTAACCCGTCACCTCGTTTGCAACAAACCATTTTCCGGAAATGCGTCAATTCTACGACATATGATTGCAACGTAGTGTTGTTCTAGTGGGTTTGCTTGAGGACAATCCAGTGGGGAAAACCAATTTATGCAGGCGGTATAAATGTCGGGTTTCGGCGGCGGTCTCAACCTGTCGTTGCAACACATGCGTTAAATCGTTGAACTGGTGTCTCAAAATCTAATGAACTGAGATATTCCTTTTTTGCATTTTTCATTTTCCTAATAAAAACATATCCTTAATTATTGGTCATTAATTAAATTATTAGTCCCATCAAATAAAATTGTTTGAGTAGGATAAGCAAATTCAATTTCTTCTTTTGCAAAAAGTTCGAATATTCTTAGATTAACCTCCTGCAATGTGTCTAAATAAAGATGATAGTCTCGTGAGGTTGAAAAATAGACTATCTCAAAATTGAGCGAATGAGGTCCATACTCTTTGAAATGTGCTCTGTCAAAGCGAGTATTCTTTTGTGTCTCGATAATTTCCTGAACCATTTTAGGTATTATTTTTAATTTTTCTGCTGAGGTTTGATAGACAACACCAATATTCAATAATGCCCTGCGCTCTTCCATCCTGCGAAAATTCTGTAAACGACTTTCTAATAAATCTGAATTGGGAATGATCAACAATTCTCCATTTAAACTACGTACTAAAGTTGTTTTAAGGCCAATTTTTTTTACCGTGCCTCTTGTGTCATTAGAAATTATATAATCTCCCACAACAAAGGGACGATCCAAGATTATGGTTAGGGAGGCAAAAAGATCTCCTAAAATCTTCTGAGATGCCAAAGCAATCGCAATACCCCCAACTCCTAAACCAGCTATCAAGGTTGAAACTTCAAAACCTACATTTGACAAGCCAGCCAAAACGAGAAAGACCCAGAGTACTGTTTGCCCCAATATTTTCAATAAACCGATCGCTGAGGCTTGAGCGGAGTCTGTATCCTTTTTTTTATCAAAGGTAATTTTGGCCCAATGACCTAGCCACCATGACCCCCACCAACCAACCTGAGCCAATAGAATAAGAAAAGCCGTCTGCCCAAGTTTTTCGGCAATTGAAATGGGTAGTTTTAAAAGGAGGGAACTAAAATACAAAGAAGTAGCCAGAAAGAAAACCCAGTGAGTTTTTAAAGCCAACCCTTGAATTAAGTCGTATGTTTTTCTGAAAGCCAGGTTTTCTGGAGGAAGTTTTGCCAGAGCTTTAGACTTCAGAGACTTCAGGCCAAAAAATATGAGACTCGCCGATACGAAAGCAGCCCCAAAGTTCATCATGAAATATTTGTCTACTTCTAAAATGCTCATCTTTATTTACACCAATTATGCGCCTTTTTCTTTTTAGAAGTCTTGACTGCATAACCCTTCTCGACCAAGCGGATGATAAAATTTTCATCATTGACCAAGACATCTGCAACAAGCTGGAAATAGATTCCTCGATTTATATTTTCAATATCAATCACTTCGGCATCCTTTAAGACTTCTTCCATAAACTTTTTTGCTCTAATGGCAAGCTTTGTTTCTTTTTTACATTTGCCCTTCAGGTTTGGTGTCGTAATGCCATTTATTCGTACTTTAATATTTTCACCAATCAAGGCAGGGTATTCAGGGAGATCAACAATAATCGTTCTGGCATCTATGGCTTTGATAAAAATTGCTCCGCCATACTCTCCATAATCCGTCTGTCCCATTACTGGATTAGCCAACATTAAAACCATCAATAACCCTATCAAAACATGCATTTTCATATCCCCGAACTGGTTATTCTGAATCAAAGTTTGATCAAAATTATACAATATTTATCATGTTTAATATAAACGGGTTAATACAATCTTGACTTTTTTTCCTTAATTAGCTTAGGAGAGGATAATACCTTCAATTTCAATTTAGGTGCCTAATTCTTATATCTGGAGAGTTCTCATGCAGGACGATTTAAACGAGGAGAATGTTTCTTTGGTAATTCTGACATCAATGTATTAATGAGGGTATCATCGCAGGTCACGAAGAGGCAGCCGAAACAGCTGTTGTCAATCTGGGTGCACCGGATTGAGCCGAACTTCTGGGGAAAGTAAGCGAAGCCAACCGTCAGATTAATTTGGAACAGCATGCCTCGGCTATTGCCTCCGACATATATGTCAAGCGCGACTCCAGACCTCATCATAGACGTATTAAAGGGTATGGGGACATCTCGCAGTTTGCAGAGCCGGGCTGATGCTTTAAAAATATCAAAGACGATCGCTTAGCAAAAATTACTGTGATTCAGGCAAAATCTACAGTACCAACTTTTTTGCCAACTATCACATCAACCCTGTTGAAAGCAATTAACCAGCAAATAAGATTTAGGTTTATAAACAAGATTTTATAAAAAGTTTAGATTATTTTGATCCTTGTAATTACCGATTTAAAATCTAGTATTTCGAATTTCTAATTCCTGCTTGACCATGCCTTTATCGCTGAAAACTCTGGTTGTTTAAAACGACAATCCTCGTTTTCAAACCGGCTTTTTCTGTATCTATTTTTAAATTTTACAGGCCTGAAGATACCATCAAAAGATTGATAAAAAATAAAATCTCGGTAATCCTCATCTGCCAATCTGAGTAGTTCTTTGTTTCCCTTTAAATATTTTATTTTGTCGTACTCCATTTGAATGTTTTCCTTGCGAAAAAGAAATTTTAATTATTAGTATTCAGGTTATCCGTGGCTCAAAAGGTCTTTATATTGATATTTCTTTAGCAAGCTCCAATCAGGCAACAAGGGATCGTGTTTCAATAGTTTTTTCCGTATCGATGATTATAAGTAGCTGACCTTCCAATTTGTAAATTCCACGTACGAGTTCGCGGGTTATTCCTGATATTGTGTTTGGAGGAGGCTCAAAATTATCCGACGACACTTTCAG
>JAJDBH010000006.1 GCA_029261455.1 Nitrospinaceae bacterium
GTTTCTTGCGGTTGAACCATTGGAAGGCTTTGGAGGCAATGTGCCAGCGTGCTGATGCGGTCGTATGCAGTACAGCGGAACAAAAATTGGATATTCAACCTTTCAACCAAAATGTTCACATCATATTAGATTTTCATTTCAAGTTGATCCGTGCAATTAAGACAGATTACTCTGCCCAAGAAACTTTTAATTTTGTTTGGGAAGGTATCGCGGAAAATATTTACTCCCTTTTTGAAATTAAAAATGTACTTAGGTCCCTCGGTTCAAAATACAAAATTGCTCTTCATGTGGTGACAGATTTGAAATTTGGTCAATACTTTGGGAAATATGGTTTCAAGTCTTCCCTCCCCATTGCACGAAAAATTTTCGACAATTCTTATATTCATGAATGGGACACACAAACTTTTGCATCCACCATTTGTTCATTTGATATGGCTATAATACCCATTCCCTTAAAGTACCCACTGGCTTTTAAAAATCCACTTGCAATCGGAAAACCAGAAAACAAACTTTTACTGTTTTGGCGCATGGGTATGCCCACAGTAGTTTCGACAACCCCCGCCTATGAACGGGTCATAAATCAATGTGGCCTGCCCATGGCATGCCGGACTTCCGATGAATGGTTTAATACCCTGGAAAAATATATGCATGATGAGTCTGCAAGAAGGGAGTCAGGGCAAAAGGGAAAAGCTTTTACAGAAAAATACTGCAATGAAGATATATTGCTTTCTCAATGGGACAAGCTTTTTGCCTCTGTTTTAACTTAACGAATTAGTTGCTCACTTGGACAGGCTGGGTTTGAGGACCTCCAAATAACTTTTTTGCAGAGTGCTGTGCAAGGCTAATACTCTTGTTGCTCGGTTTTATGAGAGCGCTCGCCTGTTTATTCCAACCGATTAAATATGGAAGGTAATTTTTGACTCCTTTGTAATGATGCAAATATCAGGGGGCTTCTTAATTGGCCTAAATGGTGGGTTTTTTGAAGACACAAGATATTTCTCTCAAGAGATTTTCAGAAAAAGTTTCTTGTTTGTTTGGATTGCTTAGATATATAATTGTGGGTGGTGGTATCTGAAACATTTTCAAGGTTTTAACAGTTCTTTTGGAAAGTAACACAGGAGTGGGAATCACTTATTGCTTCGCTAATTGTGACCCCTGTACGCTGAAAGACTTATTCAAGCTAGTCCTGTTATTTTATGTCAATATTTTTATAGTTAATTGTTGCTATGCAAACTCAATCTCCTATGCTCCATGGCTCGGAAGCTTTAAGTGAGTGCAAATTAATTCTTGAAAAACTTTTTCCAGAACCAATACTGGAAAAAGTCATGCTGGTAACTCCTCCTGATGCAGATAGATCCATATTCAATCCAGAGGGCGCTCACCGTGGAACATATTCCAATTTCCCCCCTTACGGTTTAGCTTTGCTAGCCAATGTCCTCGAAAGCACGGGTATTCAGACTAATATATTGAATCTAAATCATATTGTTCTGAAGTCCTGTCACGAAGGAAATATCAAGGATGGCGAAGATTTCGATAATATTTGGAAAAACAGTCTCAAAGTTGAAATCGAAAAACATCAGCCGGATTTTATTGGTGTGACGTGCATGTTCACCATGACATTAGATTCATTTAAGGCCGTTTGCGAATATATTGGTCATTTTGGGATTCCACTTTTGATAGGAGGGGTGGCTGTTACTAACGATATTGAAACGATCCTGGATGATGTACCAAACGCAAATATTGCTGTGTTAAATGAAGGTGAAGTGGCATTGAATGAATTAGTTAGGGCTATTAGACGTGAAACAAACGTTGAATCTTTGGGGCAGTTGGTATTTAGAGAGGGGAATCAGAAATACCATCTCGATGGAAATCGCCGACCGACAGAATCGGAATTCGATATAGCCCCTGCATTTGAAAAAATTCAGGTAGGAGAACTTTCGAAGTATGGAGTTATTGGGTCTTATCAGGCTTTTCTCAAAAAGGGGACCCGAGTCGCCACTTCCCTTTCTAATAGAGGTTGCCGGGCTCGATGCACATTCTGCTCAGTTCGAAACTTTAACGGGCCCGAGGTGCGCCACCGCTCGGTAGAGTCCATTCTTGATGAACTCGAAATTTTGAAAAATGAATATGGAATCAGCCACATTATGTGGCTTGACGATGACCTTTTCAAAGATCACCCACGTACAATTTCCTTGTTTGATGGCATGGTAAGCAGGAATTTGAATATGACTTGGGATGCCTCTAACGGAGTGCTGGCCGCTTCATGCGTTGACGAGGTTATTTCTGCCTCTGCCGAAAGTGGGTGTATAGGGCTAACTATAGGCATTGAAAGCGGGAACGATGAAATGTTACGTTCTTCTCTAAAGCCTGCTACGGTAGAAGTAAACCTGAGGGCAGCTGAAGTACTTAATAGATACGAGGAAATCCATTCTAGTGCCTTTATAATCATAGGTTTTCCTAATGAAACGATGAGTATGATTCAAGACACTATCAATGCTTGTATTACCATGAACTTGGATTGGTATAGGATCAAAGTTCTTCAACCGCTTCCCAATACTCCGATATATTATCAAATGTTAGAAGCTGGCTTAATCACTGAAGGAGACGATAGTAAAGGAGTACGGTATATGACGGGGGCTTATGGAAAAGCCAATGATAATGATAGGGGGAAAGTGGTAGCTCGGTTAACTACCAAAGATATATTCTCTCGCTTGCCTGCCCAGCATGTGCCCGATGGAAATGAGCTAGAAGATATTTGGTTTCTAATGAATTACGAATTAAATTATAGACGAGTTATTCAGGAACAGCGCATTATAAAGCAGAAAAAACAGGAGCAGTTCCTGAGGTTTCTTTGTGAAAATACATCCCCTGATAGTGTCCTTGCTTTTTACACAAGATGTGTCGTAGAAAAAAGGCTCAACAATCAAATTGATCCGGAAAGGCTCTCCAGCCTACACGCTAAATATGACGAATCACCTTATTGGCAAGATAAGTTTAAAATGCTGGGCTTGTCCATAAATGATCTGTATGAAGGACATGCGTATATACCGGAATAACGTGCTTAAGGAAGACCATTAAGAATAAAGAGTTCGCATTGTAATAATCTAGCAGGCTAACACTTTTCTCCTCGTAGTAAATTCCTTATTGCTTGGTAGCTCAGGGTCGAATTTGGTGCCTGAATGTTATACAGCTTTTTCCATTCCCTGATGGTTTTCTTAACCTTTCCCGATGAGGCGAGCCGTAACTATTCAAAATATATATTTTTACCTCACAATGCATCAGCTAGTTTATGGATTTTTGGCATGTGGTAGAATTAGGGTTAATGGAGTTTGGGAGATAGGGTATATTGAGTAACTATAGCCATAAAAAACTTGTAAAACTTGGTTAAACACGTCGAATGCTAATTCTAAGGAAAACTAGATGCGTAAATATGCAGAAAAATACTTTAGTGATCTTGTCGGATCTTTGAGGTCTGTAAAAGTTTCAGATGGTGAGGGAAGGGAGATTGAAATTTTTGAGGGGCTTGAAAAAGTCGCCCAGACAATTGTTACTACAGGTTCAACGGGTAATAAAATAATGTTTGTAGGTAACGGTGCAAGCGCAGCGATATCAAGCCATATGGCAACGGATTATTGGAAAAACGGAGGAATTCGGGCCGTAGCCTTCAATGATAGTTCGCTTTTGACTTGTATCAGCAACGATTACGGGTATGAACATGTTTTTGCAAAGCCCGTAGAAATGTTTGCTGATGCTGGAGATTTATTGATGGCGATCAGTAGTTCGGGTAACTCCGAGAACATACATTCTGCGACCCGGGCGGCCAGGATAGCTGAGTGCGCAGTGGTCACATTTTCCGGGTTTGAAATGGATAACCCATTGAGGAGCTTGGGCGATTATAATTTTTATGTAGAGTCACCATCCTACGGCCCTGTCGAAATTATTCATCTTTCACTCTGTCATTGCCTCATAGATGCGGTCATCAATGAGAGAGCCAAGGTTTGAAACTTTTGTATACAGCTTAACTCTGAAGTGTGATCATTAGTAACGCATTTTTTATAACCCGTTTATTCATTGAATGAAGAAGGTAATCCCTTCCGTGATCACCAGACCCCGATAGCCGTGACGAATTTGTTCGATATTAATTAGAGTCTTAGCTTCAAACCTGCCTAAGGATGAAAGTGTGATCATTCTGTGAAAATGTATGGATTAAATAGATGAAATGCTTCGGTCGATAATTTTATTTTTAACCCCCCTCTAAAAGTCTTAAGTTTTATTTGCTAAGGAGAGGGTATTTACAGGTTGATTAAATAATAAGCGGACTGCGCTTCCCGTCGCTTGAAGTTGGGGGGCAAAATGCTGAAATTTTTTAATATTAAAAAACAATAATTTTGTGATCATGGGGAATAGTCTAAAGAATTATTTGATCTGTCTTGACTGTCGCAGTGCTAACCTGGCTGGGGTTGATAATTATATCGAATGTGAAAAATGCGGCAAGAAAGTGAATGTGGAAAATGGCATTTTAAGGTGCGTAGATGGTGCTTACCACTCTAACTTTGGATTGCAGTGGAATAAATTCTCAACTGTTCAATTAGACTCGGTCAATGGTTCAGGTGAATCAGAAAAACGCCTGTTAAATCAATCAAAGCTAAGCCCTGAAGATTTTAAAGGTAAAACCATTCTTGAAGTGGGTGCAGGAAATGGCCGGTTTACAGAAATATTTTTAAAATATGGGGCTAGGGTGATATCCGTCGATTTTTCTTCGGCCATTGATGCAAACCAGCGTAATCATAACAAGTATGTTGAAGAAGGACGCTTATTGCTTATTCAGGGGGATATCTTTAATTTACCGTTGGCAGAAAATTCCTTTGACATAGTTTTTTGTTATGGTGTTATTCAGCACACGGGGGACAATCAAAAAGCAATTTTTGAATTGTCAAAATATGCGAATAAGAATGGCCTTCTCCTTATGGATATTTACTCAACTAGTCTCAAGGATTTTAATCCATTGATTTACCTGATCAGGCCATTTTTTTTATTGCGAAAGGTTGATGATCAAAGAAGGTTGGAGATTGTAGAAAGTTTTGTGGAAAAAATATTCCCAATACAATTAAAGATACTTCGCAAATTGCATAGAAAAAATGGAATATTGAAAGTTTTAAGGTGGATTGTCAACAGGTCTCCCAATAGTGTGTATGGCATCAATTTATTTCTTTACGGTAAAATTGATATTGACTGTGCCTATAAATGGTCTGTGATGGATACTTATGATGCATGGGCTCCCAGGCATGACCACCCAGTGTCAAAAAAGAAATGGACACAGCTTGTATATGAGTTGGAAAACCAAGGTTATAGGGTGGATGATATTGATAATTCAGGTCAAGGGCATACGGCTGTGCTATCAAGAGTTGGGCTGAGCTGAGAAATTATTTCAATGAAAATCTGGTTGATGGAAAGCCAGAAGGCGAAGTTTTAAACCAAGTGTTAAACTTAAAGCTGAGGTAAAGGATAAAGAGGAAGAGTATATAATTGCTTAAACTGAAAGCAGAGCGGGAAAACGACGCAACCCAATCAAGCTAGGCATAAATTGTAAACCCATTTTCTAGTTTAACCCGCTAAAGATTTTTTTTTAATAAACCCGATTCTATAAGCATAGTAAGGGTAAATTAAAACCCACCTGACATAAAATTTAAATTTCCGTATCAATCTATAGAACAATCTACTCTCGTTTTCCTTGTGTGGAAACCACTTGAAATAGTCATTCTCAAAGCGGGGGTTTTCAGATATAAAGCCAATTTTATATTTTAATTTCCATGCAACATAACATAAGCTTAATTGGTCTCTCTGTGTCCATGTATTTAATTGGTTCCACCACATTTCCATAATGCTGACGACTTCTTTCTCATTATGGGCGCGTATTAAGATCCTGTTTTCGGACAAAGAGTTGTTGGCTGGATACCCTTCACTAGCATAAGAAAACATCTGGTTTAAAGTTAAATTGTAGTCAGTTTTTCTTGCTGCTATGCAGCAAAGAGCTTCAGAGTATATGCAGTTTCTCTCAATATGTTTGATGGCCAAAAAATTATAATTTTCTAAATATTTATTGAATAATCCAATGGGATCTTTCAAAATTTTTATATTTGAATCCACATAGATGCTTGCCTTATAGTTCGGGAAATAAACATAAGGTTTGATTTTATACAACCTGTTCATCATATTTTCTGGTAAATGAGATGAAACAACTCTCACCTCCCATATGTTTGATTTTAAAAGCGGATCATCGGTAAAGCAAACATAGTCGCAATGGGCTGAGGGAGCAGGATCCAGAAGGTCATCATATTTGCCAAACAAGGCAGTGTATACGACAAAATTATTTTTTTTCAAGCTGGTACCATTTTTTATCGATTAAGGGTTATAAATTTATTTACTCTCTGAGCCAACTGGATAAAGTTATTGTTGCTCCAACCATATTTGAAACATCAAAATATTCCATAAATAATGGCCCAAGTTCCGGTGGCCTGACAAGTGTTCCTTCCAAAGAGCTCGAATCGGTTCAGGATAAAATATGCCTTCCGCTTTCAAGCGTCTTTCATCAAGCAAAGTTTCGGCCCAATCTTTGAGCGGCCCGCGTAACCAGTCGTGAATGGGGATGCCAAATCCCATTTTAGGGCGGTCAATCAATTCTCTTGGCACATAGCGGTACAAAACTTGGCATAGTGGCCATTTAGTTTCCCCATCACGTATTTTTAGTGTTTGTGGAAGTGTCCAGGCAAACTCCACTATGCGATGATCTAGAAACGGCACTCGAGTTTCTAGGGAGACCCCCATTGCTGCACGATCAACTTTCACCAGAATATCGTCAGGCAAATAGGTCAACAGATCAAGTGCCATCATCCGCTGGACATCGTCCAATCCGGTCAAGTCAGGCATATTTCCGGTCAACAAGGTATCGGGCTCACGACCATTAATAACAAGCGACTCTGGATTGGAAAAGAATGATACCAGCCTCAGATATAGTTCATCAATAGACCGACTCGTCATTACACTGGCACCTTTGTGCAGCTTATCCCCGATATTAATAAAACGATTTGTGCCAGGGATATACTCGCACAAGCTATTCCAAGCTTGAGGAGTGAGCGCTTCAATTCCCTTAGCAGCTATTTTCCTTAATGATCTGGGCAATAATCTTAGTTTACGCCAAATATCACCTGTCATCTGGTAGCGGTTATAACCCCCAAACAGCTCATCTCCAGCATCCCCAGATAGGGCCACAGTTACATGTTGCTTGGCAAGTTGAGCCACCAAAAAAGTAGGGATTTGGGAAGAGTCGGAGAAAGGTTCATCGTAGAGGGTAGGCAAACTAGCAATCACCTCTCTAGCAATATTTGATGGTACATATAACTCTGTATGTTCAGTACCTAAGTGCTGGGCGACTGCTTTGGCATAGACGGCTTCGTTATAACCATCCTCGTCAAAACCGATGGAAAAGGTCTTTATTTTTCGACTCGATTGCGACTGCATTAATGCCACAACTGTGGATGAGTCTTTACCACCTGAAAGAAAAGCTCCTAGCGGAACATCAGCCACCATTTGTTGCTTTATCGCATCCTTGGTTAATCGTTCAAGTTCATCGACAGCTTCTACAGGCGTTCCAGAAAAAGGAAAATCAACACCTTTTTTGATCGAATCGACCGCAGACCAATATGTCCAAATTGTTGGTTCCGGTTGAGTCAGGGAACAGCTGAGAAGACAACCTGGTTCCAATTTTCTAATACCCGTATAAATGGAATAAGGAGCAGGTATGTTGCTGTGGCGCATAAAAAGACAAACAGATTCTCTATTTATTTCCGCTTTAAATGCTGGATGCTTCTTAAGTGTTTTTAATTCCGAACCAAATAGAAAATTATCGCCCTGCCATCCATAATAGAGGGGTTTTTCACCAATACGGTCCCGACCTAGGATTAAAGTGTTTTCGGTTTTGTCCCATACAGCAAAAGCAAACATGCCCACAACACGTTCTATTGTTCCCTGTATGCCCCATTCATCAAAGCCTGCCAGAAGAGTTTCTGTGTCGGAATGACCTCGCCATGATTTGACTCTCAGCTCCTGCCTCAGGGCCATATGGTTATATGCTTCACCGTTAAAGGCAATCACATAGCGACCGCTAGGGGAAATCATGGGTTGGTGACCTGCAGAGGACAAGTCTAATATCGACAAACGACGATGGCCCAAGGCAATACGTTGATCTACATCACACCAGTATCCTTCATCGTCCGGGCCACGGTTAGTGATGGTATCGGCCATGCGTTTAAGTAAGGATTCGGCACCCTTTTGTTCCTCGGAGAAAACTCCGCCTAAAAAACCAACAAAACCACACATTAATTCGTTCCCCCGCCTATTGAGATATGCAAACTAGAGCCCATGAACACGAGAGTTATGGTGATTTCTGGTGTATGAGTTGAGTGAGAAGGCGGCGCACCTTTTGTTGTAAAATTGTTTTCTACGAGAAACACAATGCAAAACAGAGGAGGCACCACCATGAGTAAGGATAATATTATTTCTCTTGATAATCCAGAAGGGAATGCAGATGTATTGACGGGTTTACTGAGATCAGGAGCCAGAGAGTTGATTACGAAGGCCGCTCAGAGTGAGCTGGCAGAGTTTCTATCCCAGTATCAGAGATTCTGAAGGAAGACCGTAAAACTTATGAACTCAAGTATCCGAAAGCCGCCCAATGCCTAGAGAAAGATCGAGAGGAACTCTTAGCCTTTTACGACTCCCTTGCTGACCATTGGGCACATATCAGAACAACCAACCCGATTGAATCAACCTTTTCTAAGATTCGGTTGAAAACGAAAAAGATCCGTGCCTGTGTGAGTGGAATAACCATACTGACCATGGTTTATAAACTTGGATTGAGTGCAAAAAGGGCTGGAGAAAACTGAGAGGATTTAGGCGGCTAGCCGATGTCATCAATGGCGTGAAGTTCATTGATGGTATAGATGAGGAAACTTTCGAACGTCAAAGGAACGCCGCTTGATCATGTTCACATGCACCAGATTTGACTATAACTCCCATTTCATGTTAAATTTTCCTTTCCTTTAATTACTTTTTTCGTAGAAAATAATTATATAATAACGCTTGCACCACCTTCTCAATCCCCCCCCCAGAAATTAATATAGCTCATTCGGCTAATAAATTGTTATGGAGCATAATGGAATGGATAATAAATTAATGGATGCGTTTCAAGGAATCGGTGCCGCATCAATTTCTATCCCACAATTAATTTTCAGCTTGCTGATTGGTGTTGGCTTTTCGTGGGTTATTTCCTGGCATTTCCGGCGTTTCGGAGCCACTCTTTCTAATCGAGAAGAATTTGATCAGGTGTTTCCGTTTATCTTGTTAACAACTATCCTAATCATAACAGTTGTCAAATCTTCACTCGCCTTATCTTTAGGGCTTGTCGGTGCGCTTTCAATTGTAAGATTTCGGACGCCAATCAAAGAACCGGAGGAGCTCGCATACCTGTTTTTATCTATTGCCGTTGGACTGGGTTTGGGTGCTGGTCAAGCAACACCAACCATTACCGCGGGCCTGATTATATTAATCGTGATGGGTTTGATGAGAAAACGTAAGCTGGATAAACCATTAGCAAAAAAAGGAATCTATATGTCAGTCGACTGGAAAAGCGACAGCGGAAAAATTCCTGAAAATATTTTGGGACAGCTCAACTCCCTCATTTTGGAACGTGTCAGTGCCTGTGATCTTCGTCGCTATGACATTCGTTCAACAACATTAGAGGCAACATACTTGATTGGTGCTTCCTCAGTTGATGACTTGGATCTATTATCTACTAAAATCCGCATAACATTCCCTGAAATAGGGATTACCTTTCTGGACCAAAGTCAGTTTCATGGAATCTGATGATGCGAGTTTCCCCATCCCATCCGACAAAAACTAATCAACCAATACAATCAAAGCTGCGACTGACCGCAATGGGACTTTGCGCAATATTTTTTTTGGGGATATTGGGATTTAATAGTTCAATCAATAATGCCATTCAGGAATGGTTGAGATTAAAAGGGTTTTATTTAAGCTATTTTTTGGATGACCCTGCTTCCTATGCCCAAGCCGTTCCAGTCAACATTCTAAAATCGATTGGTGGCGGAGGTGAACTCCCAGTTCTTGCACTTGATATCAAGTTCAAGAATTGGAAGAAGCTAGAACAGAAACGGCGTAAAGCACTTACTGGGGGTACCCTAATTACGAGTGATGACGATTATGTCCGAGCGACTTTACGTTATGAGGACAAAGCTGTTAGAGTTAAGTTGAGGCTCAAAGGAGACCACCTTGATCACCTGATGGGAAACAAATGGTCTTTTCGCATTAAGGTGTCTGGAAAAGACCGAATTTGGGGAATGCGGCGATTTTCCATTCAGAACCCCCGCACTCGCCGTTTCCAATCTGAACCGGTATTTTACGAGATGCTCAAGGACTACGGTATCTTGACACCCCGGTATTTTTTTGTTCGAACATATGTCAATGGTGAAGACATTGGTGTGATGGCAATTGAAGAGCATTTTTCTAAGGAAATGATTGAGCACAATCGTCGCAAGGAAAGTGTATTTCTCCGTATCGATGAACGGGGATACTTCTCGCACAAGCAATATAAGTTTCAATACGACTCAAACCTGAAATCCTTCCAGCACAGTACGATTTGGAAATCAAAAGAGCTGCTCGAAGACTACGAAACAGCAATTGGTCTAGTAAGGTCTTTTCTAGCGGGTGACCTACCTGCAGGTCGAGTATTTGATGAAGTTCTGATGGGGCGTTTTTTAGCCCTGGTCGATGTATGGGGTGCCGGGCATGGCCTCTATTTTAACACAAGAATGTATTACAATCCGATTATTGCTCGGCTCGAACCTGTAGGATTCGACTCCAATATTGGTGAAGAGACAGATTTTCCAGGTAGTCAAGTTCTAGGAATATCTATCAAAAGTAGCGCCATGCGACTAGTTTATGCTGATACTATCCGAAATTTAAAATCACAGTTTAGTGACCCTTCCTATATCGATAAACTTGATTCTATTGATGCCAAATTTGAGGCTCAACTACGAGGAGAGTTTTTTCTGAAGCCCCCTCCTGTGAAAAGCCTATTTGAATCATTTCGAAGGCGTATAAAGGAAATTGAGGAATCTTGGTCAGAAGAACCTATTGTCATCGGTTCATTTGATGAATGCGATGCAAAGCCGTTTCGAGGATGGGCGGTAGATTTGAGAAACCCGAATGACTCGGCTGAGTTTGAGTATTTGAGCGATAATGGTACACAGCGCACTATTTATGCTAACCAGAGCGAATTAGGCTTTCACAAGCTAGGTTTGAGGGAGTTGGGCATTGATAGTGATAAGCATGGATTCACCATACCGCAACGCACGAAAAATTTAAACCTCCATTGCTCATATATTACAAATCCGCAGACTGACTTACTCACCCTATCTGATAAACCAGATTACTTTGCCTTGGTCGATGCGCTAATTTATGTGGACAATAATCACTCAGTTCTTGAAATTATCAATACCACACTACATCCAATAAATATTCATTCAGTGCATAGAGACGGTATGCCTTTAAAAATGCCCGGCTATCGAATGCCGATTCTGCTGCATCCAGATACTAATATTTTAATCTCGCTACAGAAAACTGAGGACTTGCCCAGCCTAGGTGGTATTGTTGTAGCCTCGACCATTCAGGGAAAAAATATCGAGTATTTAACTAATGCTCGCATATACGCTGGCCCTTTATCCACCAACCCGGTTCCTGACTCTGACGCAAAAGAGCAAGCAGAACTTCATTCATTTCTAAGCCTCGATGAAAAAAGTAAAACTCTGAACATATCTACCGGCACATGGCACATCACTGCGCCGATTATCGTTCCAGCCGGCTATACGCTGTCAATAAAAAAGGGTACGACGTTGCATTTTGATCCAAATTGCGGGATCGTTTCTTTTGGCAGTCTTTCGTTCAATGGCAAGCTCGAGGATCCCATTCTCCTTGACGCTGTTATACCAGAAAAATACTGGAAGGGGATCGTCGTTCTCGGGAAACACGAGAAAGTGGCATCTCATTTGCACGGTGTCGTTATCCGCAATGCAACAAATATTGAACAAGGTAAGTGGCGGCAAACAGGCGGCGTCGTTTTTTATCGCAGTAATCTGGAAATTAATGATAGTCGCATTGAAAATGGAAATAGTGAGGATGCTATTAACATTATTCAATCTAGGTTTGATATTCGTAATCTGACTATTGACAATTCAACATCCGATGCCCTCGATATAGATTTTTCGGAGGGTTCTATTTCCAATAGTGTATTTCAGAATATTGGTTATGCCGGTGGAGGAGACGCTATTGACGTAAGTGGGTCGAAAGTTATTTTGCGGGATCTTGTGATACGAAATGTCAACGACAAAGCCTTGTCTGCGGGCGAAAGAAGCCAAGTTTCAGCATCAAATATCAAAATTAACAATAGCTCTATTGGCGTAGCGAGTAAGGACTCCTCACATGTTTCGATTTCGAATTCCTTGATTACAGAAATACAGGTGGCTGGGCTGATGGCCTACGTCAAAAAACAAGAATATGGACCTGGGAGTATTAAAGCCGATAACATTGTATTTTCAAATACCATACTGGAGGCGAAAGTCCAGACAGGTAGCCGCACCCTGCTGAATGGTGTCGAAATTACCCCTGAGAACTTTGGTGTTGAACAACTGTACAAGAAGCTAGGCAAACTGGAGATAGCCAATTGAGTCTTTTCGTTCCAGAAAATGCGAGGCAGGAGATAAAATTCGTTACGTTTCATGCAAACCGATACCGGATTATGCAGTGGCTCCAATTTCATTACGCAGGATTTTCCCTCGCGTATCCTGAAAGATGGGTCAACAACATTTATTTTGATTCGAACGGATACCATTCATTTGAAGATAATATTTCTGGGACAAGTTCCCGTGCAAAAATAAGGTATCGATGGTATGGCGACTTGCAGGCGTTAGCTTCTGGAGCCCTTGAGGTCAAGCGAAAGAGAAATTTTTTTGGGTGGAAATTAACCTTTCCGGTTTGTACTGGTCCTAACCTTAGTACAGATAACTGGGAGAAAATCAAAAACCATCTCCGTGAGCAAATATCTCAAGAAGGCCAATCATGGCTCATATCTCATCCGATGCCTATTATAATCAACCGATATCGTCGAGAATATTTTGTTTCCCGTGACGGGAAAGTCCGTGTTACCGTAGATAACATCCAGTCCTTGTGGGATCAGCGTTGCGGATCAACCCCAAACCTGATCTATAAGAATACGTTACCAGATATGGTAGTTATTGAGGTTAAGTTTGAGCGAATGCACCGCGAACTTGCTAGTAACTACCTTCAGGGTATTCCCTTACGCGTAAGCCGTCATTCAAAATATATTAACGGTGTAAATGCAGTTACTGGTAACGGAATATGGCTTTGAAATGGGAGTTATGGTGATTTCCGGTGTATGGAGCCATGATCAAGCGGCGTTCCTTTGACGTTCGACTGTTTTCTCTTCTATACCATCAATGAACTTCACGCCATTGATAACATCGGCTAACCGCCTAAATCCTCTCAGTTTTCTCC
>JAJDBH010000007.1 GCA_029261455.1 Nitrospinaceae bacterium
ATCACCATGTCGGTGGATGCTTACGGACCGATTGCAGATAACGCAGGCGGTATCTCTGAAATGGCAGGACTGGGAGAAGAAACTCGTAAAATCACAGATGGTCTGGATCAAGTGGGTAACACCACGGCGGCTATTGGTAAAGGTTTTGCCATTGGTTCTGCGGCTCTGACGGCATTGGCTTTGTTTGCGGCCTTTACCCAGGCGGCACATATTGATGCGATTGATATTACTAAAACAACGGTCATCATTGGTGTCTTTGTAGGCGGAGTGATTCCGTTTTATGTTGCCGCTCTTACCATGAATTCAGTGGGTGATGCGGCCATGAAAATGGTTGAAGAAATTCGTCGCCAGTTCCGCGAGATTCCGGGACTGATGGAAGGTACTGGCAAACCAGATAGTGCCCGTTGTATCGATATTAGTACCCAGGCGGCTTTGAAAGAAATGATTGCACCGGGTGTAGTGGCTTTTCTCATGCCGATCATTATTGGTTCTCTTCTTGGGGCAGAAGCTCTCGGCGGTATGTTGATGGGTGCAACCTTATCAGGTGTTTTACTGGCACTATTTATGTCCAATGGTGGCGGGGCCTGGGATAACGCGAAAAAATATGTGGAAGCGGGTAACCTGGGTGGTAAAGGTTCGCCAGCTCATCACGCTACAGTAGTTGGAGATACGGTTGGTGATCCGTTGAAGGACACATCTGGTCCAGCGATGAATATCTTGATCAAACTGATGTCTATCGTTTCGCTGGTGATGGCACCGTTTTTCCTGTAACAAGATAAGTATTAAATGAAAGGGATGGGGATTTTCCCCATCCCTTTTTTTTATGGAAAGGAATCTGTTTCGTGCTTTTTGGAATCCACGATTTTATAAATTCACAACCGCTTTTGGAGCCGTTGATGAAAAAGGCGGCAGGCCTGGAAATTCGTACCGGTTCCCCGGCGCGACTGGCTGAGCAATTATCTGCCGGGCAACTGGATATGGCCATGATTCCTGCTGTTGAATATTTAAAGCACGCTGACCGATTCCGACTTCAGCCAAACATATCCATATCTTCGAGAAGCAAGGTAGAAACCGTTTTGCTGGTTTCCAAGGTTCCCCTTGGTGCTATCCGTTCATTGGCTCTGGATGATCGTTCAAGAACCTCTGTGGCATTACTTCAGGTGCTTTACTCAAAAGTGTTTCCGACCGGACTCAAATTGGAGACTCAGGAGCCTGAGCCGGAAAAAATGCTGGAAAATAATGATGCCGCGTTGATCATTGGCGATCAGGCTTTGGGATATTCCAGAGAAGGGGCGTTGATTTATGATCTCAGTGAAGAGTGGTTCAACCGGACAGGTAAAACTTTTGTTCACGCTGTGATCGCAGTTCGAGAAGGCATTGAAGCTGAATTCACTCAAACCTTGATGGACGCCAAACAGGAAGGCATGCAAAACCTGGATGCGATTGCCAGGACTCAGGCAAAGAAAACCGGGCATCCTGTTGCTTTATTGCAGGATTATCTTAAAAATAAAATCCGTTACGATTTTGGTGACGAAGAGATGGAAGGACTGCTTCATTTCCAGTCTCTTTGCCATGAGATCGGTTTGATTCCAAACAAGTTCCCCCTCAGGCTTGTTTAAGGGCCAATAATCTGCGGGTTGTCAGCAACTTATTCGTGCTACAATTTTCACCGGCCTATCCAGGTTGAAAATTTCTTGTAACGTTCTCACCAGAGACGACACTTTACAGTAATATGCTAAATGGAATAACCAATAGCAGGCATTTCATGTCGTTATATGTAAGGTTGGGTATTGGTTTATTCATCATTCTTTTATTTCTGATTACAGGCTGCGCGCATAAGAAAGACGACTCGGCTGTGTCGAAATTCGAATGGTCGGGTGATCCAACCTTGCATCAGGTACGTAGCGCCACTCTACGAGAGAAAATGCGATCTCTAAAGGTGCTGATGTTCGATAATATTTACGATGAATTGCAGTTTGATGGGGAGCGAGCCAGACAGGCGGCATCCATAGCTGAAACTGCAAAAGCCATGGCTGAAGTGGCACTGAATATTTCGGATGTGAAACAGGATCTAAATCTTAATGCTGATCACGCACGGGTGTTCCGTAATTATGCGCATCAGATGAAGAACCAGGCCCTGGCTCTGCAGGAAGCCGCTCGCCTGGAAAAAAGCGATGTTTATCCTTCAATGATTCGCAATATCGTTAAGACTTGCAACAACTGTCACAGCAAATTTCGACGTATGTAAAAAGCATTATTGTTTAACGAAACCTGGAATAACATGCGCCGAATCTCCACAACCTCATGGATGCTTAATCATTCCCTGTTGCAGTTTTTCAGGCTGGTCGTTGTTTTATTACTGACTTTGCTCGCTACGGGTTCATGGGCTGGGGAGGAGATGTCATCCGGTGAGGAAGCGCGACAGTTGCGGGAGCTGATGTATCAACTGAAGCACCGGGTCGAGGTTCTTGAGCGGCAGCAGTTGAAACAGCCGACAGCAATTCGCGAAACGTCGGTCAGTACTCCTTCCCCGCAAATCGCTCCGAAGAATCAAAAGGCATCGTTACCCATCGATCGGGCTTTTCTTGAGCAGCCAAGGAATAAGATTGATTTTTCTTTCGGAGGACAGATTGTGGTGGAGGCGGTGAGCAACTGGCCCGGCAACTCATCAACTTCAGAATTCGATCTTCTCCCCGCAAGTGTGCCCATAGGTTCGGGGGGTGAGAATGGACAATTCGCCTTCAGTGCCCGGGAAACACGATTCTGGTTTAAAACAGCGTCAATGACCAAACTGGGTCTCTTCAAGACTTTATTGGAAATGGATTTCAAGGGAAGCACCGGAGATGAGCGGGTTAATAATTCCCACAATCCACGTATGCGCCACGGGTATGCGCAGCTTGGGAGTTTTGCGATCGGTCAGACAGAATCTACCTTTGCAAATTTGTTGGCCTGGCCTGATACCATCCCTGACGCTATCGCTTATATTTCAAATCGACAAGCAATGATCCGCTGGACTCAGAAGCTGGATGAAGATTTCAGTATGCAAATTGCCCTTGAGAATCCCGAAACTACGCTCACTAATGCCAGCGGCACACGTATTACTCCGTCAGATGACCGTTTCCCGGATCTGGCGGTTAAGGGATTATGGTACAGCGAACGCGGTTCTTTGGCCCTCTCAGGTCTGTTGCGTGAAATCCGCAGTGATGGGGCGGTTGTAGGCGGTGTTGAAGATAGCAAAGTGGGTGGTGCCCTGCATTTCTCAGGACGCTTGAATACCAGGGGCAGTGATAATGTGCGCTTTGGTTTAGCCGGGGGGAATACTCTTGGGCGTTACGCCAGCTTAAACTCGTTCAACGATGGTAGCATTGATGCCAATGGTCAGATCGAATTGCACATGCTATATCTTGGCTACCTCTCCTATCAATACTGGTTGAACGAACATTGGCGTCTTACTACAACTGCCACTCACATCCAGGCTGATAATGATCTGAGCCGTGTTCCAGACAGTACGGTGAAATATGCAGAGTCCTTTCACTTGCGTCTTTCCTGGCTGCCTCTGTTACGCACAAATTTCAGCTTGGAATATGCGCATGTCCGTAGCGAATTGGAGAGTGGACTCGAAGGTGAGCAAAACAGGCTACACTTCAGTGCTTTGTATCGGTTCTAATCTGTGGAGATTTGCGATCAATACTTTGATGGGCTGAATATCACTAAGAGCGGTGTGGAACTATCTTCAAGCCAACTTCCCCTTCAAGTAAGCCCAGCCCCAATTAAAGCCCCTTTCAATCATCTGGCCTAACTTCTGCACAGAAGACTCAATGAAATCGAGATAGGCCTGGGAGGCTTTACTACGCTGAGGGACTTCTGGCTCCATTGAGGTGGGTTCGGGAGGAGTGATCGTTTCAGCAACGGGCTCACTGATGAGCTCTGCTTCTTCGACCACTATTTGAGCTACAATCGGCTCGGTTTCTTCCGGGTTTTTTACTTCATTTGATTCTTCCTCAACCATTTTCTCCGGCTGGGCTTCTTCAGGGCTTGCAGTTTCTTGCAACGCTTCTTCTTTGACCTTTTGATCAAAATCGTTGCCAGAAATATGTGGTGTTGGTTCGGGCTCTACGTTATTACCGCTGTTATAAGTTTCCAGGTTTTCTTCAGGTGGCTCTGGCAAGACAATAGCAGGCTCAGCAATTGGAGTCTCGACAATTTCAGCAGGTACAGGAATCTCAGCCACTTCCTCCATGAAGGGAGGTGTTTGGGTGATCAGTGCAGGGGGTTTGGAGGGAGCTGTTTTCGGGAAAACCAGGTTTAAAATTTCAGCAGGTATGAGGTTGTTGAAATAGAGATAGCTACCTGAACCGGCAAGAATAAGGATCAGGAATAAAAAGACTTTACCTGCGCTGGATTTTTTTTTCTCTTCTGGAGGTAGAACTTCCCCATCCTGCTCCTCAAACCCAGAGCCTGGTTCAGCGGCATCGGAGTTTTCGGGTGAAGCGGTATCATCTGCCTCAGGGACATGTTCTTCGTGTTCTGAAAAATCCTCTGGTTTTTCCGATTCAGTATTCTCTTGCATAAAAAATCCGGCGGCTTGATGAGTTCTGGCTATCTACGCCGACTAGTGGATGATCTTGTTTAAGGGGTACTCAACAATATCCTCAGCGCCGGCATTTTTAAGGTCGGGAACAATTTCTCGAACCAGTTTTTCTTCCAGAATCACATTCAGGGCTACCCAACTTTTATCGCTAAGTTCGGAGATGGTGGGTTTTTTCCCTGGAGGAAAAATCTTACTAATTGCATCGAGATTATCTTTCGGGGCATTGAGCATCATTCCTACTTTACCGTTTGCCGCCATGGCTCCCTGCAACATCAAAACAAGACGATCCACTTTATTTCTTTTCCATTTATCCTGACTGGCTTCTTTGTTCATGATGAAGCGGGTGGTTGATTCCATCAGGGTGTCTACAATACGCAGGTTGTTAGCTTTGAGGGAGGACCCGGTTTCAGTAACTTCAACAATGGCGTCTACTAACTTTGGAGCTTTGACTTCTGTGGCTCCCCAGGAAAACTCAACATTTGCAGTCACTCCCTTGTCTTTCAGCCAATCGGTGGTCAAGTTCACCACTTCAGTAGCGATACGCTTGCCTTGCAGATCTTTAACGGATTTAATAGCGGAATCGTTGGGGACACATAGTACCCACCTTACGGGTCGGGCGGAGACTTTTGAATACACTAGAGGTGCTATCTCTTCAACATCGACACGGTTTTCGAGAATCCAGTCTTTGCCCGTCAGGCCGGCATCCAGCACACCATCGGCTACATAACGGGCGATTTCCTGGGCACGGATCAGCATGCATTCGATTTCGATGTCATCAATGCTGGGGAAATAGGACCGGCTTTTGATGGTGATGTTATAACCGGCACGTGCAAAAAGTTTAACTGTTGCCTCTTCCAGACTTCCTTTAGGAATCCCTAACTTCAATACGTTACCACTCATGGATTGACTTCTTTCTTAAGAAAAATTATTTAATGGATGAATTACTTCTTATAAACTTTTTCAGGATCGAAAACTTTCTCTTCGATGATTTTTACGTCGCCGTCAATTTTTCTAAAAAAGCAACTGGTGTAGCCTTTATGGCAGGCGGCATTTCCAACTTGTTCAACTTTAAGTAGGACGGTGTCGTCATCACAATCGACAAAAACTTCTTTAACGATTTGCACGTTGCCGCTTTCTTCGCCTTTCATCCATTGTTTGTCGCGCGAACGACTATAAAACCAGGCTTTCCCGGTTTCCAGGGTTTTTTCCCAAGCAATGGTATTCATGTAGGCAAGCATCAGGACCTTCCCGGTTTCTGCGTCCTGAATGATAGCCGGAACCAGACCGCCCATTTTATCAAAATCTAATTTCATAAAAACTTCTCCAATACGTTATGACGCAATGTAAATGCGCTTAAATTTACGACTATTATGGGAATAGGTACTGAAACCCTGAAACTTCTCCAGCATGGAGGAAGACCGAAATGGGGCTTTCGCTATATTGGGCGAAAACACCAATAAATACTGGTTCAAGGTGAAGCTTGAAAATTTAAAATATAATTGATTTTAAGTCAACCTTATAATAGCCTGTTTGAAATCGAATTAGTTGTTTTTTTTGTTTGTTTTGCGACATTTTCCCGTTGAATTGGGGGTGTGTACGATTAAATCTTATTTAAAGAGGTAATATGCCTTCTATCACTCATTTTGAAATTTATAAACCCGCAGAACCATGCAGCTATACCGGTGAAAAACTACGGGAAATCATGGAGAAAATAATCGCCGAAACGCTCACGCCTGACGGTAAAGACTTGAGTTTGAAGGGCTATTGCATCGGTCCGAATGGCATGACGATCCTCTGCCGCGACGAGCGTGTTGCCAAGGTGAGACGACTGAACCTCGGAGGCAACCGCATTGGCGATGATGGGGTCAAACTATTGGCTGAGTCGGAGCTGTTTTCCAAGGTCAATTGGCTGGAACTTGGCGGTAACGATGTAGGGCCGGAGGGCATCCGTTTTTTGGCGAATTCAAATGCTTTGAAAAAGATCAAATCTCTCAATCTCTATCGGAATTGTATTAAGGATGAGGGGGCAATTATCCTTGCCAACGAGAACCAGTTGGGAAAAGTTGAGGATCTGGATCTGGCTCAGAACGAAATCGGGGATGATGGCATTTTGGCCCTTTCCCAGTCGAAAAAATTCCCTGAACTGGTAAGTATTGCTTTGGATAATAACTTTGCTTCTGTTGAAGGAAAAGAAGAGGCCAAAGTAGGCCCTAACTTTAAAAAGCTGCAGTCTCTTAACCTGTAATTTAAAACTCTATGTCAGAAGCCGATAAAGATTATGGCAAAGGCCATTTTCTGATTGCCAATCCTGTTTTACCGGATCCTAATTTTTCCCGAACAGTGGTGTTGTTATGCAACCATGATGATCAAGGGTCATTTGGTTTGGTGATTAACCGATCTGCTCCCATCAGTGCTAAAGAGGTTTTTGAAGGAATAGGGGTTTTGGATTCTCCTTCAGGAAAAATTTATATTGGTGGTCCCGTGTCCCCTTCACAGGTGTTTTACCTTTGTCATTCAAAAACGCCTTTACCGGAACTGGATGTTATTTGTGATGGAGTTTATCTGGGCATGAGTTGGGAGCTTCTTGATAACTTAATGAAACGTATTGAAGAACCGGAAAAAAATATCAGGTTTTATATGGGTTATTCTGGTTGGGGCGCAGGTCAACTTGCAGGCGAGATGACCCGACTCAGTTGGCTGACTTGTGAGGCGCAAAGCCAATTTGTTTTTCAGGAAAACGAAGATGACATCTGGGCAAATGCTGTGAAGTCCATGGGTAAGGACTACGAATACCTGATCAAAGCTCCCGTAAACCCACAATGGAACTAGCCAGCGTGAAGCTGGACTCAATAAGCAATGACTTTTTCTGGCGAACGGGGGATGTATGCTGCTTAAGGAGCGTTCGCCCAGTCCCTCCGGGTGTAACCCTGTGACATCACTTCACCGGCCTCCGGCATCTCAGCAGATTTATAAATCTACGATTCCATCTCAATATCATGGTTTTGCTGTGGAGCAGTATTTTGCGTCACGGTTTACTTATCAGACTCTGGAAGCCTGGATTGCGCAGATATTAAACGGCGATATCTTATTAAATGGGAAAAAGGCCCAGCCAGGGTGTATCCTTCATGAAGGGGACCGCATTATCACTCATGCGGGGATTCGTCAGGAACCTCCTGCTGACCGCACGTTGAAGGTTATTTATCAGGACAGACATATCCGGGTGTTCAACAAGCCTGCACCTATTCCGGTGCATCCAAGTGGGCGTTATTTTCTAAACAGCATGACTGAAGTCTTGAGGGAAATGTTTCCCGGGGAAGTTCCGCGCCCAGTGCAACGGTTAGACGCAACCACTACCGGGTTGATTGTTTTTGCCCGGTCACGGCAGGCGGCGGGTTTCTTAATGAAAGAGTTTAAAGGTCATCGTATACAAAAAGAATATCTGGCTCTGGTAAAAGGCAAGCCAGAAAAAAAACAGTTCACTCTAACCGCACCTATTGGAGTGGTGGCCGGGGCACAGCGAGGTGTTGGAGAAGGGATCGTGAAACCGAAAGCCGCGACCACTCAGGTTGAATGGTTAGCCTCCACCGACACCCATTCGATTTTAAAAGTGGTGCCCTTGTCCGGCAGAACGAATCAAATTCGTGTGCATTTATCCAGTCAGGGCCTGCCCATTTTAAACGATGAGGTTTATGGCGATGGGGACAGCGAAAATTATGAGTATGGACTGCATGCCTGGAAGCTGAGCTTTCAATGTTTCGACCGCCAATTTGAATTTAAAGCATCTCCTCCCGCGCATTTTCATTCTTTTTGCGCAGGATTCGAGAAAGAAATTTTATGAACTTACTGCAATCATCACTTCATTCAGAGGCACCCGTGACTCAGGGCGGGTTGATAGCGCGGGCGAGAAATCCGTTCTGGCTAGCCCCTATGGCGGGGATCACCGATGTTTGTTTTCGCCGGTTGATGGATGAAATGCAAGCAGGGGTTCTGATCTCAGAACTGGTGTCGGCAAAAGGACTTTTTTTCAATTCTGAGAAGACGAAAAAAATGATGCGCATTCATAAAAATCCCGGAACGATTGTAGGGATTCAGCTTTTCGGCGAGTCGGCGGAAGACATTGTCAATGCGGTGAATATTGTGGAAGAAACAGGCGCTGACTTTGTCGATATCAATATGGGATGCCCGGTAAAAAAAGTGATCAAAAAAGGTTGCGGGGCGGCATTGATGCGCGACCCGGCTTATCTGGAAACCTTTCTGAGTACGATCAAAAAAGGCATTCGTCTGCCGCTCACTGTTAAGATGAGAACAGGTTGGAATGAAAATGAGTTGACCATTCATGAATGTGTCGAAGCGGCTTACCAGTCCGGTTGCGAGTGGGTCGCCATTCACGGGCGCACCCGAGCCCAAGGTTATGAGGGAAAGGCGGATTGGGATCTCATCGCCGAAGTCAAACACCGGGCGAAGCTGCCGATCATTGGTAACGGCGATATTCGCAGTGCTGCTCAGGCAAAAAAAAGATTGCAGGAAACCGGAGTGGATGCGGTCATGATCGGTCGCGGAGCTTTACGGAATCCCTGGATTTTTAAAGAATGTGCCGATGTGCCTGTCGAGCGCGCCAGCCTGGAACTTCTTACGCATTATTTAAATGGGTTGCTCGAAAATTATGATTTGCGATCAACGCTTATTATGTTGCGCAAATTTTCGTCCTGGCTGGTGTTTGGTTATCCCGGTGCGTCGAAGTTTAGAAAAAGTATGTTCGAATGCAATACTGCTGACGAAGTCATGCAACAGGCGGAAAACTTTTTCAGCCATGTTGCCAAACTTCCAGTTCCGGCTTTCGAGGACAATGAAGAATTTATGATGGGAGGCCATGGTTAGCGGCCCACTTGGCGTGGGGCCAAAGTGCAATAGCTTTATTTCGCGGGCAAATGTTATCTCGGCGTAACGGGTTCTTGCTCATCGGCCCCACGCCTAGTGGTTAGCGCCAGTTGGCAAATAGTAATGGCTTTATTTCGCGGGCAAATGTTATCTCAAAGCAACGAGCAACACTTGTCCGCAGAGGAAAATAATTGAACGATAGAACAACACCTTTTGAAAAAACCCGCCCCGACAAGGTGCGTAAGCAGTATAAAAAGCAGGAAGAGTTCACCCTCTATGGATGGAACTCGTGCATGAGTGCGTTTAAGGCCAGGCCAGAGAGTCTCTTACGTATATTTTTCAGTCGTGCCCGTTCCTCTGAGTTGAAGGATGTCAAAGCTTATTGCTCTGAAAGAAAACTTCCTTTTCGCCAGTTGGATCAGGAGTCTCTCAATAAAGTCGCCGCAGGCGTTCACCATGAAGGCGTGATCATGGTCGTCAAGCCTCTCCTGCCGGAATCTGCGCATCGACTGATCCGCGGAAAAATGCCAGACAAGGGGTTGGTCGTGGCGTTAGACAGTATTGATAACCCACATAATCAGGGCGCAATTTTACGGACCTGTGCTTTTTTTGGTGTGGAAGGTTTAATAATTCCCGGTGCAGGAAAGGCTTCAGTGATTCCCTCTTCTGCCGCGAGAATGGCCGAAGGAGGACTGGAAGAAGTTCCTGTCTTCACCAGTAGTGACCTGCCTTCTGCGCTAAGAGATTGCAGAGAACAGGGATGGTTTGTAATCGGTGCGGATTCAAGTGCGAAAGAAACCTTGTTTGATGCTGATATCAAATTTCCCGCTGTGGTGGTGATGGGAAATGAGCAGACAGGGCTCTCAGCCCGAGTCAAACAAAAGTGCGATAAGGTGGTTCGGGTTCCCGGCAAAGGTTCCCTGCAATCCCTTAACGTATCGGTCGCAGCCGGAATCATTCTGGCAGAAATTGATCGCCGTAGAAAAACCCGTAAGAAAAGATAAATGGGGCTCCTGACTTTTTTCTCCAAACTTCATCCCATGATCGTTCACTTTCCAGTAGGTTTGTTAACCAGTGGAGTGGTGTTTGAAATTTATGGCGCTCTTCGTAAAGATGAGGTGGTTGAAACTGCGGGACGGTTCAACATTCGCTTCGGATTCTGGTGCCTGTTCCCAGTTCTGTTAGTGGGGTTTCTCGGCATGATCAGCCTCGAGACCACGGAAAAGTTCAGAGATTTTTTATCCAGCCACATGAAGTTTGCCTTCGTCACTGCCGGAGTATTTATTTCGGCCATGCTCGTTGCCAGATATTGTCGCAAACCCTGGGGCAGGATTTTGTATTTATTGATCATCGCTGTGGGCGGAGTTTGCGTTCTCACTACAGGTTATTTCGGTGGAGAACTGGTCCATCGCTTCGGAGTTACCACACGCTAAGAGATCTTTAAAAAATATTGGCTAAAAAGACCAGTCGGTTGCCTGAAAACAGAGTGATACCCATTGCCAGAAGCCCTGCTAGATAAAACCCAACTGCGGTTCTGCTGAAGGTGTTGGTGTAGGCGTAGCCGGCAGAGAATCCGTAGAGAATGGTGAACAAAAAGGCATAACCTTGATGCCCCTCAATTTCGACGACGGAGCGCAAGTTAATGTCGACAGAGACCATGCCAGAAAAGTCTGCAATCACAGCGGCAAACAGTCCCAGGCTCAGGTTAAAAGCCCCGGCAGATTTTAATTTTTCATCATTTCTTTTATGGGCTAAAAAAAGCAGGAGTAATCCGGCGACAAATAAGGCGGGAGAAAAATGGGAAATGAAAGGGTGGAACGATACAGTGCTGATCATTGCATAAGGAACCCTGGTCGGTAGTGGGGCAGGTACTCATTTGGCCCGACGCTTAATCGGATTTTTTTCTCAAGTCACCAGCAATATCAAGGTCGGCATCTGAAAGGTTGATATCCACATCAATTTTAGTGGCAGAGCTAATATCCTGTTCCAGAGCATCAATGTTGACGGATTGTTTAATCCCTTCCGCCTCATCCATGACCTCTTGTTTCAGGCCACTGAAAGTTCTTTGGAATTCACCCCAACCTTTACCAATGGCTTTTGCAAGTTTAGGCAGGTTTTGCGGGCCAATCACCACAACGGCGATACCCATTATAATCATCAGCTCAAAAAATCCGATATCAAACATTTGTGCGCTCCATAGTCTTGTCCTGAGAAGACTCATTCTAGCAGATTACATGAGCAAATGCATCCGACGAGGGTTTCTGGGATGATTTCTTGCGGACCTTGAATAATAGATGGGGTAGTATAGGGCCAATTTATGAGAATTATTAGAGGAACAAATAATATAACCGAGTCAATTCCCTACCCTGTAATGGCGATAGGGAATTTTGACGGCGTGCATGTGGGTCATCAAACTCTGTTTCGCAAAGCGGCAGAGTTGGCTTTGGCGCATGATGGCACTTCTATTGCGTTCACCTTCGAGCCACATCCCCTAAAGATCATCGCGCCGGAAAAAGTGCCCCCAATGCTGACCCATTTTAAGAAAAAGATGGAGTTGATCGAGTCTTTCGGAATAAACATGGTCATTTGTGCTGATTTCACCCGGAAATTCGCCGACCAGCAACCGCGTGATTTTTCTAAAAATATTCTTTTTGAAAAAATAGCCGTGAAGGAGGTCGTGGTCGGGTTCGACTATGCCTTTGGTCGTGGCAGAGAAGGGACGATCCCTTACCTTAAAAAGATGGGCGAAGAGTTTGGCTTTCAGGTTCATGTGGTGGAACCCTTCAAGCTCGACGGGCACACAGTGAGTAGTTCGCATGTGCGGGAGTTGATAGAGGCTGGGCAGATAGAAACAGCCAGCCAGTTTCTAGGTCGGGATTATTCCATCATAGGTCCGGTTGTTGCTGGTTATAAAACCGGGCAGGCCATCGGATTCCCGACTGCCAATATTGACACCAGCAAGGTGCAGATACCGGGTACAGGGGTGTATGCCGTCCGGGTAGTCTATGAAAACGAGTCCCATGACGGGGTGGCGAATATTGGGTTCAACCCAACCTTTAACCGCGACCGGTTGAGTGTCGAAGTGCATATTTTTGATTTTAACAAAGTGATCTATAACAAAGAAATCGATGTTCAGTTCATAGCGCGAATCCGCAGTGAAATAACCTTCAAGTCCGCCGACGATTTAGTCGTTCAGATTAATCAGGATATTGATAAAGCCAAAAAAATACTGGGGAAGACAATTTGAAAAAAGCTCGTCAATTATTGATAGGAGTAGCCATTGCGGTGGGTGCGCTTTACTACACCTTGCGCAATATTTCGATGGATGAGCTGGCCTCCTCCTTCAATGACATAAATCTTATTTATATACTTCCGGCAATCGGGCTTACACTTTTAAGCTATGTGAGCCGCGCCTACCGTTGGCAGGTTCTGCTTCGCCCGTTCAAACAAATTCCGATTAGTGGCATTTACGCACCACTTATGATCGGGTTTATGGGGAACGTCCTGCCAGCGCGGGCAGGCGAGTTTCTCAGAGCTTATCTGGTGGGGAAAAAACATGGCATCACCTTTGCGGGGGCTTTTTCTACCATTATTGTGGAGCGTTTGTTTGACCTGATCATTTTGTTGATGCTGTTCGTATGGGTCTTTGTGGTTAAAGTGGATATGTTCGACCCGCAACTTACTTTTTCCGGAATGTCGGTTCAAATCATGGTGGCAGGGTTTGGCAAGTTTTGCGCAATAGTGGTTATCGGTTTGCTGTGCTTTATGTTTCTGTTGGCCTACAGGGAGAAATGGGTTAACTCCTGTATATGCTGGCTCGCAAAACCTCTTCCCGATAAATGGAGGGAGAAGATTTTTTTCATGGTGGGGGAGTTCGCCCTGGGATGCAAAATAGTTAAAGAGCCCAGTGCTCTTGCAAAGATTATATTTTTTTCGGCTTTAACATGGTTTTGTTTGGTTGCGGCCTATTACCCCCTGTACTTTGCTTTTGACCTGCAAGACAAAACCCTGGAATCCCTATTGTTATTAACCGTCATGATTTGTGTATTGATAACGATACTCCCTACCCCGGCCTTTTTGGGGTCCTTCAACGCGGGGGTCTTGATCGCCCTTCATGAAATCAGAGGCGAAGCAGAAGTCACGGCTGTTAGTTTCGGCATGGTTGCCTGGGCGGTAGGTTTTATAGTGCTGATTGGCGGGGGACTGTTCTTTGTTTTCAAAGACCATATGTCAGTACAGGCTTTGATGAAAGCCGAAGAAGAAGCCGAAGCCAAACTGGAACACCCGGAAACAATGAATAAATGATCTTTTAGTGATGAATAGACATTTAAGTTTCATTTGTTATAATGCGGCTTCAAAAGTGACAGATGTATGCCGAAGTGGCGGAATTGGTAGACGCGCATGATTCAGGTTCATGTGCCCGAAAGGGTGTGGAAGTTCGAGTCTTCTCTTCGGCACTCTCTAGCGAGAGTCGCAAATAAAAGAAAAAATTTATCAGACACTGATATTTCCCCTGACCTGTCATCCTGAGGCATGTGATATCCCCCAACATTAGACTTCATGCCCAGGAGGGGTACTCGAAGGATCATCTGTAATGCTTGTCACCCTGAGTCATTCTGAATACCTTGTAGGCTAGAAAGCTTTACCTTTCCGTTGGCAGAATATTTCTGCTCACCGTCTACAGTGGACCTGCCCTATTTCTGACCCTTTCAAAGTCAGCGCCTTCCGACTCAAGATTCTGTTCGCCATCTTCAACAACCTCATATACGTCTCGTAGCCAATGCAAAAAACATGATCGGATATTTATACTGGTTCCATGTGGAATTCAATTTGATATAAACCTCACCCAAGCTGGCTATCATCGAATTAATAAAATTAACTTTTTAGAGTGCATATCTATAATTCTGAAAAAAGAAGTAAGACTAAATTATTGATAATACAGATAAAAAAATTTAAGTTGACGGAAAATTATTGGAATGTCAAAATCCTTAGCTTAAATAATCAGGGAACATAAAATTTCAAATATTCCGTATTCACTCGAAATAAAATTGGAGAAACCTTATGTCGATTAATTTAAAAGCAACAAAATATACTTACGTGTTCGCTTTTTTTTATTTTGTTGTGATAACGGGATGTGCGGGTGTCGCCCATATACCGATCAAAAACGAAGAACATGACAAAGAAGTAAACGGAATTAGATATCTTAGGGCTTCTCCATATCTTCTGGTTTATTCCAATACCAAGGGAGGGATTGAGACAGAAATTTTGTATTTACCAGACCCCCATAAAAAAATGGCTGCAAACCCCACCTCCGTAATGGCGGATATCAATTCGACGATGGATTTTAAAAATGGAATGCTAACAGGTACTAAAGATATTGCCGATGCCACTGCTGTTCCCAAACAATTGGTAGAAGCAATAGGCACTATAGGCTCAGCCCTGATCAAAGCTTTGAATGAGCCAAAGGAAGTAGAAAAAAATGAATATCAGGTTCCGCCTCCGCATATATATAAAATTGTGGTGAAGGGAACCGATGTTAAGTTTATAGGTGGCAAGGGAGACACACCTATTAATATTACACTATTACCTCAAGATGCAGCTACTTTGCCTCAGGGGAAAAAAGGGGAGGGGAAATAACATGACTACAAATTATATTAAGTTCGCCACATTTCTTCTTTTACCCTTTTTGGCTGCGGGTTGTATAACCATTGTCAAAGCAGAAAAGGTTGTTGATGGAGATGAGGAAGGGCAGCGTTATAACCTTCCTCAAACATTTATTAAAGTAAAACCAAATTCCAATGGGGACGGTACTTTTACCGTTACACCTGAGTATATACCGGATGAATCCCAAGCTTATACGATTGGCGGCCAAACTTTTATGGGAAGCCTTACTTTGGAGGTCAAGCGGGATGATTCTCATCAAGAGCTTCTTAAACAGGTAAATTGGGTGGCAAAGAGTGATGCTGTGGCTGTCGAACTGATAAAACAAGGGGCAGCACTATTTAAAGAGAAAATTGATAAACGGAAAAAGGAAAAGGATGATGCAGAAACTGAGAACAAACAAAAACTGAATGCAGCTAAAACAGCGGTCAAAACTGCCGAAACAGCAGTAACGGAAAAGGAAAGGGAATTATTTCTTGCCATATTGGAATTGGAACATTTAATTGAATCAGGAACTCTTGATGAAAAAACGAAAATCCAAAAAGAATTGGCGATCAAAACTCTGGAGGCGAAACTTGGTTTTCTTGAAGACGATTTAGCTTTGATTAAAGAACAATACAGCGATTACTCATCAGCATTCAATATTGCAGAGGGTGATGACTCGCCAGGAGATACACCTGACAAGAAAAAGGCTTGGGGCCCTGTTTTATATCAAGTTCAGGACTACTTCGATGAGTCAGGAAAAGAAATAGTGAAATTGGTCGCTGTATCTGTGAATGGGCAAAAGCAACCTGCTTTTGAAGTTGCAACCCTTCCTAAGGCAAAAGAAGATTCGGATGATCAAGATGAGGATGACGACTCCGCCCAGGTAGTGAAAGCAACGGTAACGGAAAAATTGGAGTTTAAATCCGATGAAGTACCTACAATCACCGTCAATTTTTCAAAAGAGATAAAAGCTATCGATAACCAGAGTGGATTAGTCTTTAGAGATGGAGCAAATAATGAACGGTTTTCTAATTTAATTGAAAGGGCTGATATTCAATTGGGTTTTGATAATAAGAATGCCACCATTTCATTTAAGAAAAAATTACCCATAGGTGACTACACAATTATTTTGCAATGGATCAATAATGCTGGTGAAAGCCAAAAGGGAGGTAACAGTAGAATTAAATTTATTGTCATAAAATAGTTTTCATTGATTTGTTTCCCAGCTTAACTTGATAAGTTTAAATAGAGGCTTTGATAAAAACCTTATTATTTTGGAATTTTGGTAAATATGGCTAAGACAATCACATGTTTTGTTGGTTTGCTTCGTCCTGATTTGCAATTGCCGGTTCAGCCCTTAGCTATAATGGGGCAACCTATTGGCCGTTTTTTCGACTTGGGATCCCAAGATGAAAATGGAAACCCTGGTATTGCTCTTCGAGTAGATGAATCAACTCGTATAAGCGCTGCAAGAATTCCAAACTCAGTTCCTACCGATGCTTTTGCTCTAAACAAGGCTCTTAGTCGAATGCTTTTGAATTCTAATCAAAAGCGTTCGGTGAATCGCATTGGATTAATTTTTGCAGACAAGCTGAATAGACATCCCAAAGCCTTGGGGCTGATGTTTGATTTAGGCTTCAATATAAGAGGGCTAAAAAGACTGAGTAAAAAATATACTGGAGTTCCACGAGAGGGATGCGCGGTTTTTCTGGATGCTATTGGTCGACTTAGAGGAAGAGATACAAAAGAATATAAAATTGAATCGATCTTCACAGCCATACATGAATTGGGCCATGTTTTTAATTTGTGGCATAAGAAAACCCCCGCATCATTTATGTCCTCCAGTAAAAAGAGCCGAGTTCATCCTCCATCTGCTTTAAATTTCCAATTACAACACCGCCATTTTCTCAGTAAATGTGAAACTTCTTCATACGTGTGGCCCGGTGGAAGCCGGTTTGGTCGAAGAGGCGGACT
Source organism: Nitrospinaceae bacterium (assembly GCA_029261455.1). Taxonomy (GTDB): domain Bacteria; phylum Nitrospinota; class Nitrospinia; order Nitrospinales; family VA-1; genus LS-NOB. Next base: position 17,090 of record JAJDBH010000007.1, read on the forward strand.
TGGTCCAAAGGACACAAACCCTACCAATAAACCTTGTTCCAAATTGGATTTAAAATTAGAAATTAGTATGTCTCAAACCGAATTCTGGAATTTTGAGCCGGTTGAATTGGAAATTTTCATTAAATCGAAAAATAAAAGAAGTGAAAAAAGTGTTCAAATTCCAGATAAAATTGATCCTGGGTACGATTGTTTCCAAATTTGGATTGAGTGCCCCGATGGAACTCGTTTCAAGTATCGATCGCCTCGAATATATTGTGATAATTTCGGAACGATAACTATTGGAGCAAATCACCCTTTTCATAGAGATATAAGTATCTTCGGACAGTCCGGGGGATATACATTTGGAATGCCAGGTGAGCATATACTCCAGGCCATTTTTATTCTTCCGGACCAATCAGTCTTAACCTCCAATTTCCTCACTATAAATATTAAAGAATCTATGCCTGGAAGCAGTGATTATAGAGAACTATATGAGTTTTTTACTTGTCCGGAAATTGCTCACCTGCTTTACCACAGGAATGGAATCCCATTGCAAAAGGTAATAGATGAAGCAGAAGCATTTTGCGAAAAAAGGAAAAATACAGAGGCCAATGCAAGTGTCAGGTATGCGCTGGGAGCTATGCTTTTTAAAACCAGTTTGGGTAAATCCTCTCGCATAAATAAAAAACACGTGGCAAAAAGCATAGAAAATTTAGCCTTTGGTTTGGATAACAAATATTTGAGTCCAAATAGAAGAACTCATGCGGAAGAACTAATTGAATCAATCCAGGAATAGAGCTTTTTATGAAGGTTTCATTTGCTTTGAGTTTTTAGGTTCATGTGCCCGAAAGGGTGTGGAAGTTCGAGTCTTCTCTTCGGCACTCTCTAGCGAGAGTCGCAAATAACAGATCATCTGTCATGCTTGTCACCCCTCTGGTGGCAAACGGATTGTAGTTCCACCAACGCACTAATAATTCCAGAAATTTCAGCGATGAAGAAGTTAGGGTCGGCAAGAAATTCCGCCGCCTGAGCAATGACCTCTTCAATAGGGGGTGGAACCGTCTCGTTGGTCAGCCAGTAATCTGGTTCATCGTGTCTGCAATATCCCCAACACAGTCATCCTGAGGCTCTCGAAGGATCGTGCCCCGAAGGGGCTAGTAGCGGAGAGTTCACCGAGTAGACGACTGAGCCTCATCGAAATTGGTTTTTATGAGAGAGCCATCGCCGTTGGAGTTTTTGACCAGTTGAGTGAAAACATAGATGAACCTGCTGATTAAAGTTAAAGGGGTCAAGTCTATTCTTGACTATAAGTTAACCTTTTAAAATTCACCGATAGGCTCGATACATGATTACCCATGTTACCCCGACGGTTGATGGGTTTATTTTTTTGGAAATATTCGACGACTACGGCTTGTCGTTGTGCACCTCAATCTTTCCAGGTGATTTTCATCAGGGCTTTTTTGAAAGTTCCTCTGCATAAATCAGCTGATTTTTCCTGGCTCTTTCTGACTCTCGTCATGACAAGCAACTTTCTTTGAAACGGAATAATGAATCAGTTTCAGGTTCCAGTCGAATCCGTTTTCCAAGTCTCCGCTATAAGACACCGCAGGAAATTTTTGAATATCAAGCTCAAGCAATTTGGCTTGCGCCAAAATGACCGCCATCAAGTATTGGTGGGTAAAAGTGTTTGGAGTTGAGTCAGCAGTAAAAAGGATAGGGCCAGCTATCAAGGCGAGCAATAAAACAACTGTTAACAGGGCCACCCCACGTTCATTGTAAACCGGGGTTTTTAGAGGCCGGCTTGTTCCAGAAGTTTTGCACCGGAGAGTTTGAAAGCTTTGGCAATTTTCAGCAAGCCACCCAGGGTAATATTCTTTTCCCCTCGTTCCACATGCCCGATATAGGTTCTGTGAAACCCGACCTGTTCCGCAAACTGTTCCTGAGAGTATCCTAATCGATTTCTCTCCTGCCGAACTACTTCACCCAGCTTGTTTTGTGGAGTTCGTCGTTTCTTCATGCGGACAAAGTAGCCCAAATGATGACTATTAATCGACAGACTATTGATAGCAATAATGAACACTATAAATAGCATAATTTTTCAGGAAAGGTCAACTCAATTGTTTTTAAGATATAGTTGGTGGGATATTTCAGGTAAGATCTGCTGTGCGAGAAATTTTATAGCAATTGAAACCAGGAAGGGGTTTAAATGAAAATTACGAACTTTACTATAAAAAGAAATCTTCAACTATGTTCAGGAGTTTTTTTCTGGTTCTTATTTTTTCTAACGCAGCTTGCCTCAGGTCAAAATTGTAGCAGGGAAGTCTTAACAGAAGGATCCAGACCTTTTAAGTATTATGAAATTAAGTTACCACCAACTCTTGAGTTGGAAACTTCTCAAATATCAGGAATGACAAAGATCAGATCTAAAATAGTTTTGTTGCAGGAAGATTCACCGATAATTTATCGAATAGATCAAAATGCTATCGATGATTGTTTGAAAGATTCTGAGTCGTCTGTTGGGAGCGGTCCTATTGCGACCAGTACTATAACTATTGAGGAAAATTCTCAAATTCTTGGAGACTTAGAATTACGCGACTTTGAAGCAATTGCAACAAAGCCACTAGATAATTCTCATGAATTAATTTATTTATTAATTGAAAAAACTGATACGCATAATGTTCTCTTAAAAGGAATATTTGAAATTAATAGTGAGACAATAACTGTATCAAAAAAAACAGAATTCTCAACAATGGGCATACACAATAAAGGGTTCGAAACCTTACTCGCTATTGAAGAGGGTGTCATTGCAATTCCAGAAATTAATGGTTTTTATAAGCGTAGAAACTATAAAGATAGGGCCATAGTAAAAAAATTCGATGATGACATTAATGAAATAGGTTTTTCAGGCAAAGTACATTTGAATCACCGGGTAGCTGATGCGACCCGTTTAGATCAAAATAATAATTTTTGGGTAATTAATGAAACCAGCCATGGAGATTGGCCCAACCCCAAAGCAAATGATCAAATTTGCATAGAAAGATTAGCACAAGTTAATTTTTCTGGGTCTAATTTTAAAGAAACGGGATATATTATCAATTTCCCATTAAAACCTATTGCTAGATGTGAAGAAAAATCAAATTGCTGTAAATCTCACAGTAATGATTTCAAAAAATTTGAAACCAGCAATTGGGAAGGATTGGCTAGATTCGAGTTCAGTGATTGGAAAGGCTTTCTTCTAGTCACAGATCAAAATAAACCCCTAATAAGTGATCGACACAATCCATCTAGGATTCACCGCTTAAGAGGTCCAGTTGGGCCGACCAAGCTTATTTTCATACCCGATCAATAAAGTAAAGGGATAAATAAAGGGGGCAAGTCCACTATTGATAGTGAGTCACCCTGTAAGGCGCGAAGGTTAAGAAAGAATATTACCTCTAAGGGGCATGAATTCAAGGGTTGGTGATATCACACATAGACCTCCGTAGCACGATGCCTAATGGAAAATTTTGATGGGTTTATTTTTTTGGGAAATATTCAACGACTACGGCTTGTCGTTGTGCACCCCAATCTTTCCAGGTGATTTTCATCAGGGCTTTTTTGAAAGTTCTTCTGCATAATTCAGCTTTTCCCCTACCAGCAAATCCCTTAAAATTCAAAGATCGGCTCGTTATGCCCCTTCGAGGCACGTAGTCATAGGTGTCAGATACCACGTACCTGTACCGGGCATGAAATTAAGGTTGGAGATATCACATACACCTTCGGGGCATAAATTCAAAGGTTGGGGGTATTATAAACGCACACATGATCTCAACTCATGTGATTTTCAAATTAAACTTTGTTGAGGGTCCCTTCGTGCTTCGAGAGCCTCAGCATGACAAGCATGAATCAGGATGACAAATGAATGAACAACAAAAACAAAAGATGGGTCAAGATTTGGTAGATTTTATGTTGGAGGATTTATCGTTAGATGAAATAGCAGAATCATTCGAGATGAAAGTGGAACCTAAATTCTACTCTTACGAAGAAGATAAGGAAAACCTTGTTAAAGATTGGAAGATAAAGTTACCTAAGTGGGATGTATGGATTAGACGATCTTATAAAACATGGTGTGGAGACATAAACTTTGAGGCGATAAAGTTTGGCGGTGATGGTGAAGACTTCAACGAATGGTTGAAGACAAAATGGTTTGAAAGATATAGAAACCTTGATTGGAATGACGACTGACGAGTCGATAGAATTAGATATGAAAAATTTCAAAATTATAAATCATTAAAACTACTTAAGTATTGATATGGGACAAAATTATAGGGTAGTTGTCAGGACTCCCGTTCTTATAGAAAATTTATCTGATGAATATGAAACACCCGTTGATTATGTTTATCAACCATCAGATGCATTTAAAGAGGGTGAAGCATTGAGTATCTCTTTATCCCGAGATGAAATTGATTATGCGATGTCAGGGTACCTGGCTAAAAGTGTTATTGATAAACTCGCAATTAATAGAGATGTTCCCTTTGAAGTGATGTATGGATCAATGATGAAAAGTGCTGTTGTTGTGGCACACATAGAAAAGCAGATAGAAAAGCAAGGAGAAGAATGGTTGGCAAATGCTTCGGTTTGGGACAAGTGGAAGTTATATCAAGAACAATCAGATATTTCGATTGGTGTAAATGAAGAGCATATTTTAGGTATAACCCAGCAATTAAAAAGGTTAAACAATGCTCCTGATTTTAGAATAACTAGCATTAAAAATATTGATGATTGGGTAGGTGGTTGGGTTTCTGAATATGAGGAGATAGAGGATATATTTGAATGGCACAACGCTATATTTAATTTAACGTCACTTACAAAACCTGACGCTATTAAAGAAGTTCAAGAATACTTAAATCAATACAGAAAAGATAATGCTTTAGATGACAATATGAAAATAATAATGGGAGTTATTGACAGGGTATTTAAAAGTAATCCATCAAGCAAACCTGTAAATCTAACAGAAGAACAAACGATTGAAATGTTTCTTGAAGCATATGATGAAAAAGAAGAGGCAAGACTTAAACTCAAATCAGATGATGATAATTTCCCGATGATATAGATGTGATGCTGTAATCGTGTAATTACAAAATTACTTTTAAAAACTCACTTCGATCACCACAGGAACCCAAGCCCAAGGGTCGCGAGCCTGTTTTTCCCTGCCAGTAATCTCTTATGATTCAACGATGGGAAGTTATACCCGTACTACCC
>JAJDBH010000008.1 GCA_029261455.1 Nitrospinaceae bacterium
GACTACTGCTACGGCACATCTTGAAAAAGTCGACGATGGTTTCGCCATCACCAAAATTGAACTGGATATGGAAGCGGAAATTCCAGGTATTGATGATGCCAAGTTCAACGAGCTGGCGGAAGCTGCCAAAAACGGATGCCCGGTATCCAAAGCGTTGGCTGGTCCTGAAATCAGCCTCAATGCAAAATTAAAGTAATTCTTGTTTTTATTCAGCCCGCACCTTTTAAATAAGGTTGCGGGCTTTTTTTTGTTAAATAAACAGCCGCCCTTCATCACACTGATTCCGTCTGACTACCATGCAAAATAAAACAATCCTCATAACCGGCGCCAATTCCGGATTGGGCCGGGTCAGTGCCGAAACACTTGCGGGACAGGGAGCAGAGGTTTTACTCGTTTGCAGGAGTCAGGACAAAGCACGTACCGCGCGGGATGAAATTTCTGCGAAAACCGAAAACCCGAACCTGCATGCCTACTCGGCGGACTTAAGCTCAATGGATGATGTCCGCCGTTTGAGCGAACACATTCTAAACAACCATTCGCGTCTTGATATTCTCATGAACAACGCCGGGGTTCTGCTTGGGGATCGTCGAGAAACCATGGACGGCTATGAGACAACATTTGCAACCAATCATCTCGCATATTTTCTCCTGACCCGCCTGTTGATCGACCGACTAAAGAAATCAACACCCGCCCGAATCATCAATGTCTCGTCCATGGTCCACGCGTGGGGAACAATCGACTTCGACGATATATTTATGGAGAAAAACTATCGCTCACTTCCAGCCTACTACCAGTCGAAACTCGCCAACGTGATGTTCACCTATGCTCTGGAGCGTCGATTGCAAGGTACAGGGGTCACCGTTAATTGCCTTCACCCAGGGGTCGTAAACACAGGCTTCGGAAGGGAAGGATCTTTTATTTATAAAGTAAGCAAGGCCATTGCGCGCCCGATTTTCTACATCACCCCTGAAAAGGGAGCACAAACACAGATATACCTTGCAGAGTCAGATGATGCGGAAGAATTAACTGGAAAATACTTTACAAAAAAGAAGGCAGGAAAAAGTTCGAAATTATCGTACAGCGTTGAGAATCAGGAACGATTGTGGCGGCTGAGTGAGGAGTTGTGCGGCCTGCAGCATTGGGGCAATCAATAACATACAATTGCCCTACCCCATTTTGTAATCAGAAATGAAAAGAACACCTTTGCTTTCCAAGTTCCCCCTATGGATAGGACATACTTGGAGGAGATGAATGCGAAATACCAGGCTCCTTTATCACTCCCCCTTTACTTTCACTCTCAATCGACCTGTCTTCTTTATTGCTCTCGGAAGCCTTGTTCTTATATTTATTCCTATTAGCACTATTCAAAATATCTAAAAAACCCGGGATTGTTCCCGCCTGGATCACTTCATCAAGAGAAGGAGCCTTTCTTTTTTTATTCTTAGCTTTCTTTATTTCTCCCTCCAGCTTCGCTTTTTCAATTTCCAAAGTATGCAATACCGTCTCTTCTTCCTTGAGCCTCTTTTCCGTTTTCTTCACAGCATTTTCAGCTCGGATCACATCATCAAATGACCGATTCGTTGCGTTTGCGATACTTTCGCTTTCGGGGTTATAACGTCTCGAAAGCCTGTTGTCATCATATCGGCCCCTGGCATTTTTCAGCCAGGTCTTATTTGCTTTTAATTCTTTCCTGGTGTCTTCAACTTTCCTTTCCTGGTTGTTGATCGCTCTTTTCGTTCTATCGAGAGACCTTTCAACTTCGGTAGAATTTTGAGCGTGAACAACATCAAAAAGGGCTCCCCCGACAACCAAGCACATCCCTAACATCAGGATTGAATATAGACGCATGTTTTTCATGAAAGAATTGTCTCGCATCATAAATGGTCTCTTTTAAAATTGATTAAAAATCAGCTGACAGGCCGATCATGATTCGGTTCGTTCTGTATTCGCGGAACACAAGATTGGAATCGTTGGTCTGCCGCTTCCAGAAAATCGTTCCTGTCAGATCATTCAGGAAGAAGGCTTTGCTCGCAATGACCTTCGAAAGCTCAAACGTGTAGTTATGTTGATCGTCACCACGGATAGCACCAGGTGTGGTCGCGGCAAAGGTGTCATAGTCTCGCAGATTAAACTTGTATTGCCCTTTGAAGGTAATGCCCATTGGCAGTTGGTAGCGCCCCAATAATTTGAACCCGTGAGTCATACGGTCAAATCTTCCCGATGTATCTTCATCGGAAATATCGTAGCCTGCCCCTACGTAATTACTGGTCCCTGAAAAAATATAAATATGCGTGAGGGAGCCGCCGAACTCGTCGGCATCGCGGGCCTGATTCTGAAAGTTGTCTGTGTTGGAATAGAAGAAGCGGACATTCGAAATGCCCCACTCGCCAAATGAACGCGTATAGCTGGGAGAGACATAGTTCACTCCGTTGAAACTGTTGCCGCCAACCACATTCCACATATACATGTATTGCAGTTCTATGAAGGCATTCGGGCTGATCTTGTATTTCGGCTTGAGCCCCCATGAATTGGAAAGCAGGTCGTATTGTCCCAGATCAAAGTAAACGGTTTGATCGAGCTCGTAATCTGCCAGCAGACTCCACTTATCGTTAAAAGAGTGCAGGTACTGTGCGGACCCGGAGTAATTGAATGAGGTGTCGGAATCCAGGAGGAAGAGAGGCGCGCCTCGTGTTGGGTTCTGAGTAATATTATCTTCGTAGGCTGCGGAAACATTAAAGTTAACCTTCCAGTTCTTACCGGATTTTCCAACCGACTGGCCCTGGGCCTGTCCTGCAATAAAAATCGCAACCACAAACACAAAGCTAACCAGACAAAGTGATTTACATCGTGTCGTTGTATTTATCAAAGCTTATCCTCCCATTTATCCTGATCTCCCATACAGCCGCCTATACTATAATGCCTATCCTGTATACCTGTCAAAATACCTAAGGACCCTTTTAGGCCATTCAAAAAAAGATTAGGCCACGATTTATTTCATAACCAGACTGTTTTAATTGGAGCGTAAAATTGCCTGACAGACATAGGGTTAAAATATATATTCAGAAATACCCGAACAGTATTGCAGAGCAATGCTCAATTGTTGCAAAAGTGACTTAAAATCAATATGGTACTGGTGGTTTTGGTTCAGTAGCCTTTTGGCCTTTAACCATATTCATCTTGTTTCATATTTGGAAATTTAAAACATGTCGGATCGCTCTGGATTGAAGTGGGTTAAGTTGAAGCGTTTTATTTCGCTGATGATTCAACCGGAATCGATGACCACTTATCTCGCTGTTTCACGCTTTGAGGATGTGCCCATTGAGCGTCTGAAATCCGATGGCATTTTGGGCGTTCTTGTCGATGCCGACGGTACCCTCGGCCCGGACCACGCCAGAGAATACAGCGATTCCGTTGTCGCTCATGTCTTAATGATGAAGAAATCCGGGATCAAGGTGGCAATATACACAAATGCCCGGGAGGACCGTTTCCACCAATTCCCCGGCATCCCGGTGGTCTCCGAGGTCCCAGCCAAGCCGGATCCCGAGGGGTTTCTTATGGCCATGACCCGGTTTCTTAAACTGGAAAACCCTGCACAAATCTGCATGATTGGGGATAACTACATT
>JAJDBH010000009.1 GCA_029261455.1 Nitrospinaceae bacterium
CGAACCAAGGTGATTGCGTAACCATCTGAGTTCTGATGAGGCGATTACCTCCTCAGGAGACTTATTTAATGAATCAAGGTGCAATAGTTCGATAATTTTTTCATGTACCAAGGGTTCAGCCGAAATGACTTCCGCGTCCAACTTCTTTTCTTTAAACCAATACTTCAGGGTGGATATATTGGAGTTTAAATTTGACTGTAATTGTGCGGCCAGGTTAACTTTTGTTTCCTGCTCCACTTGGCGCACTCCAAATATGGCAATTGATATCAGGACACCCAGGATGAAGAAGGCAAAAATCGTTAAATTTTTTAGTTGTCGAGGACTGGCTTCATCCATATCTCTATTCATACAAAAGCAACCACCAAAAAAAAATAAAGTTCGGTTAAATCATTTGTTTAACCACTTCAAACAAAGCAATTTTTATGCCAGCAAGCATAATAAATTTAGACCTTTAAAAAATATAGGGTTATGATGTTTCCCGATTTTAAAATGCTTTTTTTTGTAAAACCAGATTTGCGATTTAAATATTGAGTGTAAAGCTTTTTATGGTGAGGATGGTGATCTGGGCTGGGCAGGTATTTTTTCACTAATATGGAATAAATGCATTACAATGGCCCTCATTCGTAGAATTGGAATCAGAAACAGGAGCAAAGATGAAACGGTTATTGATTTTGGTAGTAGGTTTGTTGGGAATTTGGGTAATGTTGAGCGGGTCTGCTCTGGCGGTGTCGAAGGAATTCTTATTCCCGGGGCCTGAGTATAAACCTCCTTGTGACACCTCTAAAAAGACGATTTGCACTATAGAAATTTGGTTGGCGCATAAACATAAAAAACAGAAAAGGCAGATTAAGGGTTTTTTGAAATCCAAGTCTCTTAAAGTGTTGAATCATACGATCCAGTTCTGGAGACGCGGCAATGGACACCCTCCGACGAATATCGCCATTGGCAGTGCTGTCAGTGCTGAAGACGCACGTATGGCGATTGATATTGCACTAAAATATAATGACAAGGTGGACACGCTGATTTTACGTCCGCTTAATCCGCCGAATTACGTAGCCATCGCTACCTCCGCTTGGGATGAGGATTCAGAGGTTTCTATCAATCCGGAAGAGCTTGCGAAGTTGCGCGATCCCAAACTGACTACCGAAGAGTTCCACACTCTCTATTATGAGCTCACTAACGAAGCAGGCGTCAAGAGGGACAAGTTCTACTAACCTCACCAGTCGTGAGGCCAGTTTGTAATAGCTCTGTTTGGCTGGCAAAGAGTTGTCTCGGCTTGATGGGCCATTGCTATTTGCTTCCCCTGCAAGGGGTGGGGGTTTGACAAACGAGGTAGGATTTGATAGAAGCTAAGCCTTTGAATTATATATTATTTCTCTTTTCAGGAAAGTTATTATGCTTGATTTAGCATTTGCCATGGCCCCGCCTCAGGATGGAGCAGAGGGGGGAGGAAGTTTATTGGCATTATTGCCGCCGATGATCATGATGTTCATGATCTTCTACTTTGTGCTCATTCGTCCGCAACAGAAAAAACAGCAGGAAGCGCGCAAAATGGTCGAGGAGCTAAAAGAAGGCGATACAGTTGTGACCTTGAGTGGCATTCACGGAACTATTAAGAAACTAAAAGATGATACGGTCATGTTGCAAATTGCTGACAATGTCCGCGTCAAAATCAACCGTTCTTCTATCGGCGGGAAGAAAGATTAAATTGAGATATAGAGGCCCTGAATAATGTATAAGGATCTTAAGTGGAAAATTCCTTTGATACTCGCTGTGGTACTGGGCGCGGTATGGCTGGCGTATCCCTTGAAAGAAAAAATTTCCCTGGGACTTGATCTACAGGGTGGGATGCATCTGGTGCTTGAGGTCAAGGTTGAGAAGGCGGTAGAAGCAAGCCTAGACAGGCTGGCAGATGAAATCAAACGGGATATTACCGAAGAAGACTTGGAAGTCGACCGCGTTAAAGTCATCTTCGCTTCTAGGCAGATTAATGTGCGCATGGTCGATAAACTGGACCTGCCGCCGGTTAAAACAGTATTGGAAAAATATCCTTTTTTCAGCATGGTCAGTGAAGATTCAGACGGACTTGGACTGGTCTATCAGATGAGCGTGGATCAGGTGACTCAGATCGAACAAAATGCAGTGAGTCAGGGACTGGAGACGATCCGCAACCGAGTGGACCAGTTTGGAGTTTCTGAGCCAACGATTCAGGCGCAGGGGGAAAAACGAATTCTAGTGCAGTTGCCGGGTGTGAAAGATCCTGAACGTGCCATTAACTTGATCGGGAAAACGGCTCGACTTGAATTTAAATTGTTGGATGAAGAAAACAGCTTACAACAGGCACTGGCAGGAAGTGTCCCGGAAGAATCTGAGGTTTTATATCAAAGGGTAGAAAATAAGGAAACAGGGGCAGTTACTAAAGAACCCTTCCTTTTAATAAAGCGAACTGTTTTGACGGGCGAAACTTTGACTGGCGCGGAGATTCGATTTGATTCGGATTTTAATGAACCGTATGTCTCTTTGAATTTTAACAGCGTCGGGGCCATGATTTTTCAGCAGGTGACGCGTGAGAATATCAAGAAACGTCTGGCTATTGTTTTAGATGACAATGTGTACTCGGCTCCAGTTATTCAGGATGAAATCGCTGGTGGACGGGCACAGATCACGGGTCGATTCACTTCAGAAGAAGCGAGAGACTTGGCGATCATTCTTCGGGCAGGTGCACTTCCCGCTCCGGTGGTTATTCTTGAAAACAGAACGGTAGGGCCGTCATTAGGTCAGGATTCGATTAATAAAGGAATCACTTCAATTATTTATGGTGGTCTTCTTGTTGTGGCGTTCATCGCTGTTTATTACAAATTGTCCGGCATCATTGCGGTGACGGCATTGTTTCTCAATATTGTTCTTCTGGCAGGGGCATTGGCTTATTTTGGTGCGGCTTTGACATTGCCGGGTATCGCGGGAATCATTCTGACCGTAGGTATGGCGATTGATGCCAACGTGCTGGTGTTTGAGAGAATCCGGGAGGAAATAAGAATTGGCAAAACGGTGAGGGCCGCTATTGAAGCGGGTTTTTCCAAAGCCTTTCGAACAATTGTAGATGCGAATATCACCACTTTCATTGCGGCGGTGGTTTTGTTTCAGTTTGGTACAGGCCCGATAAAAGGGTTTGCCATTACTTTATGTATAGGAATTGCGGCTAGTATGTTCACCGCAGTCTTTGTGAGCCGGGCTATTTTTGACGGAACCATGAGCCACAGAAAACTGGATAAATTAAGCATATAAACTATGAAAATTATTAGTAGTGAAACCCATTTCAACTTCATGGGTAAAATCAAAATGGCTCTGACCATTTCAGCGTTAATGATCCTGATAGGTTTAGGATCCATGGTCATGTCAGGTGGATTGAAGTATGGCATTGATTTTTCCGGTGGAACCCTGGTTCAGTTGCAGTTTAAAACTGCTCCCGATATAGAAGTGATTCGAGATGGATTGAAGACTATTGGTCTGGGCGAGAGCACGATTCAGGAGTTTGGGACAAAGCGCGATATTCTCATTCGCGTACAGCGTTCAGAAGAGAAGCTGGAGGCGGTAGGTTCTCAGGTTCGCAACAGTCTGGGTGAAAGTTTTAATAAGGCGGATATCACTGTTGAAAGAGTCGAAATGGTGGGACCAAAAGTGGGTCGCGACTTGAGAGAAAAAGCTCTGCTTTCTATTTTGTACGCCATCATCGGTATTGTGCTTTATATTTCCTGGCGCTTTGAGTTGCAGTATGCCATTGCGGCGATCATTGCTCTGATCCACGATGTGCTGATCACCATGGGAGCCTTTTCGATTTTTGATAAGGAGTTTACCCTTGTGATTGTTGCGGCATTTTTAACCATTATTGGTTATTCCTTGAACGATACCATTGTTGTTTTTGACCGCATTCGAGAAAACCTTCGCCGTAAAGGAAAAAACTCACTTGTTGATATTATCAATACCAGTATCAACCAAACATTGAGCCGTACACTCCTCACTTCTGGGACGACGTTGCTGGTGGTGGTTGCCTTATTTTTCTTTGGAGGAGAGATCATTCATGATTTTTCTTTTGCTTTGCTGGTAGGTGTTCTAGTTGGAACCTATTCATCCATTTTTATAGCCAGTGTGTTTTTGGTTTTCTGGGACTCACGAAAACGAGCTTGAAACCAGGGCTAGCCTCTATAAGCCTTCAAAAAATCTCATCTAGCCTGTATGTACGCCTCAATCTGGGGTTACTGGATTCATTTGCAATCTTCTTCAGGCCCGTGATACATTCAGATTCAAGTTACTAAATAGAGGATTCGATGACGAGTATTTCTCCTAAACTTCAACTTCAGCAATTGGTTCTTCTGCAGAATCTGGATGATGAAATTGCTGAGCACAACAAGCTGCTCGCTGAAGTACCCACCCAGATTGATGCCAGATGTGCGGAATTAGACGAAATAAAGAAAATCCTAGCAACTGCCCAGGAAGAAATTAAAGCGTTACAGGATAAGCGTAAGGCTATGGAGTCTGAAGTTCAGAGTGAAAATGACCACATGGCGAAAATCAAAATCAAATTGCCTGCGGTAAAAACCAACAAGGAATACACCGCTATTCTTTCCGAGGTGGAAGCGGTTAAAGAAAAGGTTTCAGACCTGGAAGATAAAGAGCTGGAGATCATGGAGGTCCTTGAAGAAAAACACAAGGCGATCCCGGCTATCGAAAATAATTGCAAGGAAGAGGATGCTCGCTTTCAGGAGTACAAAGCGAAAAAAGAGGGTGAGCTGAGCAGGATGAAACAGGAGCTGGATGTCTATATCGCCAAGCGCGAGAAATTAATGGAGCAGGTTGATAAGGTGATGGTGCAACGCTATGAAAAGGTTGCAAAATCTCGTGGTGGTCAAGCAGTTGCTCCATTACGAGACAATATTTGCCAGGGATGTTTCCAGCAGATTCTGCCTCAGATGGTGATAAATGTTAAAGTTGGCGAAACAATCCTACAATGCGCAAGCTGTTTGTGTTTTTTATATTGGGAAGAAGTTACTGAACCCGCGACGCCGAAGTAAACCGGGTGACCGCTGTTTCGGCTTTATGGCCGGGAGAGAGGAAAGTCCGGGCTCCACAGGGCAGGATACTCCGTAACGCGGAGTGAGGGCGACCTTAAGGAAAGTGCCGCAGAAAATACACAGCCTACCCGGTTTCGTGCCGGCGGCAAAGGTGAAAAGGCGAGGTAAGAGCTCA
>JAJDBH010000010.1 GCA_029261455.1 Nitrospinaceae bacterium
GCCTCCAAGGGGTTCATTAAGCCGAGTAAACACTTTGTATGCCTGATAAAGCCATTGCAGTCGGCCCCACGCCTAGTGGGCGGGCTTGAGCATTTCACGGGCGTGTTCTAAGGATGCTTCGGTGATGGTTTCTCCGCTCGACATTCTCGCGAGTTCTTCCACGCGTTCTTCGTGTTCCAGTTGTCGGATGGTGGAGCGAGTGCGTTTACCTTTCACTTCTTTTTCTACTCGGAAATGGGAGAACCCCATGCCTGCAATTTGCGGTAGATGCGTGATGCAGAAAACCTGTTTGGTGCTGGCGACTTTTTGTAATTTTGTTCCGACTTTTTCTGCCACCCTTCCTCCTATGCCGGTGTCCACTTCATCGAAGATCATTACTGGAACGGTATCCTGATCGTTCAAAATAGATTTCAAAGCCAACATCACTCGTGACAACTCACCTCCTGAAGCGATTTTAGCCAGAGGCCGCAGTTCTTCACCCTGATTAGGAGAAAACAAAAATTCCAATGTGCCTAATCCGGTTGGCGTGGCCTTCATTCTTTTTTTCCGGAATAGGATGAAACCTTCATCGTCAGCCGGGTAATCAAAATGTGCCCCCAGATGGACATTGCTCATGCTCAGTTCTTTCAATTCTTTTTCGACACTGCGGGTAAGGTTCTTGGCGGCAGCTTCCCTTTTTTCAGCAAGCTGTATACCGAGTTGGGACAAGAGTTTTTCTTTTTTCTTTAATTCATCTTCCAGAGCCTTCATGTTTTCATCGTTAGAGGCTAACTGTTCCAGTTCATCGGCGATCCTTTCTCGACGCTTGAAAATTTCTGCGATGTCATTACCATATTTTCTTTTCAGTCCGCTTATCTCGGCGAGTCGGTCTTCAATTTCTTCCAGCCTACTCGGATTAAACTCCAAAGACCGATCATAACTGCGCAAAGACTCCACCACTTCTTCCAGTTCGTAGAAAGCCGAGCGCGATCGTTCCACCGGTTCGGATAAATCAGGGTCGATATTAAGAACCGTTTCTAGCTCTTTTAACACCTGACCCAGATTTTCTATTATGGAGCCACCTTCATCGGTTAATAGCGATTGGCTTTTTTGCAGGCCTTCGCGAATTTGCCCGGCGTGTTTCAATTTATTACGCTCGGTTTTGATTTCTTCCTCCTCCTCTTCTGAGAGATGGGCTTCATCAATTTCTTTGAGCTGAAAGCTCAGGAATTCTTGTTTTTGCAATAGTTCCTGTTCATCCATTTTCATGGAACGCAATTTTTTTGTCTGAGCCTGGTAGTCTAAAAAATTCTCGGAAAAATCTTCGCGGAGACTTTTGCATTTGCCATACAAGTCCAAAATCTCAACATGGACTTCGGGATGAAGCAGGGTTTGGTGATCGTGTTGACCATGCAAATCAACCAGACGGTCGCCTATTTTTGCCAGCGTGGAAACCGTGACAGGACTATCATTAAGCAGGCAACGGTTTTTCCCGGTGTTGGAGATCTGGCGTTTAACAAGCAGTTCACCCTCCGCCATTTCTATGCCGGAATCCAGAATCAAGTCTCGAGTCACGGGGTCGGTAACTTCAAAAACCGCTTCGACAAAAGCATTGGTTTCGCCAGAGCGGATGGAATCGGTATCTGCTCTGCCCCCGAGCAGGAGATTCAGCGCATCTAAGATGATGGATTTACCCGCGCCGGTTTCACCGGTTAGCACGTTCAGGCCTTTATCAAAGTTCACCGCAAGATTTTCTATAATGGCAAAATTTCTAATTCTAATTTCTTTAATCATGGTTCCTGGGGTTCAAAGGCAAGTTTTTTCATCAATTCCTGACCTTTTGTCCTGAGTTTTAGTAGACCTTCATCATCCGCAACATTATCGGTCAGACGCAGTAGAGTGGAAAGAGATTTTCTAGCGGCGGTGAAATTATTTTTAGCGTAATAAGCCTGGGCCAATCCAAGATGATTTTCTGCGTGATTGGGACCCAGGCGAACCGCCTCTCTAAGATGATATATTGCCTGGGTTGTACTGCCACCGAGAAAAAAGGGTAATTCGAGATATAGCTTGCCCAGCGCGCGGTTTGGGCCACCATTTTGTATAGCCGGATCCAGTTCCAGGGCTTTTTTCATATCTTCTTCAAAAGGTTCGATGATTCCCAGGCTGGACCAGAGGCCTTGCATCTCCCCCTGCTTACCTCGACATAAGGCTCGAAAAAAATAACTGATAGCAGAGTCTGGTTTGATTTCCAAAGCCCGACTGCTATGTTCGATGCAGAGCTTAAAATGATGGGTGTCTTTGTTCCGCTTTGCGATGGAATAATGCGAACGGGCCATTCGCCACTGCCACTCCTCTTTATTAGGCTCATGCGCCAGAATTTTCTGGATATCCTCTGCGACTTGCTCAAACTCTTTGAGGGTTTTGGCCTGCTGGTACTGTTTGTCGATCTTGGTTTGCGCGGTGGCCTTCTGGGTTAAAATCAGCAGGAACAGGGTAAGCAGGAAAACCCTATACGGGGCCTTAAAAAATCTCTTTTTCCTGAATGAATTTTCAGCCATGAGTCGTTTAAAATAAATGGGTAGAAATATTTTTTAAGTGAACTTGCCCGGCAGGTTTGCGTTATAATTCAAGGAACTACTAAAAAAAACAGCCCTTGGATATTGAAGTCTGAAAGGATTTGTTTTGTTCTGTAGAAGTTTTCTTCAATACTTGAATGTATCATAGACGAATATGAAAAAAACCTTAAGTACCGTTCTCATTATAATTTTAATAGCCGCTCCGCTTTGGGCAGAAAACCTGGGTTCTGGTCCACAGGATTCTGTGCAACAGCTTTTGGGAGAAATTCGTCAAATTAAGCCAGATCCTTCTGCAGATAATCAGAAGCATTCCCAATCCGCATTGAGTTTGTTGAATGTTTCCGAGATCAGCAAAAAAGCTTTGGGAAAATATTGGACCAAACACAGTGACACGGAGCAGGAAAAGTTTCAGGCTCTGCTGGGTGAATTGTTTGTACATGTTGCGTTTCCCAGTTCTGCAAAATTTTTTGCTGAACTGGATCTGGTGTATGGAAAAACCAAAGAGAAAAAAACCGTCGTAGTGGTTCCCTTGACCGTGGTTCATGAAAAAGAAGGGGAAGTCGACATCGATTTTCACCTGACCCAGACTGAAAATCAGTGGAAAGTGGTGGATGTCATTCTGGATGGGGTTAGTATGAGGAATAATTTGCGCAGTCAGTTTTATAAGGTGATTAGAAAAAAGGGTTTTAATGAACTGCTTCGCAAAATGGATAAAAAATTAATCTCGGCAAAGAGCTAACCCACTAGGTGTGAGGCCCGTGGGCAAGAGCTTGTTGAGTCAAAAAAATCGTTGCTAGCTAGATAAAGCCAGCACTCATTATTAGCGGATGCATTCCGCAAGAAAGTTACGGAACAAAAAATGAAAAAAGTTGGCATGGTGAGTTTGGGGTGTCCAAAAAATACGGTGGACTCTGAAAGGGTGTTGGGCGATCTGGTTTCTACCGGGTACAGCCTTACCCAGGATGAAAAAGACGCAGAGGTGATCATCGTTAACACTTGTGGTTTTATTGAGTCTGCCAAAAAGGAGTCGGTCGATACGATTCTGGAAATGGCCCGGCACAAGACCGAAGGAAATTGTAAACAGTTGATCGTCACCGGTTGTCTGGCCGAACGTTATGGTCAGGAGCTTCTTGATGAAATCCCCGAAATCGATCACATGCTGGGTGTGGGTCAATACCCTCAATTGAAAAACATAATAGAAGATGTTAACCCGGCATCGAGAAACCATGTCGCCACACCTGCTGAATTTTATGAGTCGTACACAGACCGGTTATTGACAACGGCATTTTATACGGCGTATTTAAAAATCTCCGAAGGTTGTTCCAACCGTTGCGCATTTTGCATCATTCCGAAAATGCGCGGACAGATGCGCAGTCGCTCACCGGAATCTATTCTTGCCGAGGCGGAGCATTTGGCTCGCAAGGGAGTTAAAGAGTTCAACCTGATTTCTCAGGATACAACGATGTACGGTTTTGACTTGGGAATGAAAGACGGGCTGGTTCGTCTGCTTAAGCAAATGGTCAAGGTAGATGGATTGGAATGGATACGACTTTTATATTGTTACCCAACTTTTTTGAACTCGGAGATGATTGAACTCATCGCTTCAGAACCGAAAATCTGTCGTTACATTGATGTGCCTCTGCAACACACTCATGACGAAATGCTTAAAAGCATGAAACGTCAGGAAACCGAAGGCGGGGTGCGAAGAATGATAGAAGAGATTCGTTTGAAAATTCCGGATGTGGCGTTGAGAACCACTTTTATTACTGGTTTTCCGGGAGAGACCGAGACACATTTTCAGCATACAGTTCGGTTTCTTTGTGAAATGGAATTCGACCATGTTGGTATTTTCACTTATTCGGATGAAGAAGGGACCACTGCTTTTGACTACCCCAACCGAGTGCCGGAGGAGGTCAAAGCAGAGCGTCGAGATATCCTGATGGAATTTCAAAAAGAAATTGCTCTCAGAAAAAATCAGGAGCGTGTAGGTAAGGTGGAGCCGGTTCTGGTGGAAGGCTTCGATCCTGAAAACTATTTGATGACTGGAAGACTCGCCTCACAGGCACCCGATATTGACGGCCAGGTTATCCTCGAAAAATGCGAAGTCGAACCCGGGGAGATTGTTCCCGTGCGTATCAATCAGGCTGCGGATTATGATCTGGTCGGCGAACCGGTCTCAACTACTATTACCCAATGAGCCTTAAGCGTGTAGGCATTCTGACAGGTGGGGGGGATTGCTCCGGCCTCAACGCAGTCATTCGGGCAGTCACCAGGTCGGCAATCATCACCCATGAAGCTGAAGTCATTGGTATCGAACAGGGCTTCGAAGGTTTGATCTTTGACCGCAACCGCAAGCTTACTGTGGCCGGGACCAAGGACATTCTTGCACTAGGAGGAACCATTCTCGGGACCACGAATAAAGGCAACCCTTTTGAATACCGCCAGTTCGATAAAGACGGCAACCTGACCACTCAGGATTTTTCTCAACAAACGATTGAAAATTTCAAACGTCTTAAGCTGGACTGCCTGTTCGTAGTGGGTGGAGATGGAACTTTGCAGCTGGGCTATAGGTTATTTGAAATGGGATTACCGGTGATTGGCATTCCCAAGACGATCGATAATGATCTGTTGGGCACAGACTATACGTTCGGATACCAGACTGCCGTGCAGGTTGCTTGCGATGCCTTGGACAGATTGCAAACCACCGGCGAGAGCCATGACAGAGTCATGATTCTGGAGGTAATGGGACGTGGTTCAGGATGGATCGCTCTGGAAGCAGGAATTTCAGGCGGGGCTCATGTCATTCTTATTCCAGAAATTCCCTACGATTTAGAAAAAGTCCTGGAAAAAATTCATTTGAGAAAGGAAGGTGGAAGTCCTTTCAGCGTGATCGTAGTTGCCGAGGGCGCCAAGGAGATTGGTCAGGAAGCAATCACCAGTGAGGCGGCATCCACTCGTTTGCAAGGGGTTGCTCAGTTAGGGGGAGTGGGCAATTATATCGGCAAGAATTTGAGCGACCGAATAGATTTGGAAGTGCGTTGCACGGTTTTAGGTCATACGCAACGGGGCGGCACTCCTTTGGCTTTTGATAGGGTTCTCGGTACCCGTTTGGGAACACAGGCAGTAGATGCTGCCGCAGAAGGAAAATTTGGCACCATGGTGGCTTTAAAATCGCAGGATATTATTCTGATCCCACTGGAATCTCTGGCCGGAATCGTCCGTCAGGTACCTGCTGATTCGCAAATGGTTCGCACCGCCGAGTCGATAGGCATTTGCCTGGGGCGGTAGTTATCAAAAAGAGTCGTCCTCCGATAAATTCTAAATAGCCTGACAATACCCTCAGCGAATCGAATATTACAGGGTTTTGGCATCGAAATTTCAGATCACTCTCCCGTTTTATACATGATTAGAAACATTGGAAGATGTATATTTTAGGTCGATGTGAAATTTTTTTCTTGAAGACACGGATTCTTGGCAGAAAACCGACTTATGAGGCCTTATTTGACGGGTTTCGTGTTGTCACACTCCATTGAATATGCTAGTCTAAGTCACAATTTAGTTCCCTTTCGGGAACTTCCCAAAAAAATTACTCACGTTTCCGGATCAATCCAAGGGTGGCCTGCGGGTTCTTGGTGCGAGTCGATGGAAGCGAAGGTACAACCCATTCACTATTAAGGAGTTTGTATGTCTGAAATCACTATGAAGCAACTGCTGGAGTCCGGGGTCCATTTTGGACATCAGACCAATCGCTGGAACCCAAAAATGAAACCCTATATTTATGGGGCACGAAGCGGGATATATATTATTGATCTGCAAAAAACGATGGTCCGTTTTCAGGAAGCTGAGAAATATGTCCGTGAATTAGCTCGCGCTGGCAAGAAGATCCTTTTTGTTGCGACCAAAAAACAGGCACAGGAATTGGTTGCCGAAGAAGCCACCCGTTGCGGAATGTATTACATCAACCAAAGATGGCTTGGGGGCACGCTGACAAATTTCACGACCATTCGCAAGAGTATTGCCCGGTTGCATGAACTGGAAAAAATGGACGAAGAAAATCAGTTTGACCTTTTGCATAAAAAAGAAGCTTTGAGAATGAGAAGAGAGATTGACAAGCTGAATAAATTCTTCAGAGGCATCAAAAATATGAAGGATTTACCAGATGCTCTTTTCA
>JAJDBH010000011.1 GCA_029261455.1 Nitrospinaceae bacterium
AACCTGGACGCAGGCTACTGGATCTGCAGCCTGGCCTGTTCGCTATGGTCATGGCTCTGTGGTGTTTGACAATAAAATGTGGGTCATGGGAGGGTTAAATAATACTAGTGGTACTGTTTTCTACAACGATGTCTGGTACTCCACAGATGGGGTTACCTGGACTCAGGCTACTGCTTCAGCAGCCTGGTCGGTGCGTATCTACCCATCCCCCGTTGTTCACGATAACAAAATGTGGGTCATGGGCGGTGATGCTAATGGCAGTAATAATAATGTCTATTACAGCTCAGACGGAGTTACCTGGACTCAGGCCACATCCTCAGCAGGATGGTCAGCCCGATATGGTCAGACTTCCGTGGTCTACGATAATAAAATGTGGGTGATGGGTGGATACGATGGTGCTTATAAAAACGATGTCTGGTATTCCAGTGAGGGCATCACGTGGACTCTTGCCACGGCATCTGCCGCCTGGCCCGTCCGCTCAAGCCACAATTCGGTGGTCCACGATAATAAGATGTGGGTGATGGCTGGGACTAGTGGTGGTGGCATAGGAAAAAATGATGTCTGGGAAACTAGCTCAACTCCTTAGTGAATTTACGGTTGTGTTGATAGCTCTATCGAGAGGGGATGCTTGCGGGCATCCCCTTTTTGCATTGATTTCGCTAATTGCCTGCTCTGTTAAGAGCGTCTTGTTTGAGGGCTTTTTCGTAGCCGACCAGTTCGACATAGCCTTTTCCTGATACCGGCTGTCCTTGCAATTCACCTTTTATGGAGACGCTTCCTTCCCAGTAAGAGCCGGAAATGGAGCGCAGGTTATAAAGTTCCTGATCTGCGAAATCGGGTGTGACGTGGAGTTCTCCTTCGGGCAGGGTGAGAGTCCAGCTTGCCGGGTAGATTGCCTTTGTGTGCGGGCTGGTCCAGAATTTATTGGGAGTGATGGAGAACTCGTCATGATGGATGTGGCGGGACTGTCCAGCTGCCGATATAAAAGTTCCGCTGGAGTGCGGGTCTTTGCCGCCATCTTTATCGCGCAATTGGTAAAGCATGACTTCGGTCTGGTTATTGAGTTTTATGGAAAACCAGTCCCAACCAACAAGGTTATCGTTCAGTTGGTTGCTGGAAAATTCGTGGTCCATCCAACTGGTTCCTGTTACGTCAAACTCCTCTCCTTTCAGGAAAATCTTCCCGGTGGTTTGCATGCGCGGGAAAGAAAAATAATGCGAGGCGTTCCCGGAGCCACTGCCTTTTTTACTGATCCCGTCTTTGCCGTGCAGGACTCGTTTTTTAATGGGAGTCAGTTTCAGATCGAGTCCTGTCCCTTTTTCGATGGCTTGAAGGTGATGGGTATTGTTTTTTGAGGTCAGGTTCCAGTTTTCATTCCAAACATGCAGCTGGTCGGATGCCGCACCGGCATTGTTTACACCTTTCCGATTTATTCGCTCGAAGAAATGAAATTTTTCATCATGGATATCGGAGACGGTCAAATGAGCGAAATAGAGATGGTCAATTTTCCAGGAAGAAGGGTTGGCGACAGGATTTTCACCTTCTAGCCCAACTCTGAAAAAAGTGAGTTGGTAGCCGAACGGACGGTCTTTTTCATCTTTCAGGTTGCCGGTGTAATACCACCATTCAATGCGAAACTCGTCGTGCGAGAAATCATCACGAGGGAAGTGGTAGGAGTATCCGGGAAGGGCCTGTTGGTACGGGGCTTCTGCAACGACTGGTGACGGAAGAAGGAAAAGCAAGAACAGAAATATAATGACAAGGCGCATAGGCCTAAAGCTCCTGAAGAAAAATGCCGTAAAAACACTATAGAATAGATGTCATCGAGCGTGGCTCGTGGCTGAATGAGGTTATCAGAGAGACAGGCTGAATTCAATCCGAGTCGTCTGGTTTTGCATAGAAAGAGGGGGTATACTGAACTTGGTCAATTCTAAGGATTGATAAAGCCATGCTCCTTCTTGTTGGATTCCACAAGGCAACTGTCCATCCCTTTATTGTTGCATCTAAACCTTAAAATCTGAAAATTCATAATCTATGCGTATTGGCGTGACCGGAGCAAAGGGTTTTATAGGAACGCATTTGTTATCTGCGTTAAAGAAGCAGGGAACGGTGGTTACTCTTCCTCGTCGGAAGGGACTTCCCGTAAAGCAGGAACTCAAACGGTTTGTTGCGGATACCGATCTTTTTTTCCACTTGGGAGGAGTCAATCGAGACACCAATGAGGAGATCATCAATGGGAATATCATTGGCACTTCGCAATTGCTGGAATCCATTTTAAATAATGGTAAACCTTCTGCTCGGCTTGTTTTTGCATCTTCGGCGCAGGTTTATAATCTGGCAAATAGCAAAACACCCATCCGTGAAACAGGGAAGGCTAACCCCGACACAGTTTATGGCGTTAGCAAACAGTCTGCGGAAAACCTAATAAGGAACTCTGGCATTCCATTTGTAATGTTGAGGATGTCAAATGTTTACGGACCAGGGTGCAGGCCGAATTATAATTCTGTTGTGGCAACATTGTGTCACCGGGCGATAAAGGATTTGCCTTTGGTGATCAACGGAGACGGTGAACAATGCAGGGATTTTATTTATATCGAAGATGTTGTGCGGGCATTCATGCTTGCCGGGTTTGAATCTGTGACTGGCTCGGAGAAGATATTTAACGTGAGTTCCGGAAAGATGGTTTCTCTAAAGAAAATTGTGAGACAGATTGGCAAACTGCATAAAAATACAAAAGTTGAATTTTTAACCGATAAAAAGATTTCGGAAATTTCTTATTGTTGCGATCCTTCAAAGTTTTCCAAGAAGTATGGGTGGCATCCCAGAGTTTCTTTGGCAAAAGGGATTGAACAGACTCTTTCTTATTTCCGAGGGAGAAAGTGAATATGAAGCATTATGAAATTCAGGATTTGGACAAAAAGTCAGATGAGAGAGGATGGTTGATAGAAGTTCTAGGAGGTGAACTTCCAGAAGGATGCAAAGAGTTCGGTCAGCTACATGTTTCGGTGGCTTATCCCGGGAAAGTGCGGGGAAACCATTATCATGCAAGAAAGGTGGAATGGTTTTGTGTCCCGACCGGAAAGGGGCAACTATTGCTTAAAGACCGGGAGACCGGAGAAGTCCTCGAGATTATGATGGGTGTGGACGACCTGAAGACCATTAGAATTGATCCTGGAACCATTCATGCCATCAAGAATGTTGGCGAGGGAGATATGGTTTTGCTGGTCTATGCCAATGAGAAGTTTGATCCGGAAGACCCTGATACTTTTTATGAGAAAATATTGGAATGATTCATAATGAGTTTCATTATGTTTCTACTAAGATAACAGTGTGATTTTCCTCCCATTTTTTCTTTACGCATACAGACTTTATTGATGAAAAAAGTTTCCGCTATTGTTGTGAATTGGAACGACAAAGACGTCCTGTCTGGATGTCTTCAATCCCTATTGAAACAAGAATATGAGGATTTGGAAATCTGGGTCAGTGATAATGGCTCGGAGGATGGTTCGCAGGCGATGCTGAAGGAATTCTACCCATCAGTGCGCTTGTTGGAAAACGGTAAGAACTTGGGGTTTGGTTCAGCGGTTAACCGAGCGCTGAAAAAAGCTCAAGGGGACTATTTTCTGTTTTTGAATAATGACCTGGAACTGGAGCCTGATTGCGTTGGGCAGCTTGTCGGTTTGCTGGCGTCTGATAAGGACATTGGGGCGGCAATCCCAAAAATTCTTTATCACCGGGATGCGCAGGAACTCTCACCGAATGATTCTGCAATGATCAACTCATTTGGTGTTGTTGTGAATTATACAGGAGTGTCGTACCCGAACTTGGTAGGTCAACAGGATAAGGATGATTTGCTTATGACCGAGACTGCTTGTGGCGGGATATTCATGTTCAGTCGCGAAGTATATGAGCAGGTAGGCGGGTTCGATGAAGACTTATTTCTATATCATGAGGATCATGATCTATCTTGGCGAATCAGATTGGGAGGGTGGAAGTTGATGGTGACGCCCAAGTCGGTTTGTTCTCACCACTACTATTTTAACAAAGGGGTGCAAAAGTTTTATCGGTCTGAAAAAAACCGGCTCCATATCCTTCTCAAGAATATGGAATGCAAAACTCTTGTCCTGATCTTCCCAGCTCTGATTGTTGTAGAGCTGGCCCAGATCGTTCATGCCTTGATGCACGGCTGGTTGGGGCTCAAAGTAAAGAGCTATTTTGAGATTCTTGGGCAATTTGCGCAGATAGCAAGAAAACGCCGGAAAATAAAATCTTTCAGGAAAGTAAGTGACAAAGAGATAACCCGGTTATACCGAGGAACGATTGCTGTGAGCGGGATGAAAAACCCGTTAATGGAATATATACTGAGCCCTTTGCTCAGTGCTTACTGGAAACTCATTCGAGGTTGGATTTAGGGTCTTGAATAAAGAGTTTTTCGATTTGCTGCCTTCTAAAAATAAAGATTTTCTCAAGATCTTTTTTGACATAGGCATGGGCTAGAATATCCCCCGGTACCCACCCTGGAAGTTTGTAAGCCACATTGTCACGAATGACTGTGCCTCCCTTAGATTCGTAAAACTCATGGATGTGATGCCAGAAAGTATAAGGCCCTCGGGTTTGCAGGTCTGAAAACCGCTTGTTAGGAAGCCAACCTGTAATTCGCGATTGCCAGCGCAGGGGAATGCTGTGTAGTTTCAACCTATAGTCCACGACGGTTCCTTCCTGGGCCTTGGGGTGAGAGACTTTTACGATTTTGAAATGCAGGAACTCGGGAGTGAGGAGTTCCAAATTTTTTGGATCGGAAAAAAACTCAAAAACCTTATCAATAGGTTGTGGTACCCATTGCTCGGTGACAAGTTTATGACCAGCTTGGTCGCAAGTGACTTTTAGCGCGGTTTTTAGTTTTGGATAGATGAACTTGTAACCAAGGCCGACAGCTTTTTGTGCTGAAACATTCTGGCTGACCAATAGTAGTTGGGACATTTCCCCCAACAAAAGTTTCAGTACAAAAGCCGGAATGCTTAAAAAAGCAGGACGTTTTAATACGCCTGCCAGAATACTGGTGAATTCGCTGTTTTTTACTGGATGTGGGCTGACCGCATTTATGGGCCCTCGGTAAGAAGGGTTTTCAAGAGCGGCAAGAATCAGCCCTGACACGTCCCGCACATGAATCCAACTCATCCACGAGTTTCCTTTTCCCAGCGGACCTCCAAGCCCCATCCGAAAGGGAGGCAGCATTTTTGCGGTGATACCCCCATCATGCCCGAGAATAACTCCCAGACGTAAAGCCACGGCCCGGATTCCCAGTGCATCGGCTTTAAAAGTTTCTGTTTCCCAATCCTTACAGACTTTTGCTAGAAAACCATCGCCCGGAGGAGAGTTTTCTTCCAGAACCGGATGGTCAGAGCTTTTGTAATAGCCAATTGCGGAGGCAGAAATCCATATTTTGGGAAGAGTTGTAGATTTGCTGATCAGGTTGAGTAAATTGCGGGTGGAGAGAACCCTGGAGTCATAGATGGCTTGTTTGCGTTTTTTAGTCCAACGTCCATCCGCAATCCCTTCACCGCATAAATGGATCACGGCATCAATGTTTTCAGGGAAATCCGGTAAGAGGGGGTGGTCAGTGGGGTCCCAATGGATTATCTGACAAGCAATTGGTAGTCGTACTCCGGCGCTATCCGTGTTCCGAGTCAAGGCAATGACCTCGTGTCCATTGTCTTTGAGTAACGGAAGCAGGTTTCTTCCAACCAGACCTGTGGCTCCTGTAACTAATATTTTCATGAAAACCTTTTACCGTTTAAATAACTTGTATTATGAATACCCATTGACAACTTCTGGAAAATTTGCGACCTTTCTCTTTTACTAACCTAAATAAAAGGATCATTCATGGCTTACGAAAACAGTCCTATTTTTACAGATGAAACCCCAGGCAAAAAGTTTTTCTGTACCTGTGGGGAATCTGCCACGAAACCTTATTGTGATGGTTCGCATAGCACGAAAAATACTGGTAAATCCCCTAAAGAGTTTACTATAGAGGAAGCTCGACGATATGTGGTTTGTGATTGCGGGCGCACGGGAAAATCTCCTTTCTGCGATGGTACGCATTCTAAGGGCTAGAGAGCAAAGTCTTGTTAAGTGGACATTTTTGTTTCTATAGAATACCGCGATTTATCTTCCCCGCCGGAAAATAATTTTCCTATAATAGTGGGCATTTTGAGAGGTTTTGGGCTCACTAGCCTCATTATTTGTAGCTGAATATTTACAGGTCTTCTGCGTATGACAAATAATATTGTCATACGCGGCCTGCTTCTCTTCTTGTTCTTCCCTTTGAGTCAACCCGAAAAAACCTTGTTATTTCGTTAGTTATTGTCTTTTTTCCTCGGTCCGAACATTTTGGCAAAGGCTTTGCATTTTACCAGGTCAATACTAACTTTGATCTTTTAGGAGAAATGCCATGCTTTACGATGTGAAGATTATGAATGCTCAGGGAGCAATTAAGAGGATCGTTTCGTCTCAAGAAATCAGCAAGTCATATTGGAATGCATTTCAGTATGAAGAAGCGAATAAGACTCTGAACACAAGCAGTAGGAAGCAGGTTCCAAGTTGGGTGAAAAAAAGGTTGGATACTGAATATGCTATGCCTATGGATAGCCATAACTCAGCGGCGTAGAGTTTTTTACAGCAAGAGGTTCATTTGCCTTGAGAGGCAATGATCTCCTCGTAAACTTTCACCATTTCGCGGGTATTTTTTCCCACGGAAAACTGTTCAGCTAAGGCTCGACCATTTTGGCCCATGGTCTGCCGTACAGTTGGATCAAAAAGACTATTGATATTCTCGGCAACTTCTTCGGAGGATTCGGGGGTTTCAACTATCAGGCCGTTTTGTCTGTGCTGGATAATATCAGCCGCTCCGCAATGGCGGGTGGTTATGACAGGAAGCCCTGATGCCAATGCTTCGAGGTTGGCATTTCCAAAGGGCTCATAAATTGAGGGCAAGGCAAAAATATCCGTAGCGGCATAATACTTTTCAATATCTGGAACCGGCTCTTTGTAGATGATTTGACTCCTCAGGTTTTCAGGTGCGAAATGGATATATTTTTTCCATTTGCCTTTCCCCATTATTACCAGCCTCCAATCTTTAGACTTGAAATATTGAGTTGCCTGAAGAAGTGATTTCAGTCCCTTCCTTTCAAATCCAGATCCCACAAATAAAATAAGAACGGAGTTTTTTGGGATTTCCAGCTCCTTTCGGATGTTTTCTCTATATATATTTTTATTCTCAGGATGAAAACGTGTCAGGTCGACCCCGTTATAGACCACCGAAATATTTTCCTGCGGGCAATGATAATGTTTGAGTATATCGTTTTTGACCATTTGGGAAATAGCGATGAATTTTCTACATTGGCCTGATTCGAATATGTTTTTTTCCAGTTTGAGAATCAACCGGTGAAAGGGGTTGAAAGAGAGAGAAAGTCCTTTAAGCACTGGGAGAAAACGTTTCCTTTGCTCCAGCCATTCCTTATGGCATCCATCGCCAACACGGTAGACACTTTGTTCCCAGGTTTTTTCATGGCTCTGAATAATGTCGAAAGATTCTTTTCCAACAGCCCTGGCGGCAAACCATGCAAATGACAGGGTTCTTATGAAAGCATTAAGTTTAAAAGTTCGAACATGATGGAGATGTATATTGGGATGGTCGGATGAGGACCATTGGTTGGCAAAAATATGAATGTCGTGTCCAGCCTCGGCGAGTTGCTGGATATAGCCTTGAACAAACTGCTCGGCACCGCCATAAAGAACAAATTTTTGCCGGATGATGGCTATTTTCATGGTGCAGGCCAACCAAAAGAGTTAAGGATGAGAATTATTCAGAACGTCATGATAAATGGTTTCAATATTGTCCATCATTCTATCAAGGCTCAATTCTTTTTTGCCGAAGCTATAAGCTTTTTCAGCCATAGATTGCGCTAGTTCAGGATCATTTAATAATTTCATAATTCCGTTGGCCATGTCCTGTGGGTTTTCAGGTTCGACCAAAATGCCCCATTCACCATTTCCAAGGATAGGTATAATGGAGTCCATGCGAGTGGAGACAACAGGGGTTTTCATTGCAATGGCTTGGGGAATGACCTGGGTTGTTCCTTCCATGCCGAATGACGCTACGCAATGGATATCCAGTGCGGCCATGATCTCTGGAATATCTTCACGGTGGCCAAGCACAAAAATGAATTTTTCAAGCCCCTGACTTTTGATTCTATCGCGGATGGATTCGAATGCAGGGCCTGAACCGACGATGGCAAATCGAGCATCCGGAAATTTTTCTAAAACGAAAGGGACGGAATCTATAAAATGTTCGTGACCCTTCCAACTACGAATCACAGAAACTATACCGATCAAAGGTTGATGAGGGCTCAATCCCAGTTCGTTTCTTATTTTCTCTCCACTAATATGGAAGTCAAACTTTCTCAGGTCAACGCCTGCTGGTATGGAAATTATTTTATCAGCAGAGATCCCGGTATTTTCAGAGACTGTGTCTACAATGCTTCTGCCGCTGGCCAAAACACGCCTGGGTGCCTTCGCATAAAGCCACCGGTTGAAAACATGATTTCTTATCGGGATCATGACATGCCGGCTTCGGATAATCGGGGTACCCAGCAGAGTCCCTGCCAAGGCTATCAACCAACTGTCTATAGAGCTGTGCGATTGAAGAATGTCAGGTCGGGATGTTCTGATTATTTTTATCAACGAAAACAGGGTCAGTAAGCTGAAGGGCCGTCGCATTATCAAAGGAAAATAGTTCAGGTTCGGATGGTTGAACTGCTTACATTTTTCGTGGAGCGGACTGTCAGGTTGGCAAACAATAGTGACACGGTGCCCGCGCTCCAGAAGTGATTGGCATTCTTGAACTATCCTGATCTCCTGCCCGCCCCAACCTGCAGCGGCTTCAGAATGTAAGATGTGTAGGGTTTTCAATAAGGGGGCCTGTGAAAAAATGAGGGTCAGCGATACACGATTGAAAATTACCTTATCACAACCTTTTAGCGCAATGCAATCCAACGGAGCCACAGGGATTTTATATCTAGAATGCATTGCCAAAAAGTAGAACTTTCCTGTTAATATTTATGTTCTATGGACAACTGTTAGACATTTAGTTGGGATGCTTATCAAGATTTATAATAAGAAATGAATAAATGATGGAAAGAATACTGGTGGTCAGTACAACAGGAATGGGGGACTGCCTTTGGGGGACTCCTGGGATTCGAGCTTTGCGGAAGACATTTCCAAAAATGGAAATTGACATGGTCGTGAGTCGGTCTTGGAAGTCTTTGTTTGATTTTAATCCTCACCTGAACCAAATTTTTGAATACGATGGTGAATGGTATCGTCAGCCTTTTTTAGGAGTCAAGTTGTTAGGACGGCCTTATGACGCTATTTATCTTTTTCATGCCAACCGAAATTTTAAAAGGATGTTGCCTTGGCTTCCGTCAGTGCCAATCTGGAGTTACCAAAACCATGATTGGATTCCTGAATCACATCGCATGAAAATGGATGCTAATGTTCATGGAATCCAGAAAAGATTGATCATGATGGAGAAGTTTGGTGTGAAATCGGATGGCGGTCAGATGGAAATATTTTTTGATCAGGCTACTATTGAAAGGTCGCGAAATTTTTTAGAGTCTCATGGTTTTAGCCCCGAAAAATATGTTTACCTAAACTTAGGAGCTGCAGTAGAAGCCCGTAGATGGATGGTTGAGCGTTTCAGTGAACTTGCTCAACGAATTCTCAAGAAAACATCCTTGAATATCATTTTAGGCGGAGGACCGAATGAAAAAAAGCGAGCTGTTACTATTTTAAATCAACTCAATACCTCTCGGGCGATGGAAGTCTGCAGTCAGTTGATCATGGTTAATGCTAGCATTATTTCGCAGGCGAAGATCATGGTAACTTCTGACACGGGGCCCATGCATATCGGGTTTGCAGTGAAAGCTCCGGTTGTGGCACTTTTCGGATCCATTCCGCCTTCAGGTTCTGGTCCTTATGAGATTCCCGATCATTTATGTCGAGTCATAAGTATTGATCCTGAAGGAAAGGATTCCGTTGACAAGGAAAACCCAGGAGAGTTTTACTTAAGATGCATTACGGTAGATAGGGTTTGGGAGCAGGTAGAACAAATGCTGGCAGAACAAGCTAACTCGTAGTATTTGCCGGGTAAACTTTGGTTAAGGCTTCCATGATGTCTTCCACAGTGATGATGCTTTTACATTCAGGCCTGCCATTCCAGCACTCTTCTTTTCTTGTTTGCCGGTTACAAGGTCGGCACTCTATTTCTTTTGAAATGATGGTTGCGTTGTTTCCAGGAGGGCGCCAAGTCTCAGGGTTTGTCCATCCAAACATTCCCACCACAGGTGCCCCAAGAGCGGCAGCGTAATGCATATAACCCCCATCATGGCACACGACAAACCGGGCTTTTTGAGTAATGGCCCCAAGTGTTTCTAGATCAGTGCTGATGAAAGTATAGGGAGCATTTTTTATTGTAGGCGTGATTTCATCAACTATGTGCTCCTGTCCCGGCCCACAGGTCAATAAAGTTTTCATTTGGTGCTGAGAATAAATCGTGTCGGCGAGTTGTGCGAATTTTTCAGCTTCCCAGCGGTCATATGGTTTTGCCCCAGGATGTAAAATACAGAAGGGTTCGTGAGGGTCAATGCCTTCTGTTTGCAAAAGTTTGTCGGCTTTAGTTTGCGCAGATTCTGGAATATGGATGGATGGAGCAATTTCTCCAAACTCCACGCCCATTTTTTTTATCAGGGCGACTTGATAGTCAATAGGCCGGTTGGGGTTGAGAACGCCAAAATCGAGTTTAACGTTATACAGGAAAGATCGATTGGCGAATTTATGACCAACACGGTAAGGTGCCTGAGTGACAAAGCACATGACCGCCCCTCTTGTTCCTTCATGCATGTCAATCACGACATCGTATCGGTCGGCGAAAAGTCGATAATAAAACCCAAGCGTGTGCAACCAGGACTTTTTTTCAAAAGATAAAACATGGTCAACATCAGGATGGTTTCGGACTATGTCCGACGAAAAGTGCTCCACCAGTACTGTTAAGTGGCAATCGGGAAAACTTTTCTTTAAGGGGGTATATACCGCCGTATTGTAAACCACGTCCCCAATGGATCGTAGTTTGATAATAAGAATTCTTGGGTTTTTAGGTAATTTATCCCGGGGAAAACTTAGCAAGGTAAATCAAAACTCCATTTGAAAAATTGGTGCTAAAATCAGCAAATCGGTCTATTCGCTCACCTTGATTATAGACCATATCTACATAGGTGCAAAACTTGCTCAAAGTTAACTTGAAAGTTCATTAATGTGAATGCCTGTCGTTATCAAGATGAACCTGTTATTTTTTCGATCAAATTTTGCAATTTTTCTTCCATGACTTTTAGGTCATAGAGCTCGATACACCGATCTCGAGCTCGAAGGCCTTTTTCCTTAGCTTCCTCGGGATGATCCAGAACATGCTGGAGGGTGCGGGCAAGCTCCTCAGGATTCCCCGGTTCAACAAGGTACCCGTTCCCCCCTAACACTTCAGGGATATCGGAGACACGAGTGGTGATTACCGGCTTAGCCATTGCCATGGCATCAAATAGTTTTGCCGGGATCTGCCCTTGGGTATCCGTTGTGTCCCTTTGAGGAACAACAAGAATGTCAGCTGCCGAGAGATGTTTGGGAAGCTCTTTAAAGGGAATCTTGGGAAGCACTAATACTTTTTGTTGAGTGGATGTGGGGCTATTCCTAACAGGGTCGAAAGAGGGCTCGGCTCCAATAAAGACCAGCCGAAGGTCTGAATGATTTAAATTGTCAACGGCTTTAATAAGGTCGTCAATGCCTTTATGAGCCCTGGGAGTACCCATAAACATGATCACGCGATTTTTCCCCAGACCGAGAGATTCCTTAACTTCCTGTGAGTCAAAATTATCTGGATTTAAGACTTTTGTGTCTCTGCAATGATGAATCAGGTGTCCGGTAAAACGGTTTTGCAAAAACTTGTTGCTGACAATGATGGAATCGGCAAATCCTACAAGTTTTTCCATGAACCAAGTGTAGGGTAATCCATTGGGGTTGGAAAAGTTCAGGAAGCGTCCAACGCATCCCCAAAACCCTGAGTGGTAATAAAACCCAGCCTCCCAATCATCAATGTCTACCATGACGGGTTTTCCTGAAAACCATTTTTTCAGTAAAGCAATTCCAAAACTTGTAGGTCGTAATTTGCAGGCGATATAAATATCGGCGTCCATCTCCCGAAGCATTTTGCGTATGGTAGAGATAAAATGGGGGTAACGGCTCCAGGGATATATTTGGATGGGAATTTCAATGTCACGCATGGGGTACCAGATATCCCCATTCTTTGAAGCTCCAATGATTTTAACGTCATGCCGGGTAGCTAGGGCACTGGCCAATAGAGCGGTCCTGCCAAATGAATTGTTAGAAATGTCAAAACAGAGCAGGCAAATTTTCACATTCGTTAATTTTCAGAGGGATTGATAGGAGGTTTACGTGGATGACCCTGAGTTGTTTGAATGCTGGTTTTTGAATGGTCACCTAGATATGAGTGTTAGAGCAATTCTTCATCGAGATTATCATGGTTGCTTTATTTCTTCTATTTAATTATTGTGATGTTTTAGAAAGATAGTCTGCTGATCTTATTTTTTTTAATATCCTTTCCTTTTATTCACTTCACAGTAACTTATGTTGACCTTTCTTCAAGAACTCTTCAGTAAGGTAACTGAAAAGCAACTTGTTTTCCTCTGGTTGATTTTTTGTTCTGCTGCTTTGACTTATCAGCTAGGTGGGGTTCCTCCTTATCATAGTGATGAAAATTATTATGTCGAGTCAACTCGCAACATGGTTGAGTCAGGAGATTATCTCACCCCCATTCACCATGATGAAAAGAGATTTGCCAAGCCTATCCTTTATTACTGGTTGATGTCAGCATCATACAAAATATTTGGTGTTAGCCTGGTTTCAGCCCGACTGACTTCCGCGCTTTTTGGAAGCCTTGCCATCGGTCTACTTTACCTTGTTTCCAGTAGGTTGTTTGAAGGTCGAACGGCTTTATACAGTGTTCTGATTTTGCCGGCTACGTTCCTTTATTTTCAGATTTCCCGATGGGCCACCACAGACATCGTCATGAATTTTTTCGTCCTCTTGGCAATTTATTTTTTTGTGCGTTTGTGTCAGAGTGATTTTAAAGAAAAAAGCAATGCCTATTTGTTTTACGTGGCAATGGCTTTAGGGTTTATGACTAAGGGGCCTCCGGCAGTCATCATCCCCGGCATGGTTGCGGTATTTTTTTTAATGGCAACTAGAAAGTGGGGGGCTTGGTCTCAAATGCGTATTGGTCAAGGCCTGGTGATTTTATTGGTGGTTATTCTTCCTTGGTTTACGACGATGTTCTTGCTCCATGGAGATGAATTTAAGAACCATATTATTGGGGCGGAGATCGCAAATAGGCTGGTTCATGATAGTCCCTTCAGCCTTTACTTTTTTGGAGTTTTGTTTCGCTATCACTTGCCTTGGGTATTATTTTTTATAGCGGCATTTCTCAACCAGTTTGGCATTTGCAGTCATTCCCTTTCCCCGGTTTCGGGAGTGTCAGAATACTTCAGGCAGGTTCTGGGGAACATGAGGGCTCGTATTAGGTTGTTGTTTACCAAGGAGAATGAGTCGGTTCTGCTTTGTTATATATGGATACTAGTATGTCTGGTTCTATTTACCCTTGTCAGGACAGAACACAGCCGATATATGTTACCAGCTTCATCGGCGGTTGCCATTCTGGTGGCAAAATTTTTCGCGGATATGGAAAAGGGTGAGGCGGATTGGTTGGGGTATAAAGTCACTGCGATTTTAACAGGTGTTATTCTTTTAGTGGCCGGGACATTCTCAGGTGGGGCATTGTATTTTTTTAGTTTGATTTATAGTGTACCCATACATTTTTTCCTATTGCCTGCGTTGTTTTTGGTGGCAGGCGTTAGCATCTTCGGATTTAGAAAGAAGCGACAATATGGGGGGCAAGTTTTTGTCATTTCGTTTTCTCTGGTTTTTGCATTTTCTTTTTTGAGTGGAGACATTCTTCCTCATCTTAGTCGTTATCCAATGAAGCTGTTTTCTGGAAAAATATTAAGAGATAATTTTTCTGGTTCTACAGGGGTGTACCGGTTAGGAAATCAAAGAGCAAAGCTGGGTGTGCTGACAGGGCGAAAGGTTTTTGGGTTTTCCCATCCCAGTCAAATTCAGAAATTTATTGATACTGATGACCAGGTTTTGATTGTCATGCGAGAAAAAGATCTTCAGGAGAGCTTTTCCAGTGTCCCAATCAAGATTGTGGCAGAGGATACTGCATGGTTGAGGGAGCGTGTTGATTGGGAGAGATTAAAAGTGCTTTTTAGAAAAGCAGAATCTGAGGGAGTTTCAGGCCTGACGGAAAAGATCTATCTTTTGTCGAATAAATAGCAGGTTATTTAATGAGAGGTAAGTGCATTGCTGAGAAATCGTATCTGACATTCTCCCTGTTTTTCATGGAAGTAAAAAAAGCATATTTGCTATTAGCTTGAATCAAATAAACCTTATTGGGATGCTGGGAGGCCAATTTTCTAAATTCTCCGATAGAGGACAGCCATGTTTTCTTTGGGGTGGAAGATAGGGACATCAGTAGCTTCTCTGGGGCACGTATGACGGATGTCTCTATGTCACGACTTGAATAAAACAACATAGCCAATCTTGGATTCGAGGGGGTGAGACTGTAGTTGCCTATCGTTTGGTTTTTTGGGGTGTTGAGATTTATGACAGCCGCCAGTTCTCTCACTTCTTTACTACTTTGCTCTAAGGTTACTTTGACCTGAAATGGAGTGGCATTGACGAACAGAATAGTTGCTGCAATGACTCCGGTCATTATACCCAGAGCACGATTTTTTTGATCAGGCCCTAGCCAGTTAGAAATAGTTTTCGCAGTGATAATGGCGAGGGCTGGAAACATCAGGAATAAATAACGGAGCGTCTGGTTTTTGCTCGTGCTCATCACCAAAAAGGTGAGTACTGGCCACAGGAAGAGTAATAATGCAGTTCGGTCTTTTTCTTTAAAAAAACCGTGCTTGCCAAATTGTATCAGGGCTACCAGAGTAAATGGGAGCCAAGGCCAGTAATTCCTTAAGAAGTCTTTTGCATAACCCAGGAAATAAAAAGTCTCTTTAACCCCTCCAAAACTTCGGTTGATAATCAGCGAGCCAAAATGCGCGTCTATGAACCCTTGTCCGAAGTGTTGCCAATTGATAATGTGCCAACTGAACCCCAAAAGTAGAGCAATCATGCATCCTGATAAAAACCAGGGGTTAATGATCTCTCTCCATTGTCGACTGAAAATTAAAAATACACCGACGATTGTGAGAGGGAAAAGCCCAAGAACGCTTTTAGACAATATGGCTCCTGCGGTTGCTAAACCGAAGACCAGATACCAGGGTTTATTATCCCGTGCCTTAAAAAAAGCGTAGAACGCCAGAGTGACAAAAAATGCCACGGGAATATCGACCATGCCTCGACGAGACGAGTCAACAAACATTCCGGGGAAAAGCAAAACAAAGGCTGAGGCGAAAGCGATCCAGTTATCTTTGTAAAGCAACAGACTCAACCGGTAGGTTATGAGGACAATTCCGGTGGCAAATAGGGCTGAAGAAAAAATTGCTGAGTAACTGGAAATCCCAAAGACACTGAAAGCCAAAGCAGTTAACCAGAAAGGCAGGGGCGGGTTGTCAAAAGCAGGTATCCCGCTGTGATTGATGATCCAGAAGGACCCCGTGTCCAGGATTTCCTTTGCCTTCTGAGCGTAATAGGCATCGTCAAAATTAGTGATGCCGGTATCCAATTGTCGACCCAGAAATATTAAAAGTGAAGAAAAAATCAGAAATAAAACCTGAAGTTTCTTGTCATTCAGTGCGGAGTTCAAATTAAGGGATATGATCGGTTGAAGGGTGGAAGCCGGTGCTGAAAACCAAAAAGAGGTGGTGCCCCGGACATAGTTATTTTAAATATTGATTTATATGTTTTCGGTCGTCTTCAGTTAATCTTTTGCTGAACAAAAACCCAAAGGTTTCAAGTCGCCAAACCAGAATGTCCAAGCCCTTGAGCAAATGAAACCAGTAAACCATGGCAGAAAAAAAAGGTTTTTGTATTAAACCATTTCTGCAAATAAAAAAATCCCACAGTTGTTTTTTTGATTTCCGAATAAGGGGCCAGTTTCCTCGTGTTTTTAAGATTTTGCAAAGCTTGAAAAGGTTTTTCAGGTTTTGTAGCATATTAAATTTCAGGGGAGAAAACTCGTGGGACGAAAGCTCTAGTCAAGAACTCAAAAACACTTTCGAACCCTTATTTGAAAGATTTTATACCATGCATACCATGAAGTAAAGAACGCTTAACTGAGTCAATAAAAGCACCTAGGTTGATCTTTTATATGATTTAAGCGATTATGTTTGTTTCAAAGTGAAAGAGATTAAACCTTTGATTTTAAGGTAGGTCTATGCAAATCCTTTTAGATAAATCTGATAATGAAAATGATCAGGCTCAGTCTGTCCTGAGACTGACAAGTTTGTTGGGCGGGATACCCGCTTCTGCCTTAAAATGAAACCTGAATCCTTGGACTCTTTTTGCTCCGAAATCCTGTGCTCGGACTCCGAACTGGTGCAAAGGCATTTGCAGGTGCTTGAGCAAATGGTTGGTATTGATAGTCGGAGTTTTGGGGTCAATGAATTTGAAGGTGACCGTACTACGCCTAGCGATATGCGGGAAATTCTTGAGTGTGCTCGTGATTACCTTCTGGGAATTGGCCTGTCACAGGTCAAAATAAATGATTCGCGTTCCAGTAGTCCCTTTCCCATATTGATGGCAGAAACTTTTGTCTCCGCAACAAAACCAACGGTTCTTTTTTATGCACACCTTGATAAGCAACCCTATATGGATGATGGACGTTTTGAGAAATGGGGAGGTATTCCTCCGACGCAGTTGCGATGGAATGAAGACCGCACAAGAGCTTATGGGCGTGGAGCCGCAGATGACCTGAGCGGGGTTGTCTCTATTGGTATGGCCATGGATGCGCTGTTCAAGCACTTCGATATTAAGACGGGAGAAAATGACAGAGAAAAACTACTTCCCTGTAATATTAAAATAATATATGAGACTGAAGAAGAGAGCGGTTCTCATAGCCTGATTGACCAGATCCAGGAAAATAAAGATTTTTTTCAAGGCACAGACTGTGTTGTGATTACTGATGTGGTCAACCCAGCTCAAGGCAAACCAGGGCTCACCACCTCCTTACGTGGAATTCTCCAAGTGGATGTGACGGTTAACGCTGAACGAGGGCAGGTTGCAGTTGATGAGCAAACGGCTCTTTATAAGCTCCTTGCGACACTCATTCGGAAGGATCATTCCTTGAAGATCGAAACAATTGCCAATGCGGACGTGCCCGTGACAGATGCTGAGCGAGAAGGTTATTCGCGAGTTCCGACTTCTGTGTCGGCCTTGAAAGAGACCGCAGGTTTATTGCCCAATACTCAACTCACGGTTCCCGAAGACATTTCTTCAATCCTGATAGCACAATTGAGAACCTCATTTGCAAATGCTCGCCCGAGGCACCGGGTTTCAGGGAGTGTGATCCTTGGAGTGGCCGGGGCTCGTTTAACTTTTCCTGATATTACTGATCCTAAAGAGTTCGAGGAGAGGTTGAAAAAAATTCTTGTAGATCAAAACCGTTATCAATTGGATATGAAGACTTCAGTGATCAACGAAAACCCATTGTCGATAGATGTTTTATTACGCTCGTCGGAGAAAGACCCTCACTCGGGAGTCAATGGTGGGCCGGTTCCCGTTCCAGAACTGCAATTGGCCTGCATGATTGATGAACTCATTTCTTCAGAAGGCCATTGGCACCCCCAGCTTGAAGAGTTACGTAACCCGAGGGGAGAGATGGTCCGAGTACAATCTCTTAGAGCTGAGCACGATTTTTCGGCGCAGCCCTTCGAGGCAAAGTCTGCCCGGTCTTGGGTGGAGATAAGGTTAGCTCCCGGTAACAACGAAATACAAGCTGGAGAGGCACTGCAGTCGCATCTTGAAAAAAATATTTTGCCAGGCTTTGGGTTGGATATCAAAGCTGATAAGGGTGCTTCTCCCTGGATGACTGGGATTAAACATCCGGTATTCCCTCTGATACTGGATTCATTGGAAAAAGGTTTTGGTGAGAAAGCTTGCCTTTATGGATGTGGAGGCACGATTCCATTTGTTGCGAAGCTCATGCAGGCTTTAGGAAATGTTCATCCCCTTTGTTTAGGTGCCTATGACCCTGATGCCAGAATGCATGAGCCGGGGGAAAGCTTGTCTATGCTTGATTTAATTGGGTGTACGCGATCCATCATGCACTTTTTGTGCAGGGTTGATGAAGTTTACGGGGAATTCTCGTCCTGATTTTTTACTAAACAGCACTTTAACACCCTCTCCTTGAAGTTTGATTCTTGCAAGAAAATAAATGTAAATATGTGTGTGTAAATTGTGACAAAAAACTGGATTACTTTTAAATCTTGAAAGGTTTATAATCTCCTCAATAGATGTGATAATAATTGTATAATAATTTATTCCTATTCAGCCTTACGCGCAAAACTGGTTAAGGCCAAGTAAAGAATACATTTACTATTTATTGTGAGGATAGAGTGGGCACAGTAGCTGAAGAAGATAAATTCAGAGAAATCAATATTGAATTCCTCGCAAAGGGCGGGGATGAAGCCTTTGATATTTTCTATAAAACCGATAATTTTGGGGAAGATAAATTTGTAAAGTTTGCCAGTACGGAGCGCAAACATCAAGAAAAGGTAATGCGACTTCTGGAAGAGGGCACCGACCAGGAGTTTTATATTCATGAATCAGACCTTTTCAAGTATTACAAATATGCCACCAATTCCCTGCGGGCGGTGATGGCTAATCCTGATATTCCTATCAAGGAGAAGACCGAAAAAATTTACGAAGTTTCCAAAGGAGTGATGAAGGAGTTTTTTGAGAATAACACTTCAGAAAAGATACTGGAGACATCCGAAGAAGTCATGGAAATGATGGAAGAGTGCATGACCACTGCAGAAGCAGGGTTTCATGGGATTGCAGAAATAACCAGCAAAGACTACTACACTTATACCCACAGCGTTAATGTGGGGTTGTATTGCATGACTTTTGGGGTAAAAAGCAAGATGTCTAAAGGAGATATAAAGCAATTATCTCTGGGCGGAATGCTGCATGATGTTGGAAAATCGAAAATAGACCATGCTTTGATCAACAAGGATGGCAAGTTAACAGAAGAAGAATTTAAAAAAATGCAATCTCACGCCACTGAGGGAGGGGGGATTCTTACTGGAATGAATTGTTTTGCCGGCAATGTAGTGCGAATGGCGGCAGAACATCATGAGAAGTTCAAAGGTGGAGGCTATCCGATAGGGAAAGTTGGTAATGAAATTCATTTATTTGCCAGGATTTGCAAAGTCATGGATGTCTATGATGCTTTGACAACTCGAAGGTCTTATAAAAAAGCTCTAAGCGCTTTTGATACGCTGATTATTATGAAAAAACAGATGGCTCATGATTTCGACCCAGACCTTTTACAAAACTTTATTCGCCTGATGGGCCCAGATTTGTAGAGGCAATCCTTCCTTCAAGGAATTTGCATCGTATCGAGAGAAAACTCCGCATATTTTTTCAATTCTGGTTCCCACTGTTCTAATTCTTTTTCAGAAATTCCAAGTAAGGTCAGCAAGTTTTCCCGTTCAGTGGCAGTAAAACCTTTTAAGCCGCTGGGGAAACCCCATTCGGATGCAAGAGATTTTGCCAAAGCCACAACTGCTGCTATTTCCCAATTTATTTTATTCTTTTCTGGTGCCGCGCATTGCAAAATGACTTGGGAAAGTTGTGCGGGTAGGCCCCATGCATCTATCATTTCTCCCGCTACTTCAAGATGGGAAAATCCGAGCGTTTGTTTCTCCGCCTCTATAAGGGCAACTTGATTTTGCTCCATAAAATCCTGGACCTTGGCAAACGCAGTGGGAAAATAGACTGTTAACGCAATCACTCCTGTATGATGGATGAGCCCTGTGGTGAAACTGACATCCGACTCCATACCCCCAATAAATCTCCCCAGTCCTCCAGATATAGCCGCCGTGATACCGCTATGGATCCATAACTGAAGGTAGTCAATAGGCAAGGCAGACTTGTCAGAGAATCGTTCGATGATAGGTGTTCGCAAAATAATGTTTTTTATTGCACCGGGGCCCAGTAAACCTGCGGCTTGTTGCAGGGAAGAAATTTTCCCAGGGTAACCATAAATGGGTGTGTTGGCGACCTTCAATACCGCCATGGCCATAGCAGGGTCATACTGGATCATTTCCACAATACTGTAATCCATGGATGATGAGGTTCCCGTAGCCATGAGAACATTGTCAATTTGTTCTGGCAGGGAGGGCAGATTTTTTAAAGACCGAAATCGGTCAAGTGTCAATGAGGTCATCAGTGGAGCCTTGAATAGTCCGGTTTCTTCCTTCATGTTTGGCTTTATACAAAGCGAGATCAGCGACTTTAATCAAGTTTGCCGACTCCTGCATGTGAGTGGCGTCAAATTCTGCGATCCCACAACTCACTGTTACTTTAAAATCTTTGCTCTTGGACTGAAATTTATGATTAGCCATTTCTTCTCTAATACGTTCTGCGATATGCAAAGCTCCTGCTATCGGGGTTTCCGGCAGGACCAGAAAAAATTCTTCTCCTCCATATCTTGCGGCTACGTCGTTGGAGCGGCAGAATTTTTTTATAATGGCCGAAAAGTCCAATAAAATTTCATCACCCTTCTGGTGCCCATGAGTATCGTTGACATCTTTGAAATGGTCGATATCCATCATGATCACTGAAAGCGGGGAATTGTATCTTCGGCAGCGCACTAATTCGTTTTTCAGAAGCGTTTGCATTTGCTGATGGTTATCCAGACCCGTCAGTCCGTCTGTTGTGGAAAGCTTCTCTGCCCGCTCATATAACATGGCGTTGCTTATAGAGAGGGCAACGAACTCAGAAACATTCAACGCAAAATCCAGATCTCCTACATTGTAGAGACCTTTCTCATTATCGTTCAGGTTCATGACTCCAATGATTTCATTTTCGATCATCAGAGGTATGGTGACAAAAAAATTGCAGGAGAAGAGAGGGTTTTTTCTTCCTTGAAAATAGCGTGACGCGGAAAAATCCTGTTCAAAGATATATCTTCCCGAAGTCGTTGCCTCCCTCATGATAGGGGAGTCATTTTGATATAAAGAATACTCCTCTTTGATATCAGGGTGATTGTGACTGACAAGGCTCAGCCTGCGCCGATTTTTATCAAAAAGAAAAAATGAGAAATACTTTATCGATAAAATAAACGGAAGCTTTTCCACCATTACCTGATAAATCTCATGCAGGCTGAGGAGATTAATACTTTTCTGCAGATAAATGAGATGGTCGAGATTTTCGAGGGACTCGCCCAGCAACGAATTTTGCTTTTTAAGAAGGTTCCGAACAGTTTCTGCTTCCTGCCATCGCAGTTTTTCGTACTCAGCTGAACTCATGTTTTTGCTCGTTTCCTGAGAATCCCAGAAGCAGTGTTTTTATTTGTAGATCCGTCAAATTTCCGTCTATTTTCCATGAAGAGGTCATGTTTTTCGGGAATTGGTCGAAAAATTTAATAGAGTTATTTAGATAATATTAATGATTAAAACGTTTTAAAAATTAGATTTTAGCCCTGCTGAGTCAGGGGCGATAGCACTATGAAGTCAGGTTGGTATAGTTTTTGCTCTATAATACAGAAAAAAGCAATTACGTCAAAA
Organism: Nitrospinaceae bacterium; assembly: GCA_029261455.1. Lineage (GTDB taxonomy): Bacteria > Nitrospinota > Nitrospinia > Nitrospinales > VA-1 > LS-NOB. The sequence goes on from JAJDBH010000011.1 coordinate 21,927, forward strand.
ATTATGGCTATCTCTTTAAATTTGATCAGGTTCATTTTGCTACTGCTGTTTACCCTATTGGGGGTGCAGGGGGCCTGCACAGTTGCGTGGGCTCAGGATTTTGAATCTGAATTTGTCCAACGTCCACAGGTTTCAACTATAAGGATAGGACCGCATCCTATTTATACCCGAATTTTGATCAACCTGACCGAGTCAGTTTCATATCAGGTTAAGGCAGATTTTGCTAATAAGCGGGTCACACTGATTTTATCAAACACAACAAAAAGTGCCAGGGTACGCAGTAAATCATTTAATGATAAAAATCTGGAGCAATACTCAGTTCGGTCCTTGAATGACGATTTACAAGTAACTTTTTTGCTAAAAAATCCCAATACCCGGTTTTTTCATTCTGTGAACCCTCAAAAGTCACAGATCATTTTAGACCTCAAGGGCGAGAGTCGACCTATCTTGAGAACAAAAATAGGAAAGGCTAAGCGTAAACCCAGGTTTCAGACAAGCACTGAACCGAGCCCAGAGCAGACAGCGCTACCAAAAAAAGCCAGACTGATAGGTTTTAGCCCTAAGGAAATCCGGGCAATCGTTGCCAAATCCCAGGAAGAAAAGGAAACGAACGGCTGGGAAGATTACCAGAAAGCTTTGACAGAGTTTCAGCAGGCGAAATATCCCTCGGCTTCAAAAATGTTTAGGGAGTTTCAGTCAAACTACCCTAAAAGCATATATCTCGATCATATCCTTTATTTAAAAGCAGAAGCAGAATACCGCATCACATTCAAAGAATTGAACCCTATTTTTGATAGGGCTTTGGCCTCTTACAAACTTGCTATGCGGGAATTTCCTAAGTCAAAATTTTACGACCATGCTTTGTTGAAGGTAGCCAGTATTTTTGATGAAATTGGCTATAGTCTGGAGGCGAGGACACTTTTTAACCAAGGGCTAAAGTCCAAGCCGAGTAGCCTCTATAATGAAGTTCGGAAGAATAGCCTGGCCGCTATGCTGATGAAGGAGGGTCGGTTGGATGAAGCTTTTAATGCATTTCAGAAGATACTTAGAAAGTCTCCAAAAAATATTGCGGCAAAGGCAGGGGTTTTTGAAATTGCCAGCAAGTTTTTCGAGGAAGAAGATTATCCTCGTGCGCTAAAGATCTTTGAGACAGGGGCCAAGCGCTGGCCGGGCGAACTCAATGAGAAGCCTGAAATCAACTTTGCCATGGCTGAAATTTATTTTTCACAAAAAAATTACGAGAAAGCCAGAAAATATTTTTTCAATCTTTTGAATCTGGACCCGGTTTCCGAGAACGCACATAAAGCTCTAAATCGAATTGGTGACTCTTTTATTGTCCAAGAAAAGTATCAGAATGCCTTGGCGGTTTTTGATGAATCCGGGAAAAGAAAAGATCGGAAGCTAGATGAAGAAGGCAAGCCTGCTTTAGATGAAGAGGGTAACGAAATCCGGGAAGAAACTGCCGAAACCCAATACGGAAAAGTCCGAATGGCTGATATAGGAGTCCGCCAGCCACGTCTGAAAATAAGGGATATTGTTTTTGATGTAGGACCTTATTATAAGCCGTTTAAGACTTACGAAAAAATATTTGCAGAAGCTCGAAGCGTTGATATTCTCGCAGAAGTGACCCTGAGTCGAGGCATCGCTTATCTGCTAGAGCAAAATTATCTGAAGGCTATAGAAGAGTTTAAAAAACTTTTGCCGCTGGGGCCTGGATCCCGATTTTTTCAGGAGGCTGATCGGTACATTCGGCAAGCACTGATTGCACTGGTCGATAAATATGCCAAGCAGGATGGAAATCTGCCCATTCTTTACTCTTACAGCGATTTTATCAGTCTTCCCGTTGGTGATATTAACAACGCCCAAACTCTCCTTCAGGTGGGCGAAGCTTATCAGGCAATTGGCATGTTTGCCGAAGCTGTCAAATTCTATGAAAAAGTGAAGGCGTTGGACTCTCAGAAAACATATCGGGATCGGGTTTTTCTAAACTTGGGCCAAATTCACTTGGAAAATTCAAGCTATGATGATGCGCTTTTAGTTGGACGGAATTTCTTGAAAAACTTTCCCAGAAGCAAGTGGATTCCAGATGCCATGAAGCTATTGGCCAATGCTTTGAAAGGGAAGGGGGATTTTTCAGGAGCCCTCAATGCTTACGAAGATTTTATGATGAAGTCTGAAGACAAGTCGGAAGTTCATTTTCTCATCGGAGAAACTTATGCGAACATGAATCAACTGGAGGATGCCGCGCAATCTTATCAAAAGGCGATTGCGACTTATGATCGCCAGGAAAGGGTGATTCCCGAGTATCTGCAGAAGTCTTATTACCGTTTAGGTATATCTTTTTATAAATTGAATCGTTTTGGTCCGGCCGTGGAGGCATTGAAATCGGCCAGAGAGCTTTTCCCCGATAATTCGTTACGAGACTGGGCAGATTTTCTCATGATTGAGAGCCTTGAGAAACTCGGCGATCCTTTAAAGGTTACGGAAGGATTAAACCAGCTGGTTAAAAATAAAAATACGGATGATCTTATCCGGCAAGCGGCGGAATCCAAGGCGAAAATTCAAGAATGGGAAAAACAATTAAAAGAAGGATGATTTTTATTTTATAATAAGATCGTGTCTTTTGTCCAACCTGCCTCATACTCCATCCAATAGCCATGGGGGCAATAAGTAAGAACTCATTGTGTTGAGATAAATTCTTTGATACCCATTTCAAAATATGTAAGTTATCCGCGAAGGTTCTCCGTTCATGACTGAAGTCGGCAAAGAAAAGAGCAAAGATATAGAAGCCCTCATGAAGAATATGGAGGCCTTCAACGAGGTCACTGAACAATTACAACGTTCCTATGATGAATTGCAGGTGAGAGTAAAACAACTTGATCTGGAGTTGGAGGGTAAAAACATTGAGTTGGAAAAAAACCTTATTGAAAAAGAAGAAGTTAAAAATTATTTAAACGACATTCTGGAAAGCCTCACCAACGGTGTTATTGTGGTGGACCGGTCGGGGAAAATTACAACGTTCAATCAAACTGCAGGTGCTTTAACGGGTTTAAAGCCGCAAAACTGTTTAGGGAAAACCTTGAAAGAAGTTTTCCCGTTTGATCTGTTTGAAAATATGGTGTCCAGACTTGAGAAAAATAGAGGGGAAACGGTCAGCCGGGATCAGGATATCACCACTCCCGATAAGAAAATAATTCATGCCCGTGTTTCTGCTTCCCCGGTATGGGACAATCATGGTGGTCAGATAGGAACAGTGTTGATCTTGCAAGATAGAACCGATTTGCGCCGGTTAGAAGAGTTGGCTAATCGTAACCAACGACTTCGGGAAATGGGGGAGATGGCAGCCGGGATCGCGCATGAAATCAGAAATCCCCTGGCGAGTATCGAATTGTTTGCCTCGTTACTTAAAAAAGATCTGGAAGAAGAACCCGAAAAAGGTAAGCTGGTTCAGCATATCCGCGCAGGCGTGAAGAACATGGACCGCATCATATCCACTCTCCTCTTGTTTGCAAAATCATCCAAGCCATCGCGTCAGCAATGCGATATCAATCTTTTATTATCACAACTTTTGGACGGGCTGGACGATATCAAAGTACCGGGAAATATTAAAGTAGTGCGAGACTTTGACAAGGAAGAGATGATGGCGAATGGCGACCGGGAATTATTGCGACAGGTTTTTCCTAATTTGATCCGTAATGCAATTCAGGCTATGCCGGACGGAGGAGAATTGTGTCTGCAAACCAGGAAGGCTCTTATACCTGTGGCCGAAAATGATAGTGGAGCAGGTGCCCGTAAATTCATTACTGTTACGATTTCCGATACCGGTGGAGGAATTTCTGCCGATGATATTGCTAAAATTTTTAATCCTTTTTTTACTACCAAGGATAAAGGGACAGGGCTGGGGCTGGCCATATCGCATAATATCATCAAAGCCCACCAAGGGACGATTGAAGCCATGAGCGAAGAAGGCAAGAGCACTTCTTTCAAAGTCAAGATTCCCTGCTGGGATGAGGATTTCGATGAAAAGTAATTCTTCAAAAAAAATTCTGATTGTCGATGATGAACCTGAAATGAGGGTTGCACTGGAGACAACCCTTCAGCGCGAGAACTATCAACTCGTTTGCGCGGAAGACGGCAAACAGGCATTGGAGCAGTTTGAAAATCAGGTGTTCGATCTGGTTTTGACAGATGTGCGCATGCCAAAACTAAATGGATTGGAATTGTTGCGTGAGGTCAAAGAACGTTCTCCTCAAACGCCAGTGGTCATGATGACCGCGTACGGAACCATTGATAACGCGGTTGAGGCTATGAAGGAAGGGGCCTTTGATTATCTGATAAAGGGTTCAGGATTTTCTGCCGATGTTCTGGTTTCTACAGTTAAGCGTGCGTTTTTAAGTCCACAGGATTATATTCCTCCTGCGCGACCATCGGGTGTCATCGATAAAGCTGATTCTCCAGTTACAAAAAGAATTGTGACTCAGGATGAGGGAATGAAGAAACTCCTGAAGTTTGCCGAAAACGTTGCATACAGTAAGTCGACCGTTCTCATTATGGGAGAGACTGGAACCGGGAAGGAATTATTTGCGCGTTATATTCATCAATGCAGTCCTCGTACTGATAAATCTTTTATGGCGGTCAATTGCGCCGCATTACCTGAAGGTTTGCTGGAGTCTGAACTGTTCGGTCATGAGAAGGGGTCGTTCACCGGAGCCACAGAAAATAAAGAAGGCAAGTTTGAGCTAGCGCACCAAAGTTCACTACTTCTGGATGAGGTTACAGAGATGAGCTTGCCTTTGCAGGCTAAACTGCTTAGAGTCTTGCAAGAGCATGAAGTGGATAAAGTGGGTGGCAAAGCCCCTATCCCGGTGGATGTAAGGGTGATTGCCACAACCAATCGGGATATTCGTCGCCGGATTGAAGATCATGAATTCAGAGAAGATCTGTATTACCGGTTGAATGTGGTTCCTTTGATCCTTATTCCTCTGCGTGAAAGAATGGATGATATCCCACTGCTGGCGGAATATTTTATGAATCAGTTTTGCCAGGAAAACTCCCGCCCTCTTTTGAAGATAGACCCAGCGACCCTGACCCTGTTGAAGAAATATCGCTGGCCAGGCAATATCCGTGAACTTGGAAATATTATTGAGCGATCCTGCCTGATGTGTCAGGGCGATACCCTTCTTCCGGCGAACCTGTTTTTTGATGACGAGCCTCTCTCGACCGGGAAAAAAGACGCTACGCCAAAGCTATCGGGAACTATTCATGCAATGGAAAAGGAACTGATCAAGCAAACACTTGAGGAGTTTAGCGGTAATAAAACCAAAGCCGCCGATTCATTAGGCATTAGTATCCGCACCCTGCGCAACAAACTCAACGAATATAACGAAGGTGAGAAGGAATAAAGTAATCCCTTGCTTAACCGGCTGGGGCCAAAATAATGACGAATTTTGCCCTTCTGTAGAAATATCCCTGCTTTCCCTCCTCCAGCTATAAGCCTGTAACTCTTTTTAAATAAACGGGTTTATCTTGTCTCACCTGTCTTCCCCCCTTTTGGTTTCTAATGGTATGGAACTTGCTATCTTTATATGAAAAAACAGATTGAGGGAAAACCCCTCTTTTACAAAACAAAACTTTAGGGGAAGACGAGGATCATGGACTTTCTGACAAATATGAAAATCAGTTCATCGGGCTTAAGTGTTCAGCGTAAGCGGATGGAAACTATTTCCAGCAATCTGGCCAATTTGGAGACCACACGAACTCCTGAAGGTGGTCCTTATCGGCGGAAAGATATCCTGGTCACTGCTTTACCTGTAGAAAATGAATTTGGAAACACTTTTAAAAACGAGTTGGGCGATAAGTTGAGGAAGGTGCAGGTTACAGATGTGATTGAAGATCAGGAAGAACCGCGTCTGGTTTTCAACCCGAGTCACCCCGATGCTAATGATTTAGGTTATGTAGCAATGCCCAATATCGATCAAATGACGGAGATGGTGAATATGGTTACCACGCAACGGTCATTTGAGGCAAATGTCACAGCACTCAATGCTTCCAAGGCTATGGCCATTCGAGCGATTGATCTGGGCCGTTAATAATAAACATTAAAAACCTTTAAACTATAATTCCCATGGAAAACTTTCTGGATTTTTTAAGGCAGTTTGGCGACCGGTTCAACGAACTTTCACAAGGCAAGAAAGTGGCGGCTCTGTCTCTTGTGGCTTTGGCGCTGGCATCTTTGTTAGTGATGTCTTTTTGGTTGAAGACTCCAGACTTTCAGCTACTTTATGCCAACCTGTCTCAGGAAGACGCAGGAGCTATTGTGGATAAGCTGAAAAACCAGAAAATTCCTTTTGAACTTGCCAATGGAGGCCGGACAATTCGCATTGCTTCAGACAAGTTACATGAAGTGCGCTTGCAGTTGGCCAGTGAAGGGTTGCCGGAAGGTTCCGATGTTGGTCTGGAAATTTTTGAGGACACTCCTTTGGGAATGACGGAGTTTGTGCAGAAATTGAATTTCCAAAGAGCCTTGCAGGGTGAGCTGACCCGTACTATCAAGTCCCTTGACGCGGTGGCCCAAGTTCGGGTCCATCTGGTTATTCCGAAAGACAATCTGTTTCGTAAGGATAAACCCAAGGGCAAGGCTTCTATTACGTTGAAAGTGAAATCGGGTAAAACTTTGACTGAAACCCAGGTGCAAGGAATTGTTCACTTGGTTTCCGCCAGTGTTGGGGGTATCGCCGCGCAGGATGTGGTGGTGGTTGATCTGAAGGGTAATTTGTTGTCCGGCGGGAAAGAACCTTCTACTGAAGCAATGCTTTCATCGACAAATTTCAAACATAAAACGCGGGTGGAAAGAGCGCTGCAACAAAATATCATCAAAATGTTAGAAGACGCATTGGGGCCGGGAAAAGTGATTGCTAAAGTTACGGCGGCCTTGGATTTTGAAAAGGTAGAAAGAACTGAAGAAATTTATGATCCGGACTCGCAGGTCGTGAGAAGTGAGAATCAGGTCAGTGAAACCTCTACGGGTGCTGTGCCTCCGGGCGGTGTTCCTGGTGTTCAGGCTCTGGTACCTTCCGGTGGGGCTCCGGGTGGAGTTGCCGGACAGGCGGCTCAGAGGAATAAATCGAATGCTCTGTTCAATTATGAAATCAATAAAGTAGTTCGGCATGTATCGAAGCCTCTAGGAGAGATTTCCAAGCTCAGTGTTGCAGTGATGATCGATGGCACTACGGTTGGTGATCCTGCAGAGTATCAGGCGCGATCGCAGGAAGATATGGACAAGTACTTGCAAATTGTTCAGTCAGCGGTGGGGTTTGATCAGGATAGAGGGGATATTATTCAGGTTGAGAACATTCAATTTGATCGATCTGAGTTAGAAGCGCAGAGGGAAAGCATTGCCCGTGCAGAACAGATTGATCTTGGCATGGAAATCGGAAAACTGGTGGTGGGCCTTGTGTTCCTCATTCTGTTTTTCACTCGCATCATTCGCCCGATTATCAATTGGATGACGATGTCGGTGGAAGTTGTTGCGGAAACGGACCAGTTGAGTACGGGAGATTTTGATGCAGTTGATGAAGAGAAACGCCGCCTCAGTGAGATGGCTTCTGAATCAGCTCATGTTCGTGAGTCGGTGGCGGAATTTGTTCACAAAGATCCCAAGTATACTGCCGGCGTGATCCGGAAATGGATGCGGGAAAAAGAACCTAAAGCGAAAGCTTAATGTATGAATATCAACGGACCTGAAAAAGCAGCCATCTTCCTGATGAACCTGGGCGAAGAGAAAGCCGCGCAGGTGTTGGCGAATATGGATGAAGAGGAAATCCAAATCCTTGGGAACTACATGTCGACTTTGGGTGAGATAGAAACTCCGGTCATGGACTCTGTAAACAGAGATTTTTATAATTTGGTCGAAACGGGATCCAGTAAGTTGAATACGGGTGGGATGGGATTCCTTGAATCCATTCTTAAGAAAGCCATTGATCCAGAAAAGGCCACCCAGATTTTAAAAAATATCACCTCACCGGGCGAGGAAATGAGCGGTGGCTTGGAAACTGTTCGGCATCTTGATCCTAAGGTCATTGCTTCATTTATCAGAAAAGAACATCCCCAGACTGCGGCAATTATTCTTGCGCATCTTGAGGGCAACGCTGCAAGTCAGACTCTTCGAGAGATACCTGAGGCACAGCGTATGGAAATAGTTCATCGCCTTGCGACTTTAGAAAGGGTGTCACCACGTGTTATTCGTGACTTGGATGATGCTCTGAAGAATGAATTCAAAAAGTCTGCAGCCGTTTCAGGAAAAAAACTGGGCGGAGTCGAAATGGCAGCAAAACTTATGTCATCTCTGGACAGAACAACGGAATCGGATATATTGACTTCTATGGAGGAAGTGGATCCGAGCATGGTCGATGAGATTCGTAATTTGAGGTTCACTTTTGAAGACATTCTTAAAATAGATGACAATGGAGTTCAGTTAGTCATTAAGGAAGTAGTGCACGAAGATCTATTGGTGTCTTTGAAAACAGCCACCGATGAATTGAAAGAAAAATTGTTTTCTAATATGTCAGAACGTGCGGCAATAATGCTGAAAGAGGACTTAGAATCTCTGGGGCCAATGAAAATCAGTGACGTCGAGAAGGCTCAGCAGAATATTATTTCTGTGTGCAAGCAATTAGAAGAAAATGGAAAAGTCCTAATAGGCGGAGGAGAAGCCCTTGTCTGATTTAAGCAAAATGTTCACCTTGAGTAATCTTGCAGCAGAACGAAAAGAGGAAGGCAAATCTCCAAAGGAGGCGCGCTCTTACAAATTGAATGAACTGATTATTGAAAGTCCTTCCATGCGTCGAGGTTTCACTTATGACTCGGAAAATGCCAGGAATTTCGATCAGTCAAATGTAAATAAAGCCAAAGTGGGTGTTAAAGAGCTTCTTAAAGATACTCTGGATAAGGCGAAAAGACAGGCTACGGATATTAAAGCTCATGCTCAAAAGCAAGGTTATGATGAAGGTTATGCCGAGAGCTTTAAAAAAGGAGAAGATGCCTCCCGGGAGGAATTCCAACCGTTCTTAAAAACGATAGAGGGTTTGATTTCAGATTTGACCAGCTTTCGCAAAGATATGTATGACAAGGGAGAGCGGGAGATGGTCGAAATGGTGGTTGGTTTGGCGAAGAAGGTCATTCACTTTGAATTTTCCACTCGTGATGATGCTGTGCAGGAGATGATTCGTCTGGCAGTTCAATCGGTGCTTGACCGTGAATCGATGGTTATAAAAATTAATCCTACAGATAAAGGATATGCTGAGAGCTTTCGTCCAGAATTGCATCATTTATTTAGTGAGATAAAAAATATTACTTTTGAGGCGCATTCCGGGGTAGAGCGAGGTGGATGTGTTGTGGAAACCAATTTTGGCGTGGTCGATGCGAGGATTGACAAATTGGGCGAGCAGATGGATCGTATCCTCAACCTTGCTCCTCCCGTTCCCGAGGAATTGGCTTCTGCAGCAAGTGTGAAAACGGAGCCAGCTGTTGAAGAGGACTCTGAAGACGAAAAAAAACAACCTGAAAAGAATGAAATTTCTGCAGATGATCAAACCCAGTTGGATGAGAGTGGTGCAGAAACTGAACCTCCTGAAGAAACGAGTTGATAAATTATGGATGCTGTAATTGATTTAAAAAAATATAGTTCCTTTATAAATAAAACCGATTTCGTTAAGAAAACGGGAAAGGTGAATCGCATTATCGGTTTGGTCATTGAAGGTGATGGTCCGGCGGTATCAGTGGGAAGCCTCTGCACTATATACCCCAGTAACCGGCCGTCTATTCAGGCTCAGGTGGTAGGGTTTCAAGACAAGAGAATTTTATTGATGCCCTTGGGAGATATAATGGGAATTGAACCCGGGAGCATTATCGAGGCCACAGAAGAATACCCAACTTATCAAGTGGGTAATGCACTGATTGGAAGAATTATTGATGGTAATGGTGAGCCTATTGACGGTAAAGGGCCAATTCCTACGGGTGTTGAATATCCGCTGATGGGTAAACCGATGAATCCTTTGGATCGAAAACGTTTGAGAGAGCCACTGGATATTGGAGTTCGGTCAATCAATGGACTGCTATCTTTTGCCAAAGGTCAGAGATTGGGAATTCTAGCTGGTACAGGTGTTGGTAAGTCGGTCTTGATGGGAATGATCGCCCGCAATACCAATGCTGATGTCAACGTGATCGCGCTTATTGGTGAAAGGGGCAGGGAAGTAAAAGAGTTTATAGAAGAGAACCTCGGTGAAGAAGGCTTGAAAAGGTCTGTAGTGATAGCGGCTGCTTCTGACCAGCCTCCGCTTGTCCGATTACGAGGGGCCTATATTGCTACGACCATCGCTGAATATTTTCGCGATCAAGGAAACGATGTTATGTTAATGATGGATTCAGTCACTCGCTTTGCTCTGGCGCAAAGAGAGATCGGTCTTTCTGTGGGTGAGCCTCCCACAACACGTGGATTTACACCGTCGGTATTTTCCTTGCTACCAAAACTATTGGAACGTGCGGGAACTTCTTCTGGAGAAGGTTCAATAACGGGGCTTTACACAGTTTTGGTTGAGGGCGATGACTTAAACTAGCCAATATCTGATGCTGTGCGGGCCATCCTCGATGGACATATTGTTCTGAGTCGTGACTTGGCTTCACACAATCATTATCCAGCCATAGATATTCTGAATAGTGTCAGTCGTCTGATGATTGATGTTGTCTCCAAGGAACATTATGATTTATCTATGAAATTTAAGGATATTTTAGCAACGTATAAATCGGCCGAAGACTTGATCAATATTGGAGCTTATACACGTGGTAGTAATCCAAAGATTGACCATGCCATTCAAAAATATGATCTCATGATTCCTTACCTCAGGCAGGGAATAGCAGAAAGTGTTGACTGGAGAACCAGTATGAATGAATTGAAAAATATTCTGGAGAGTTGATTTTGAGTTTCCGATTCGAAACCATACTTCGTTTAAATAAAAAGAAGGAAGACCTTCTTCAGAGAGATATGGGCCAGATCAACGTCCATTATCAACGGCAACAGGATCGCCAACAGTTTATGCAGGATGCCACAGAGGCAAGTAAAGATGAGTTGAACCAAAAGAAAAGATCAGGGGTTAGCGTTGAAACAATGATCTTGTATGATAACTTTGCCAGAGGAACCCGAACTCAAGTTGAGAAGCAAAGTAAAATCATTTCTGAAATTAATACCAAGCTGGAGGCCAAGCGAGAAGAGGTGGTAGAAGCAATGCGCAAGCGCCGGACGATGGAAATTTTGAAAGAAAGAGATATGTTAAAAGAACGAAAAGTCAGGGAAAGGAAGGAAACGGCAATTCTGGATGAGGTGGCTTCTAATCTCTGGATGAGAAAAACTTAAGGGGCATATGATGAAGTTTAAAGCGATTTTTATTGTTCTGATAGCGACAGCCATTATTCCAGGGGCACACCTTTCTGGATACTTGGATTCTGATATGGCTTTTGCTCAGGTGAAACAAATCGATGAGAAGACGGGCAAAGTTCGGGCAGAGGACAAGACCTTGCCTATAGAAGAACAGGAGAAAGAAAAAATCCAATTGCCGGGTCAGGCGCCTGCAGTCAGCCCTGAAACTTTCAGGATGATAGAAACCATAGAGAATAAGAATCGCGAACTTAAAAAAAGGGAAGAAGAATTGCGACTCAAGGAAGTTCGCTTGGAGGCATTAGAAGCTAAAGTCCGGAAGGACCTGGAAAAAATTGAGAAAAGCCTCTCAGAATCAAAAGAGCAAATGGGAGCTCAAGACGAGAAGACCAAAGAGAATGTGGCGGCTTTGATAAAAGTTTATTCCAGTATGAAACCGGAAGAAGCGGCTAATCTGGTTGAAGCTATAGACGAAGAACTTGCTTTGAAAATTGTTTCTGGAATGAAAAGTAAAATTGCAGGACAAGTTTTAAGTAAAGTAGATGTTAAAGTTGCCAAGCGAATCAGTGAGAAATTAGCCGGCAAGAGAGAGAAATCCAAAGGCAACTAGTGGGTTGATGAAAAGCTGTTTTCGAAACCTTCGGTGATAGCAGTTTAGCCTTTCAAGCTCGGGGATGTGTCGAGCGACTCAGGACTGGTCATGCCAAATGATATGATCATCTTCAAACCTTCCTCCACAGACATCTCCATAGGAATAGCGTCCTTCTCCGGGATCATGAATAAGAATCCTGTAGTGGGATTGGGTGAGGTGGGGACAAATACATTCAACATTTTTTCGCCTGCCGCATCTTCAATGCCATTTGGTGTGTCACAACATACGATCCCCAGAGTTTTTAGTGGTTCGCGTGGGTAGGTGATGAGTACCATTTTTTGAAAACTGGCAGTTTCGGTCAGGGAGAGTGTGTCCACAACCTTTTTGATACTCGTATAAATAACTCGAACCACCGGAATTTTGTGGAGGAAATTTTCTCCCATGACCACAATTTTCTTTCCGATAAAGTTTGTTCCAAATAGTCCCACCCCAATAATAAACAGAACGAGCAGGAGAAATCCCATACCCGGAATATTTAACTCTTCCATCAAGTGTAGGATTTGAGGCCCAAAAATTCCCTTGATCACCGGTGCCATGGCTCTGTCTACACGGGTGATGACAAAGGACAGGATCATATAGGTCAGACCTGCTGGAATTGTCACGAGTAACCCGGCGATCAGGTTTTTTTTGAATGCTTTTTTAAACATAGAAAGTTTCCTATGACCCAACTTTCTTTTACTTCAGGGTCGCAATATGTTTTTTGACTTGAACGGACAGTGTTGGGTGACTGGCTGAGGCCAACTCTACAAAGCTTTGATAAAAATGAATTGCAGACTTAATGTTTCCCTCTCCTTCGTATAATACCGCAAGATTGTAGTGGGTGCCTGCATGAGCCGGATTGATTGCGAGAGCATGGTTTAAAACAGTTTTGGCTCTCTCCATTTGACCCGTACGTTTATAGACTACAGCCAGGTTGTTCAACGCCTCCAAGTTCTCAGGATCAATTGAGGTCGCTTTCTGATAATTTCTGATGGCTCCCAGGAAATCTTTTTTTGCGTAGTATACCACGCCAATATTGTTATATGGTTTTGCGTACTCAGGGTTTAAATCTATGGCTTTGAGAAACTCTTCGATGGCCTGATCGTATTGGCGCAATTCTTTATAGATCACACCTATATTATTGTAAATATCGGGATTATTAGCATTGAGTTTTGCTGCCTTGGAATAATTCTTCAATGCCTTATCCCAATTCCTAGACTGCTGATAAAAAATAGCCCGGTTGAAATAATGGACACTGTCCTTAACTATATCTGGCCCAGGTCTTTTCGGAGGCGAGAATGTGTCAGTTTTAGGAGTGGTAGTCTTGGCCGAAATTTCAGGAGCTTTTGTTGAACCCGAAGATTTGATTTTCATCGAGGGCTCTGTTTCAGCTTTTACCTTTTCTTCGAAGTCCATCACCTCGGAGTTCTTCCCTGTAGGTTCTTCCTGAGTTGGCTCCTCTATGGTTTCTTCTGGTTCCTTTTTAGGCCCAGGCACTGGCTTGGGGCCGAACTCCTCCACTTCATCTTCTGGGACAGTGACTTCAGACATTCCAGGCCCGATCAACGGAATATTTTCAGGTTCCTTTGCGGGAAGTGCACTTGGAGTGGCAGGTGGGGCTGGAGGCACTGGAGGAGCCGGTCGGCTTGGAACCGGTTGTGGAACAGTTTTAACGGGAGGGGCCTCTGCTACGACCGGAGGTTTTATTGGTTGTGGATTTCTATTTGAGCCAAAAGGGTTTGCTAGTAGTAAATAGGCCAAAAGCGTAGCTGGTATAACGATGAGGAATACAAACCGTTTTACTTCTTTGGGATCAAACTTAGGTTTGCCTTTGGAGCCCAGATTTTTGAGAAGATTGATTCCTGGAGCGACGTTGAGGGATTTTTCTTTAATGGCCTTCTTAAGGCTGTCTGCAATCAGGCTCAAGAGATGCCCCTCTCAACCGGTGGTGGATACGGATAATAGTATGGGCTTCCGGCCTGAAAACTTTAACGCTTTCAAGTTCACTTTCGCGGAGTTAAGATCTTTAAACGGACCCACATAAACAATATACCAGTATTGTCCGGCCGAAACTGCTTTTTTCCAGAACGCGTCAAACCCTGCGGTGGTTAACTTTTCCACATGTTCATTTGCTTCCGTTTGGTTTTTTAGTGAGTAGACCTGAATGCGATAGTTTCCTCCCTGCTTGACGACCGGATTACTAGCCGGTTCTTGAGTCTTGGGAGCGGGTGATTCTAAAACTGGTTGAGCCGTGTCAGGTTCTTCTGGTTTCAATTGTGGTTCCGGTGTTGTTGGTGTCAGAGATGATGTTTTCGATACCCCTCCCTTATTTTGTTTTGGTTCGGGTGCCGAAGGCTCTGGCAAAGCGGGTTTCTTTATTTCTTCTGGGATTGCTTTAGGGGTGTTACCGAAGCTTGCTTTGCGAATTATTTTGTCCTGTAGTAGAGATAAGTTTATTTGCCCCGGTTCCATTTTAGAAAGGATGAAGAATGTCAACCCGGCAATGAAAAATAGCAAAGAAGCTACCAAGGGTAGTTGTGTTTGCAAAAAGCGTTTTAAAAAGTAGTTTTTATTCTCTTCGCCCAGAAGGCTCTTAATAGCTTCTCGCACATATTGTTTGTCAACTTCATCGACTTGGGCGTTATATCCTGCAAGTAAAGCCCGGTCACAAACCAGATTTATCAGGCGAGGATAGCCTTTCGAGTATTTGAAAATCTCATTGAGAGCTGATTTTGTAAAGTTGACTTGGGAAGCCGCGCCAGCAACAAGAATTCGATGAGCAATATAATTTTTTGCCTCTTCCTGAGTCAGGGGGGAAATTTTATAACGGATCGAAATTCTTTGGTTCAATTGCTTTAAGGCGGGGAGCTTCAGTTTTTCGTTCAGTTCAAGTTGTCCTACAAAAATGATCTGCAGGAGCTTTTCCTTTTCAGTCTCAAGATTGGATAGAATGCGAAGCTGTTCCATAACATCCAGAGACAGGTTTTGAGCTTCATCGACAATCACTACCGTGGATTTTCCCTGTTCGTGTTGATCAAGAAGAAATGCGTTCAAGGCATCGATCAATTCTATTTTAGAAGCATTGTTAATCCAAACGAGATCGTTCTGTTGTAAGTCTTCATAAGAAGGTTCCAATTCGATAGCGATCTCTTCGCCGGTAAAGCCATCTTCAATCATTCCTACGGGTTGTCTTGAATGGAGAGATTTAATACTAAGGTCTTGCACAATATTTCTTAACAGGTCCATATCAGAAAGCATGGGGTTCAGAATGAGGGCGACTTCGACATTTTCATCAAGTCTGTCCAGCAGGCAACGGCATAACGTAGTTTTTCCAGTTCCAACATCACCGGCAATGACCATAAAACCTTCCCTTTGCTTGATGCCATAGAGCATATGATCTAGGGCTCCTTGATATTGCTTGCTCAGGTAAAGGAACTTTGGGTCCGGCGTTAGGCTGAACGGCTTTTCCTTAAACCGGTAAAAATTTTCGTACATTAAGCCTTACCTTTTGAATGTTGGGTTTACAAGCTGGTCGTTTTTGGTGTTATAGCCCATATTTCTGAGGCGGTTGCTTTCAGCGTTGAATTTTGTGTCAACGGCTTGACCTGCCATGATTTCGGGTGTCAGCATGATAACCAGTTCAGTTTTTGATTCGGTTTCATTGTTCCAGTGAAACAGGTCCCCGATATAAGGGATGGCCCCCAAAAGAGGAACTGAATCGTCATCCACCACTTTTTTGGTTTTCATCAATCCACCGATGACAATGGTCTGCCCGTGTTGGGAGAGAACCACGTTGTTGGATTCACGGACATCAAGGATAGGC
>JAJDBH010000012.1 GCA_029261455.1 Nitrospinaceae bacterium
TGTTGACAAGTTTTTAAGGTTGAATACAGGTAAACCAGAATTGCCTTTTGGAGGTGTGCAGATAGTCGTTATTGGTGACCTGTATCAATTGCCTCCTGTTGTTATGCCTCAAGAACGGAAATATTTTGAAGAGGTGTATTCATCACCCTTCTTTTTTAGTGCAGCAGCCTTTAATAAAGGTTCTTTCCAAAAATATGAGCTTAAAAAAGTATATAGGCAAAAAGACCCTGCATTCATAAATGCATTAAATGCCATACGAGAGGGAGTTCCTAGTGAGAGTCATATTGAGTTGCTAAACAAATCAGTGATAGATGAAGAGCCTGAGGATTTTGAAGAGTATGTGCATCTTGTTACCACTAACAAAATGGCAAAGGAAATTAATGATAATCGGATGAGTCGCCTGCCAGCAGAGCCTGTGACATACAAGGGGAGTATACATGGCACTTTTAAGGAGAAAGATGCTCCAACAGATTTGGAGTTAGTATTGAAGTCGGGCGCTCAAGTAATGTTATTAAATAATGACCGAGAAAGAAAATGGGTTAATGGTGATGTGGTGAAGGTGTTAGAAACGCGGACAGATTCAGTTCTCGTTGAGTTTCAAGATGGTACTGTGCACGATGTTGGAGCTCATTCATGGGAAACTATTCGATTTATATTTGATGAAGAGGAACAGAAAATTATTCCTACAAAGATAGGTGGCTTCACGCAAATTCCTATTAAGCCAGCATGGGCTATGACTATACACAAGGCGCAAGGAAAGACTTTTGATAGAGTATTTATGGATTTAGGGGCAGGGGCATTTGCAGAAGGACAAACATATGTTGCTCTCAGTCGATGTAAAACGCTTGAAGGTTTAAAGCTCGCATCACCGCTGATGCTTCATGACGTTTTTGTAAACGAAAAAGTAAGAGGTTTTATGTCTTTTTCTCATCAGCAGATTCAGGTAATAGTTGATCCTGAACCAAAACAAAAGCTGGCACAAAAGCAAAGGAGTACTCCTGCAAAAAATAAATCAAAGGTTGAGAATAAGCTTTCAGTGGAAGAATTTGTTCTAAAGGCAATTAAAAATTTACGAACAAAAAAGTACAAGGGCATTCACGTTGTATACAGCGGCTTCAATAAGGCATTTCGCGAGTATTTTGACGCAGACCCAGTTGAATTAGTAAAAGAACTGGAAGAAAAAGGTGTGGTTAAAACTCGCCCTGTTAGAGGTGGGGTTATGCTCTATGATTCAAATGAATATAGTGTTCCAGAACCCAAAAAAAAAAGGTGGGAATAATACATTGTCTAAGATTTTAGATGATTGATGCAGGTCGTAGCGTTTATGAAGGTAATAATCATTTCCATATGCAGTCGAGAAGATAACTCCTAAGGGTTATGAAAGCTTAATAAATTTTATATGGCACATGGACATACCATATTTGATTCCAAAGGTTCTTGCATTTATTGCAGTATGACTGGCGTTAAACTCACTAATGAGCATATTGTCCCCAAATCAATAGGAGGCCAACATGTGATCAGGCAAGCTAGTTGCTCAAAATGTTCCATTCTCACTTCAAGGTTCGAGCGCGAAGTTATGCGCGGGCTTTGGGGCGATGCAAGGACCAGCTATGATGTTCCTTCCTACCGAAAAGCCAAGCGTAGCAAATTCATTTTTCTTAATGACCCAAAAAATAGATCAAAAAAGCTTAAAGTTTCATCCAGCGAATATCCTGCACCTATGGTCTTTTATCAAATGCACCCTGCTGGAATTTTACAAGGATTGACAGAAACTGTAGATATCTCAGCAAAATGGCAAATGACATCTATTGTTGATGAGGATAGGCTAAAAAGTTTTAACAATAAATATCCTGGGAAATTGACTGCACAGTTCAAACATGTACCTGACAGTTTCGCGAGATTAATAGCAAAAATTGGTTATGGTCAGGCCTTGACCCTCCTAAACCCTGACGATTTTCGTCCATTGTGTCTTCCATACGTTTTAGGAGAAAAAGAAAATATTTCTTATGTGGTCGGTGGATGTTTCGATATTCCTCAACCTAATAAAGGATTGGGTTATATTATGGAAACCTTTGGATGTTGGGATTTAGAACATATGCTGATACTTTCAGAGGTAAGACTGATAGCACATAATCATACGCCCTTGTATCATGTTGTGGTGGGAGATGTTCATGGAGAGGAAAATGTCCAAAATGTAATTCGAAAATTTGATATTGCAAAGATCGAGTCAATGTCTATGCAAAATATGTCGCAAGAAAAAGTTATTGAAAAAAAACATTGGATGCCACAAGAATGGCCGTTACCTTTCTGGCAATAATTTAATCTAGAGCTTGTCTACACTTTGTCTACAAAATTTAGTGCGAATAAAGTGATTGCCCATTAAGGACTAACCGCTTAAAACTTTATAATATAGCCTGTTGTAGAAACCTTGCCGCAGTAAGATTATTTGTTCTCCCGGCCTCTCACGACAGAAACAGGCTGTTGGGCCTGCTCCCTGTTAGGCGTAAGGTAGTGAAGGGTGATAAAAAACGTCTAGACTGCAGACTTTAAATCGTTAGGTTGTACTCTCTCCACATTGTTGGCACTTTTGCTTTATAGATCAGACAAATCTATTCCCCGTAGTTTCTTTTTTAGAAATCTATTTTCTTCGGCTATATTCTTATCTAGAACCCATTTCTCTTCTGCATTAAGGAGATCAAGGTCTGTATAGATAATTTGGATAGTGGGTTCTTTTTGGGTAGAGCCGTCTTTTAATAAATTATGTTTGCAAATTAGATGAATAGTTCTACCCTTTCGTGAAATAATGGGTCCACTGTTATACAAAAGTTTATTTGTACGCCCATAATTAACTTTTAATGCTTCCTCCAGTAATAATTTCTCCTTTTTGCATTTCTCGTTATTAGGGAAGTTTCCTTCGGCGACAATTCTATAAATCTTTTTTGCTTCAGTTTCAAGGAATAGGTAATAACTGTCAAACCATCTAAAGTACTTCTGGGGTTTGAAAAAATAAGCTACTTTACCACTAGCTGAAGTATTGCCAATAAGGTCATCTGCTTTGAATGGGTCATAAACTTGGCCAAGCTCTTTTCCAAAGGCTCCTTTTATTGGTTTAATTGGTGGGCTATCTCTCTTTTTTGAAAGGTCTGATTGGCTAGAGTTGTCAGTTAAATCTTTTAAGTTCGCTAGTTCCTTTAATTCGCTGAGAGTCTCTATACGAACCTCTACAGGTTTATCAGGTACGATTAATGTCTCAAGTTCTTTTACTATAGCGTCAAATTTTCTAGCCTTATCATCAAAGCATTTTAATCGTTCATTGTCGTTTTCAATTTCAGGGCAAGCGGCCACAGGTTTGGAAGCGCTTATTGGAGTTGGCGGTTCATCCTCAACCTCGCTCCAAGCATTTATGGCAGGAACAAACCAGAAGAGCAAAAAGAACATTTGGTATGTTTTCATAATCTTATTGTCATCTAATGATAGTAATTAATCAAAATTGTTCATGGGTTAATAACCGATGTCAATCATCACTTAGCATTATAATGGCTCAGTAAGCTATTGTCTTGTATCCAATATTCACTACCAAAATTTAACCACCCATGGTCTAAAGGGTTTATCGCATTAGGGTTATGTAATAATTCTTTCCTAATATTAGAGTTTACCGCATTTGGATCAACACGTAATTGTTCTTCCTTTACCTTTGGATAGCTTGACCAGAATGGGTTAACAGAGGTTAGAAGGAGGGCGCTAATATGAGAATAACTCATATCATGAAAACACTTCACCTCTACCTTGCTCCCGTTAGCCTTCTCAATATAGTTCTTAGGGGGGTAAACCTTTCTAGTAGTTTTCTTTGTATTATTTATTTCTATGGTAAGGGAACCCGAATAGCCTAAACAAGCTTGGGCTGATAGGGGGGGATCATCTTCAATCCCAACCTCTAGGTAAGGGAGGTTTATCGCAATTATGTAAGGATGTTTACTGCCGACTTCTTTTGAATTGTTGCTATTCGATTTTTCCTTTAAGCTAGAAATAATACGAAGTACGGCTTGAGAGGAAGGCACCGAGTCCTCATCTTTGTCATCCCTCTTAGAAATATCAGTCAAAAAATCTTCACTATCGGGATCATTGCCGCGAGTTGGAACAGTGGCCTCTACGTAAACTGGTTGATCTTTGCCGAATTTGAAGTCTGGTCCCTTCTCTTTGGATTTCTCGGGAAGGCCATGCTTGATAGATAGCTGAACCATCAGACACATCTCCCAAAACCGGTGATGGAATTGGCGGGAAAATTGATCATCGAAATTTTTATCAGCATACGGTTCAAACTCATGCCATAGCCGTTCGCACTCATCCTTAATGTCGAAAAAGTCTTCCTTATCACGAACAGTCAAGAAAGCCTCATCCGAACCGTTACCAAAAAATAGATCTTTCTTTTTATTCATTTCCGCCAACCCTTTATTTGTGGCTCTAAAAATATCCCATACATGATAATACTAGAATCCTTGATGGCTATAAACTGTCTACACTTTGTCTACAGTTTTTCACATAAAAAAAGCGATCATCCCAGTAGGGCTAACCGCCTAAAACTCTATAATATAGCCTGTTGTAGGAACCTTGTCGTAGCAATAATTTTTGTTCTCCCGGCCTCTCACACCGAAAACAGGTGTTCGATTCCCGTTGGAGCTATTCTCTTATCAGGGAGCGGTAATGTTTATTTCCGTAAAAACTTCCCCCAATCTCCATCCTAATGTGGTATCCCTTATGGTAATATCCTGCATGAATATTTAGCTATGCCTATGTCTGGGTGTTTCGGAAAGAAGTGGTCAACGGACTTGACCTCTTTACAGATATTGTGAAAATTATGTACAGCGCATATCTAGCCTATAACCTAAAGCGTAGAATAAAAAATGGAGAGACGAGGAAATGCCTAAAAAGTTTCTATTGCAAACAATCTTTAGCCTCAACATAATATTTTTCTTGTTGTGTGCAAACTTATTTGCTTTGCCACTTGCAGATATTCATGTCGGAGCAGTTTACTACCATGATTCTTTCAACAACAATGAGCGGGTACGTGTTCTCGAAATACAAGGTTCCAGGGTCAAAATTCAGTTTCTCGAAGGAAACAATGCAGGGGCCATTGAATTTGTTTCACCATCAGATTTATTGACACCATCACAAAGTAGAAAGGAAGCTATTGATGAGGGTGTTGGTACCGCTGCTGTAGCAGGTCTCATACTTTGTGCCATTTTTGATTGCAATGATGATTCTGAGAAATATCGCGCTAATAAAAAATCAAATGACTATATTAAAAGAGTTCCTGAGGATATTTGTATTGCTAGATCAAATAATGACGGCATTTCATGTCACTTCCTAGCTGATGACGTAGACTACTACCATAGAAGGAGTGAAAATGATCTTCTCTATGTGTTTTTTGCCAAATCGGTCCCACGTAATACACGTAAATTTCTTTACTCAATCCAAAATAAGATGATTTTAATGGAAATGAAAAGTGGAGAAATCCGTTTTTTGGGGCCGACCTTTAAATCCCTTATTTTAGAACGAATGAGCTCTGTGAATAGAATTTATATGGGCCAAACCGCCAATGGTGAGCTCAGGGATTATGAAATTTATCCTCTGGAGATTATTCGATAGCATTAAAGTTTTCTCGCAGATCAGTTTTGGGTAGATTAATGGAGCTATTTTAAGGGAGGATTACACAGCGACCAAGAAAACACTTTTTCAATTAGTTAGAAAAGTTAATAAAATTTAGGGAAAAATACCTGACAGGAATGGCATTCAAGAGGTCGCTGGTGTTGCTTTAATTCTGTCTAAGAATTGTCTAAGCTATACTCCAAAGAAGATTTGGAGTCTGCGAGCTTTAATTCCTTTAAAAAAGGTAGCTTGTGGAAATCTTAATCTGATAATTTAAGATCGCATCCGGCCTCTCACGCCGGAAACAGGGGTTCGATTCCCCTTGGGGCTACTTAAATTCAATAGTTTACAGCCTAGTCATTTTAATGGCGGTTTAAAAGGGGTTCAAACATCGAACATCCCTACCGCTTTTCGCAACGCTTCTGGTTTTACTCGTGCATAAAAATCCATCGTTACCTTGATAGATGAATGCCCTAGTAACTCCGCAATGGTTGCCAACTCAACTCCTTGTTCAAGCAAATAGCAAGCCGCAGTATGCCGTAGTTTGTGGAACGAGAACCACGGATATCCTGCTCTTGTGAATGCCCGACTCACACAGACCGTCAAAGCCTTTTCGGATATGTCGGGGAACAAAAGTTTTTCCTCATCTATGGGCCACGGGATTTGAGCGAATATTCCTGCCAGTTTATTAGAAATAGGAACAAGCATTTCCTTGGCAGATTTATTCAAAATAAACCGGACTTCTTTTCTTTTCCGGACAACGTCTTTAGCCCGTAACCCAAGAACATTTCCTCGGCGCATCCCCGTATAGAGAGCAACCTTGCAAGGTAGGCGGTAGGGCTCGAATACTCCTCTATCTACTACAGCAAGGATTTCATCTATTTCAAGAATTTGACTTGCATGAAACTTTTTACCGGGTTTTGCAAACTTCACCTTTGGAAGCAGATAGGATGGATCACCCAATTGAATGAGCCGTTGGAAAAGCCGAAGTTCTTTTTTTGCCGTAGATTTCACTTTTGTACTGGCAATTTCTTCAACGTATTCCTTTGAGCGTTCAATTGCATCTTTAAGGGTAAGTTTTCCGAATCGAGGTTTAATATGAATCCGAAAAATAAATTCATCCCTTTCAGAAAGCCCTTCCTGCTTTAGCTTCTTCAAAAGCGTTTCAATCTTTATATTTTTTCTATAGGCACCCCTTTCAAATTCAACCTTCAGTTGATCCAATAGCCACTTAGTACGGTTACTTGGCATTTGTATATCCTCCTTAGACCAAGTAACCCCTTCGGGCATGGATTCTATAACACTTTGGTTTTTATTTAAAACCTGCATTGCCTATTTCCTAAAACCGATATAAAGTAAAAATACGAATAAAAAGCGAAAACTAGAGTTATAAAAAAAAACGGATTAAAAAACTTTCCTTATCCGTTCACAGGTAATCAAAAAATTAAATTTTGCGTCCCAGCACCTATATCGTGTACAATTATTCACATAATATAAACGTAACGAAACCAAATGTCAAGAAAAATAGGGATAAAATGAATACTATATCGGAAGTGATTGAAAAGATTAAGAAGATAAAAGGAATTAAAACAAAAGAAAAGGTGTATGAATTACTCGGCACAACCCGGAATTCTATTTTCAACAGGCAAAGACGGAACAAATTCCCCTATCAAGAAATAGTTACATA
>JAJDBH010000013.1 GCA_029261455.1 Nitrospinaceae bacterium
ATATCAATGGCTTGAGCTTTGCCCTGAACTATAAATGGGGGCAGGAAAACCCTTTCGGCTACCACCTCTTTAATATTCTGATTCATATCTGCTCAACCATTCTGGTTTTTTTCATCACTCGATTGACCATCGAGAACGGAACATCCTGGGACAAAGACGCCGCGCAAAAAATAGCACTGATCACCACTCTACTGTTCGGGCTTCATCCCATTCAAACCGAAACCGTAACCTATATCTCAGGTCGGCCCGGTGGGCTGGCAGGCCTATTTTACTTTTTATCTTTATTACTGTTCATCCTGGCAAGCTTGAAGAACTGTAGAGTTCCGCGTCTCATTCTTTATCTTCTTTCCCTTATAAGTTTTGCCATGGCAGTGCTGGGGAAGGAAGTCGCCGTCACCCTGCCGGTGATGATCGTTATTTATGATTTATGTTTAATAAAAGGTTCGCAGTGGGTCTCGTTCCGCTACAGGCTTATGTACTATCTCTGCTTACCCGGACTGGCCGTGGCAATTTTTCTTCTTGCTCCTAATATGCTCCGGTTTATGGACAGCTTGAATAGCGGAAACTTTCTCAAACAAATCAACATCCCGCTTGGTCTAGTACAGTTAGACCTTCTCAAACATCCACTGAAATTATTCCTGTTTCCCGTCAACCTAACCTTTGAGTACGACTTTCTAACCCAGATCTCCTGGCCTTCCCTTCTGGTTTCCATCGCCATCGTTTTGTTGTGTGTCTTTCTTGCTTTCAAAAAATTCTATATAAAAAACTCGCTTCTAACATTCTGTGTCTTATGGTTTCCCCTGACCATCGCTCCCACAAACTCTTTCATGGAGCGCGCTCATCTATTCAGCGAACGCAATATGTATATCCCTTTATTCGGGCTCTGCCTGTTCTTTGCCGTCATCCTCTTTTTAATTATCAGGACCCAAAAGCATGGAGCGATATGGGGGACTTGCCTGCTACTACTTATCTTCACTACTTTTGCCACCCTGGTCGTGAAGAGAAATCAGGTTTACGCTTCACCTTCGTCTCTGTGGGCTGACACGTTCAAAAAATCCCCTCAAAAATTGAGCGTCGGGAAAACGCTGAGCATCCATTACCTGATGGAAGAAGATTATGTCAGCGCGTTAAAACCCTTGAAGGCCTTGCTGGAGATCAACCCCAACCTCTATGATGTTCACCAGAACCTGGGTATTGCCCAAAAAAGTCTGGGGAAATTCTCCGAAGCTGAAAATAGTTTTAAGGAGGCCATACGCATTGA
This sequence comes from Nitrospinaceae bacterium, assembly GCA_029261455.1. Classification (GTDB taxonomy): domain Bacteria; phylum Nitrospinota; class Nitrospinia; order Nitrospinales; family VA-1; genus LS-NOB. The sequence continues at coordinate 1,262 of JAJDBH010000013.1, forward strand.
ACCCACTGACCCAGACTCCCATTTCAACCTCGCCAGCCTTTATGGCAACCAGGGTAAATTCGTCCAGGCAAGCCAAGAGTTTGATCAGGCTGATGCGCTTTACAAGGTCAAGAGAAAGGGTCCTCCTCAACAATTTTATTCCGATAAAGCCCGAGCCCATAATCAGGCTGGTATCGAAATGATCCAGCTGAACAAATTTGAAGAAGCTCTCATCCTGCTGGAGAAATCGGTACGGCAAAACCCTAAACTTCTGTCGGCCCGGTTCAATCTGGCAAAACTTTTGCTGGAATTTAAAAACGATCTACAAAAAGCCAGAATCCATCTTAATACGGCACTCACTCTTAATCCCACTGCCAATCAGGCGCAGATTTTAAGGGACCTCTTAAACCAGACAAACATTCAATGACGTTCACTCTATGACCATCGAACCTCACTGCCGAATTTGCAAGTCTGACGCAATCGTTTTTTATCAAGACACGCGCACTTTTTACAAATGCCCCAACTGCTTGCTGATTTTCACCAACGATCTTCCCGACAAGGCCCTCGAAGAAAACCATTACAAGTCGCAATGGAAAACCACCGAGCCGGAGTTCTGGAAAAACCAGACGGATGCTCTCGCCTCCTATATCCAGAAATATCTCACCCCAAAAAGAATTCTCGATTTCGGTTCCGGCTCTGGAGAAATGACACAAGAACTGCAACGCCATGGCTATCAGGTCACCGCGCTGGAACCGATGAACGACGGGTACCTCAGGGATCAAAACTACCCATTTTTATTTGATGTCGTCGTTGCTGTCGAGGTCATCGAACACCTGCCAAACGTCTGGGAAGAGCTGGAGCAGATTGAAAAAGTCCTCGAGCCCGAAGGTATTATGGTTTTCTCCACCGGTCTGACCAATCCATTTATAGAGTTGCCCGATGCAGCCGAACATTTCAAAACCTGGTGGTATAAAGACGACCCGACACACCTGAGTTTTTTCTGCAACCGCACCCTCGGCGTTATGGCAGATATGCGGGATTACACCATCGATATTTACGGAGACAAACTATTCGTGGTGAGAAGAAACGTGAACCAAGAAATTGCAAAAAAGTAAGTTTAGAGGCGAAGAATTGCTGCCTTTTTCCCAGGCAGGAAAAACAAATCCCCCCGACCCCCTTCGCTGAAGGGGGAGCTTTAATGGACCCCTCTTCTCCGAAGAGGGGCTGGGAAGATTTATGTTCTATCATCTAATATTTCAGAAAATGCAAAACCTTGCCAATACTGATTGAGACGCGAAACACCATCCGGTATGATGGAGTTATGAATAAACAAATAATCCCAGCAATCCTACTACTACTCACACTAGCGGCCCCCGTTTATGCCAATGACTTTCAAGAGGGCCTGGATGCCATTCATGAAACGAACTATGACAAAGCCCTGGAAAAATTAATGCCACTCGCTGAACACGGACACCCCGCAGCACAATACAATATCGGCGTCATGCATGAATGGGGCAATGGCGTGCCGAAAGATAATTCCGCAGCTCTTAAATGGTATAAGCGCTCGGCAGAACGTTTTCACAAAGACGCGCAGAATAATCTCGGTGCGATGTACAGCAAAGGCGAAGGAACCGAACAGGATTTCGTAGAAGCCTTGAAATGGTTTATCATTTCTGCCGAGAATGGCAGTGAAGGTGGTCAAAAAAATATCCGCATCGTAGAAAAGCGCATGAGCTACGAACAAATCTCCCAAGCGCAAAAACTTGCCAACGACTGGATGAAAAATAATAGGAAGAAATAAGCAGCCTTGATCTGGAGGAAGTTATGGGATCAGGAACGAAACGAAACAAGCCCTGCCACTGTGGAAGTGGTAAGAAGTATAAGCGTTGTTGCGAAGGCCGCTTACCTGTATCTCAAACCACGACGGTTGACTTCGGCGAGCCCACAGTAGTTAACGGTTACCGAATCGGGGATGGTGGTGAAATGGAGTTGCTACGGGATGGTAAGGTTCTTACCCCGCAAAAAGCGTGGGCTGGTTCTCACCGAGAGAAGCTCAAAGGGGGCGAGAAGCCTCTGATGCGCGTCCCTCTCTCGCCGGAAACCTTACAAATCGGTGAGGCAGCTGCTCTAAAACGTTACGATCGAATCTTCGTTATCGACACAAACACAAAATTCATCGGTGATACCCTTCTCTCGGTCTCCTGTTTCGCAGAGTGCCGCTTCAGGAAGGATACAGGCAAAGAGGTCTTTGAGTATAAGTTCCTTGGTGCTTTTGACTTCCAGAACGGACCTGTTCCAAAATGCGAAAACTTCGCTTGGCATCTTCTAATCCAGTTAACCCAAGCAAGCCAAGATTATGACTCCTCAGGGCATTACGTGATCATTACGGATTCCGACCTTGGACAACACAGCACATACAATGCTCGATCAGAACCCTATTTTGCCGAATACCAGATGCCTGACAATTTCATGCTGAGCTATGCGACAGACAAGGGACGCAGTTTGAGTAATAAGGTCATCGGATTGTGTGATCGTACAGCCTCAGTCATGTGGCAACAAATAGAAAACGGTAGCAACAGCCTACATGGGGGCAGATCTGTTGAAGATGGATGGTGCAGTCAAATAAGGCTTTGGCTCAACAACACGGATTTATCCAAGGCAGGGTGGTTTCGCTTTGCTCATTTACCGATTGAGGCTCTAGCCGCACCCCGGACAGAATAGTGGTTGTTGGCTCTTAGTGCACCATTAGCAGCTCATCCCACTGGGTTGTGTATCGCGGTGACCGTAATCCGCAGCGCATCTTCCATTCTCTGTTCACACCCTGCGCCCCAAAAAATAATGTGTCGGGGCCATGATCTTTATTGGCTCTATCCACAACACCCATCAAAGAGTCGCGAAGGTCGCGAGGATTGCAATCCACGAACAATTGCTTCTGTCCCAACGAGGCAGGGATTAAGTCCATCAACATGACGCCGGTTTTTTTGTAGCGGTATCCCTGTTTATAAATCTTGCTCAAACAAAACTTTGCCGCTTCGATAATGCTACGTGTATCACTGGTTGGGGTTGTTAAGGTATAGGTAAATCCATTGTTGTATTGCTGGTCTGTTTCTCGGAATCCATTAGTCTGAACAAAGACATGCACCCTTTGCGCCTGACTATTTTGTTTTCTGAGCTTTTCACAGGCGCGTGCCGCGTAATTAGCCAGAGCTTCTTCTATGGGCTCTTTTTTTGTTAGAAGGTTTCCAAACGACTTCGACGACATGATGCTTTTTCTCGGTTGGATCTCCTCCAGGTCGATACAGGTCTGCCCCCTCAGTTCCCGTAATATACGTTCCCCAACAACGGATAGATGTTTGCGGATGATAGTCGGGCTGGCGTCTCGCAGTTCCGCAGCTTTGTTTATACCCATTCGGCGTAAACGTTCAGACCACCTCCCTGCAACTCCCCATACCTTGTCTACATTCAGAGTTTTTAGAATTTCATCTTGAGCCTGCTGACTGCGAATATCGAATATGCCATCGTCTGTCTGTTTTTTCGCAACGTGATTGGCAACTTTTGCCAGTACCTTGGTGGGGCCGATGCCAATAGATACAGGGATACCTGTCCATTGCAGTACCTTTGCCCGAATGGTTTTGCAGTATTCATACAGGGGTTGCAAATGATCCAAACGCAAAAATGCCTCATCAATCGAATACACTTCCATATCGGGAGCGTATAGGCGGAGACTGTCCATCACCCTTTGCGACATATCGCCATAGAGTTGGTAGTTGGAAGAAAAGACAGCGACGTTGTGCTTTTTGATGATCGCTTTTTGCTCGAAAAGAGGACCCCCCATAGGAATGCCCAAAGCTTTCGCTTCATTAGAGCGAGCGACGATACAACCATCGTTATTGGACAAAATGACAATGGCGCGTCTTTTCAGGGTTGGGTCAAACACACGTTCGCAGGACGCATAGAAATTATTGCAATCTACCAGAGCAAAGACTTTCACAACAGATCATGAAGCACATGCGTGACAACTCCCCAGGCCACAACCTCATTTCCCTCTTGAAGCTCGATGGGCGGGTAGCTCGGGTTTTCAGATTGTAACGAGAAGCGACCCTTCAATTTGGAAAGCCGTTTTACGGTGAACTGACCGTCCACTTCAGCGATGACAACCCTGCCATGAACGGGCTCCAAGCTTCGGTCCACAATCAGCAGGTCCCCATTAAAAATCCCCGCTCCGTTCATAGAGTCGCCAGATGCCCTGACAAAGTAAGTAGCCGAAGGGTGCTTAATGACATGCTCATTGAGATCAAGCGGCCCTTCAATATAATCATCAGCAGGCGATGGAAACCCTGCCGCAACATGGGCCAATGCAAAAGAACACTGTTTGGCAATTTCAGTTGGAATGACGGCTGTCATAGGCACTCGAGTTAAATGATGGATGAGAAACAAAACTACCTTGGCCAAGTGTCGGTGTCAATAAATTTTCGTCTTATTTTCGCCATTCGTGATAAACTGAACCTTCTTGACCGAATCGGCACACTCGTGTAGGTTGAGCCGTTGATCGGCATACCAAACAAGGCGATAGGAGAGCATGTGGTAGCACTCGTCCACAGTGGAGCGGTTCTGGGCATAGACGGTTATCCTGTCGAGGTGGAAGTCAACCTTTCACAGGGCCTGCCGGGTATGTCCATCGTTGGTCTTCCTGATGCGGCAGTCAAGGAAAGTAGCGATCGCGTTACCGCCGCCATTCGCAACACCCAGTTAGCCCTGCCCGTACGAAGAATTACGGTCAATCTGGCCCCTGCTGATATCCGCAAAGAAGGTTCGGCGTTCGATCTGCCTATTGCTATTGGAATTCTTTCAGCCAGCGGAATGATCGAAAATGACCGCCTGAAAAAAATGGTGCTTCTCGGCGAACTGTCTCTCGATGGCAGAGTCAAACCCATTCGCGGCGCACTCTCCATAACCGCTATGGCGCGTGAAAACGGCATGGAAGGCGTTCTTCTCCCCGTGCAAAACGCCGCCGAAGTTTCAGTGATCGAAGGCATTCCCATTTATCCAATCGAAACCTTGCCTCAAGCTCTGGAGTTTTTGTGCGGCAAGCTGGAGCTTGCCCCTGTGAGCCACAACACACAAACCGAAACCCCACATGCCAGCGAATATGAGTTGGATTTCACCGATGTCAAAGGTCAACACCATGTCAAACGCGCCTTGGAGATTGCTGCATCAGGCGGACATAACATTTTGCTTATCGGACCTCCCGGCTCCGGTAAGTCCATGCTGGCAAAACGCATCCCGACCATCCTTCCTTCTATGACACAGGGGGAAGCCATCACCAGCACAAAAATTCATAGCGTACTCGGTCAATTGAAAAACGGGCGCGGACTCTTAAAGCTACGCCCCTTTCGTTCGCCGCATCACACCATCTCTGATGCCGGGCTGATCGGCGGTGGACGAGTGCCCATGCCGGGCGAAGTGTCGATGGCGCATAACGGTGTATTATTTCTCGATGAACTTCCAGAGTTTAAAAGAAACGTACTGGAAGTATTACGACAGCCTCTGGAAGAAGGGGAAGTTTCCATATCAAGAGCCGCCGGGTCCGTCACCTACCCGTCAAATCTGATGCTGGTGGCGGCGATGAATCCCTGCCCGTGCGGTTACCGGTTCGATCCGAAACGCGAATGCGGGTGCACACCGATGATGATCAAAAAATATGTCGGCAAAATATCAGGCCCCCTGCTCGACCGCATCGACCTGCATATCGAAGTGCCTGCACTGGAATATAAAGACCTGTCTTCAGAATCCGGAGGGGAACGGTCTGAGGCCATCTCCGCCAGAGTTGAAAAGGCACGCAGTGTCCAGTTAAAACGCTTCTTCCATCACGGTGACGAAAACAATTTCAACGCCAACATGAACGCGCATCAACTGAAATCCTATTGCCAGCTTGATGAGGCCTCGAAAAAAATCATGGCTCTGGCTATCGACAAATTAGGGCTCAGCGCCCGAGCACACGACCGCATTTTAAAAGTTGCTCGCACTATCGCCGACTTGGCCGAGTGCGAAACCATGCAGTCCGAGCACATCGCCGAGGCCATCCAATACCGCTCTCTAGATAGAGAAAGCTGGTTTTAGTACTCAACATCACAAACCTGAGGAGAAGCATAAAATGAGAAGTCTAAACTTAAAAACTATCATCAAGTCAGGAAGTCATTCAGGCAAAATTTTAGTGTTCCTCATACTTTTCGCTTCCGGTTGTGCAACGGCACAAACTGCAATCGATATAAGAGCCGAGTCGCTTGGAACTTCCAGCAGTTCCCTGTCTGCTTACCATGTTGTTGCTGGCTACGAAGATAAAAGCAGGTCGGAGCATAAGGTCAAGTTGGACTATGAAGGAGCCTTGATCGGTATTGAAAAGGCGCTTCGCCCAAACATCTGTGCCCCAAAAGGATTCGACACAGACCGGTTCCAGTACCCGGACTCATCCAACAAAGCCAGATTATCAAATATGAAGAGGATCACAGACGATCCTAAAACAATGTTCATCTCCCACATTGTTACTTATGAAAAAGGTGACTCTTCAAATGTCTTATCAAAGATACCGTTTCTGCATAATGCTTATCGACCGCAAACGGCTCCCTGTAAAACAGAAAAAGACCCCTCATCCCCCTACAAACAAGGTTGGGATGCATTAAACCAACTTGAGGTGGAGTTGAACAACAAAGTTAAAAATACTGGCGACCCTTTCACCCACATTCTGATAATGGCCATGGGTTGGAATAACGATCAGGCCGAGTCTGTCAACCGCTACAATAAAATCGTCAAGCATTTGGAAATAGCGGCAGAAATTCAAGATCAGCGTTTCAAACCTCTGGTTATAGGGCTAAGCTGGCCCTCTGTCTGGGGTACAAGCACGATCCCCGGCTGGAAACAACTGCTCCATCTCGTCAGTTATGGCAATAAAGCCGATGATGCTGATGAAGTGGGCTTCACTTATGGAAATTATATTGTTAACAAAATTGCCCGTGACCTTAAAAAACAAACGAATGCCAAGGTTGTTTTAATCGGTCACAGCATGGGAGCCCGGCTTCTCACCCGGTCAATATTCAGCTCACCCTTGCTAAAGAATAACGGGATCACACTGGCGCAGAATGATCACATTGACTACGTATTTGGTTTGGAAGGTGCATTCAGCATCAACCGGTTTGTTGAAGGGTCAGGACTCCTTTTCCCAGCCACAATATTTCGTTCGGGAGAAGGCTACCCCTACTCAGAGTACGAACAGCTAAAAAGTAAACTCATAATGACATGGTCCGAAAATGACAATGCCAATCCCTTTTCCACAATTCTCAATGGCTCTGCCCATATTGGCGGAAGGGTTGGTTTCGAACGGTCCCGTTTGCCTGAAAAAAGAGAACCCTTCACTCACCTCCAATGGTCGGAAAATCAGGAGTGGTCCCTACTGAAACACAAGGACAAGGACTACCAGAAGGAAAAATGTGAAAACTTCGCGTCACAAAGAAAAGTTTTCATGGCGGACCTCACCAAGTTCATCGACAACCATAATGACATTTGTGATTTTCATGTTGGGCAGTTTATGTGGGAGGCTATGAAATGTTTTTCATCGGAGGACTCAAGCGTCTCCAGTGGAGAAGCCACACGCACGAAAATTGCCGACGGGATAAAAACAAATGAAACCTGTGGTTGATCCGTCAAAATAAAAAAGGAAAGCCATTCCCACCGGGTACGCTTGGTGGGAATGGCTACGAAACTCCTATCTACAATACTAAAATCTATTTAAGGTTATTCCTTGGTTACTCTCTCCCTCACCGGCTAGAGGATTTTTACCATTTTTTGCGTTTTAGTTTACAAATCAGGAAAAACCCGTTACATTAGGTAATCAGGATCAGTTATTTAAAGTTCCCTCGGTTTCGCCTCTATTTGCACATCTGTTCGTTTTTCCAGGGCCCTAAATCTCAATCCTTCTATTGAGTGGTTTCCTTCTCAGGGCAACTCTTCAAAAATTTATTTATATTGATTCGTTCGGAGTGAAAATGAAGAGCAGGTTATATCTGTTTGTGGTTTGCGTTTTATGTTTTGTGTTTACCGGGTGTGCGGCGGGGAAGGTTTATGTGGATCAAACTGCAGATAACCAAGCTTCCTGTTCGATGCTTGAAAACGAGTTGGAAGGAACTCAAGTAAAGATTGAAACTTTAGAAGATACCGAGCACCCTGTAAGAACGCTGAGAGACTTGGTTCTTGGCGCGGCTGGGTTTGCTTTCCCCCCTCTTGGCATATTGAACGCCATATTGACAGTGTCTGATTCTCATGTGGCAGATTTAGCCGAAACCAAAGCCCTGGAAGACCGATATAACGGCATGGTTACTATTTCCAACCAAAAAGAATGCGGCTATAAATACGCCCAACGCCACTAGGCATGGGGCCGACTAGCAATAATAGTTAAGCAATCAATACACTTGCGCGCAGTTCAGAGCCCTTTTAATTTGCCTGCGGCGGAGGTTCTCCGCGCACTAGCCGTGGGGGCAACTAGCAATAACCTTCTCTGGCTGGCAAAAGTTATCTCGGCTGAACAATATATTTTCCCCGCTTCTTACGGCCTAGTGATTAATGGTCTGGGGAGAAACTTTTTTTCTGCTTTTAAACTGTTTTCGCAGTCGATCCTTCCCATAAATTTCTACCGCCGCTCTAAGGTTTTGCACCAGCAACCTCTTTTCCAGCTCGGAGTCATATTGTCTTCTAGCCTTTGAGGTCTCCGTTGTTC
>JAJDBH010000014.1 GCA_029261455.1 Nitrospinaceae bacterium
GATGGGTCCGACACAGGGAGTCCATCCTAACGCGAAGGTAGCGCCAAACAAAAAATACCCTATAAACGTGGAGGCCGGCTTGCCTTGAAAGGTTGCTCCGGAAAAACCTTTTCCGAAAAGGGTCATGACACCAAAAACTCCCACGATACCACCGCCGATTTGAGTTATCTGGAACATATAATCTCTAAGGATTTGGCCCAAAGCACTGGCAGAGGCTCCCATCGCGACAAACAACGATGCTAGCCCGAAAAAGAAGGCCAGAGACATGAGGCCCATGCGTCCTCGATCAGATTGTGCGGTCACGGCAAAATAAGCGGGAAGAATGGGCAATGTGCAGGGGGATAAGAAACTGAACACTCCTGCAATAAAAGCCAGTAAGGTCAGAGCAACGATTCCTGAATCAGGCAGATTGGGTTTGGGTTGAAAAGGGTTCAAGGGTGCAGACTTTGCGGATGTTGGTTGTTTCTCAGGTGAAGGCGAAATTGAAGGCGTTGAAAAAGCTGTGCCGGTCTTCGCGAAGGCTGCAGTCGCCGCTTTCATAACAGCAGGCTGGCTTGTGCTGACACATCGAAACCCTACATCTGGTGCGGGTTCATCGGCACTGGAGTATTGTCGGTAACCGCTTCGGGCAAACATCTTGATGGCCTGATCGTACAGGGCACCGGGAAAATGACCGATATCACTAGCGGAATGGCCGCGCAGAATTTTAAAGCCGGCTTGATAATATTCGCTTTGATAGGTGCTTCCCTTATAAGGCTGATAGTCGTCCTCCACCCATTCCCAAACATTGCCGATCAGATCATGAACTCCTTCCGGGCTGGCACTTTTGGAAAAAGAGCCGACCGTTACAGGCTGGTTTTTGCTGCCGGGTCGATCTGCAAGGTTTGCCCACTTTCCCTGAAAGGTGTCTCCCCAAGGATATTGATATCCATCTTTACCTCTTGCGGCCCGCTCCCATAATTTTTCTGAGGGTAATTTTTTATTGGCCCATTGGCAGAAGTTTGCCGCGTCAAACCAGCTGACGTAGGTTACCGGATCATTATCTTTACCCTGCGGAAAATTTGTACCCTGCCAGTTTGTCGGCGGAACGGCCTCAAGAGCATCGATATATTTTTTGTAGCGCTTATGTGTGACCTCATAGCGGTCAATATAGTATCCCTTGAGAAAAATTTTCTGCTGTGGAGTTTCGTCAGCGTACCAGGGTTTTGGAATGCCAATGGACAGTGCTTCGGCGGCTTCGTCTTTTTTGTCAGTGCCGAATAAAAATGGGCCGGGTGGGATATAAACCATATCCCCTTCAAGGGAATGATCCTGTTCAGTTTGAGCCCAACTCTCATACGGGAATAATAAAAGGAAAGTGAATAGGACAACTGAGAATAGACTGGAGGTTGAGTTTTTTATAGACAGGGCATTTTGCATGGACAACAGATTCAGTTCGCTAAAAGGTTTTCAAAGTACAGAATGTTGTCAGGGCTTGCCCAGTCTTCCGCTCCTCTTAGCTCACCGATGATATTGCCTTCCGGGTTTATCATGAAAGTGGTGGGCAGGCTGACCACTCCAAACTTGTTACTTGCTTGCAATTGTTGGTCGAGCAAGACGGGAAAGGTAAGATTATTTGCTTTAATAAAAGGTTCCACAATTTGCGCGCCAAACATATCGTTGGAGATGGCAAGCAGGGAAAAATTTTTCGATTTGAAACGCTGGTGCAGGGTTTCCAGTGAAGGCATTTCTACTTTGCAAGGTCCGCACCAGGTTGCCCAGAAATTAACCAGAACGTATTTCCCTCTTTGCTGGCTGAGGCTGACTTCTTCTCCGTTGAGCGATTTGAGAGTGAAGTTTGGTGCCGGTATGGTTGGTTCTGCCACGGCAAAGGTCGAAGAAAGCAATAGCACAATGCAGACAGATGCCAGATGATAAATCAGTGCGGTTTTTTTATTGAGGCTCATATAAGACTCTGGTTTGGTTGGGTGTATATCGGGGACAAATTGGAAAAGAGGGAGATTTAGTCTACCGCTTCGACGCAACGTACCATCGGGATAGCTTTTTTCAAAGCTTTCTCAATGCCCATCTTCAGAGTCATGGTGGAACTGGAGCAGGAAACGCAGGCTCCCACAAGCCGGACCTTTACAACGCCGTCATCAATATCTACCAACTCAACGTTGCCACCATCCGCAATGAGCATGGGCCGTACACTTTCGAGCACCTCTTCGACTTCTTCTCTCATGGGACCCCTCTTTTTGAGATTACTTTATTTCCAAACCTTATCACAGGAAACAGGTCAAAGGTTCATTAAGCCGAGATAACCTATTGCCAGCCGGTGAACGCTATTGCAGCAGGCCCCACGCCCAGTGGTTAGCCGCCGTTTACTAGCGATTCCTTTTTTTCAAGAAGCTGTTCGTTTGTTTCTACATGTTCTGGATCTTTAGGAATGCAGTCAACAGGACAAACTTCTACACATTGAGCTTCTTCATACCATCCCACACACTCCGTGCAACGTTCCCATTCAATCACAAAAATGTCATCCCCTTCTGATATCGCTTCATTGGGGCATTCAGGTTCGCAGACACCGCAGTTCACACAATCTTCATTGATGAGCAGAGCCATAAAGGATTTTCTCCCTAATAATATGTTGTGATAGCGAACTCCGGAATTAATCCGGTGTTTGCTCAAAAGTTTTTGATTCCGGATTCCAACTGAACATAGCCTGACTCCGGATTTTTTTATCATAAACGGAAACCACCAGATAGCTGGCTTCCGGATAATTTGGTTCCCCGTCAAACAATGCCATTCTCGAATCTTCCTCCGAGAAATAGGCATCATGCTCGGGGTGAGAATGATAGAAAACCTTGATTGGAAGTTGTTTTGATTCAACTTCCTTTAAAATTTTCATCAACTCCATAGGATCAATATTATATGCCGTGCGGGCATCCCGAACAAATGTTTCGGGGTCCTTTTCATGGAGCTTGTTTTGAATGTTAGTGCATCGAAAAAGAATGTCCTGGTCGTTTTGACCAACTTTTCCAATTACTATGCCGCAACACTCAAAAGGGTATTCCTCAACTGCATGACGATGGATCTCGTCCAACTGTTCTTTAGCAAGTGGGGACATACAACATTCTGTGACGTTTGGCTTTTGTTGTCAAATAGTTTTGGTGGATATATTGCTGTTTCAGGGGTGGGTTTTAATGACCAGATCGTCATTAACGGTGACTTGACAGGCCATGCGGAAGTCAGCGGGCTTTTTAGCCAGCTTTTCTGTTTCGGTTTCGTTGCGAGGCTCCACGTTTCCTGCAACAATCTGGACGGTGCAGGCGGTACAAAGTCCGCGCCCCCGACAGTTCAGAATTTTATGAATATTGGCATAAATACTGAATTTATTGCGGATAGCCGCTTGTCGAAGGTTTTCTCCAGGCTCGACCTGAATGGTGCGATTCTCTCTCTCAAAATGAACTTTATGCATGGCTGACATCCGCGAATTATAAGTTTCCCGGATCATACCGGACTAGCTACCCCCTCCGCAATCATTTTCTCCACTCGGCGTGGGGCCAACTGCAATAGCTTGATCTGGCTGGCAAAGGGTTTCTCGGTTTGATGAGGGTTGGGATGATTCACATCCAGGAGGGTTGTTTTTGCGCGCTTGCTTGTGATCTTCCCTCGAAAAAGTGAACACTTTTATCAGTGTCCATCTGTGGTTACAATTGCATCAGTTTTTTGCGGATGTAACTCACTACGGAACGGATTTCTTTTTTTGTTAGGTTTGATTCCCACGGCATCATGGCGGTGCCTTTTCTTCCTTTTGTGATGGAGTGGATCATTCGCTCTTCGGACAGTTCTTTTTTTGATTTTTCGGCGGTGAAATTTTTTGGTGGTGGATTCAGCACATTCGCGGCAAAGGTTTTACCGTCACCTTTATCTCCGTGGCAGGCTTTGCAATGCTTGTAGAATATATCGCGCCCGATTTCGAGATCAGCAGGGTTTGCGAAGGCCTTGGGCAGGAGGGGTCCACTGATGAATATCAGGAACAGTGCTACGCTTAAAATCTTCCCCCTACAATCTGCCATTACCGCACGTCTTCCAGTTTTTCGATCATCAGAGTATGGATCATATGTTCTTTGAAGCTGCGGATCACTTTGTTGAGGTCGAAATTCGGATTTCTCAGCGATACATAGAAAACATCAATGGCACGATCACCTTGAGTGGAAATCTTGGCTCGATGAATTCGAATGCCAAAATCTGCAAACACGGCAGAAACTTTGTAGAGCATGCCGATATGGTCCCGGGCTTCTACTCGGATCACTGTGAAAGGATTGCCCACTGTTCTTTCAACATGGACTCTGGGGACCATAGCCATCTTTTTCTGCTCACCCGCGTAACGGATTCGGGACTTCAACATTTTTTGTAAACTGGTTTCTCCCGTAAACAACTGACTCAGGCTATTTTTAATATCTTTCCATATTTCGAGATCTTCGGCATCAGCTTTGGCATTTGCTTCTACCTGCAGTGTGACAATCACGATGCCATCTTTTTTGAGATAGATTTGTGCGCCGAGGATGTTTAAGTTTTTGGCGGTAATGGTTCCTACAAGTTTTTTAAAAGCTTCACTACCAATGGGGCAACAAAGAGTCAGGTTGTGATAGTTCCCTTCTTCATGGAACTGATGATGAAGAATAAACAACTTATCCTTGAAAGACCGGATGAGGCGGATGTGAAGCGCAACCTCTTGGGATGATGCTGTCATTAGATAATCTTCCGGCATTTGGCGAAGATGTTCTTCGATGTCGTTCACAGGCAGTTCGCGTTGCAGGGCTTTGAAAACCCCTGCCCGTGTTGCCAGGGGTTGTTGTTCCAAAGACTCAGGATCTTGCAGATGTTTCAGGGTTCTTTCATATAATTCTGAAAGTAATATTTTTTTCCAGGCGGTCAAAGTTCCCGGTGCCACTGCTCGCAACTCGGCATAGCTAAGCAGATAGAGTCCCTTCAACATTTCCGGGTTTGCAACCGTTTCCGCAAATTTTCGGATCACTGTAGGTTGGTGGATATCCTGATGCAAAGCCGTTTCGATCATGGTGTAAGGATGGGCCAGAAGGAAATGCAGGACTTGCCCATCCTCCTCATCGAGGCTTAGTCTTTCTGTCAGAGATTTTAAAAATTCTCCTGGTTCGTCAGTGGGTACTTTCCCCACCGATTGCAGAAGAGCCGATAGCTTCAAAATCCCTTTTCTCAGATAACTCTGATACAAGGTGGTCAGATCGGTGGGGTTAGTGATGCCGGTTACAGCCAGTTCATCAAGAAAGCGAATGACGCGCAGGGAATGTTCATCGGCAGTATAATGATGATAGAAGTCATGGTTCACCTTGCAGTGTGCCCACCCAAATTCTGGCAGGATCTGTTCCAGAATGTCTGTTTCATGCATCAGTCGCAGAATCTTCGCAGCAAACTTATCTTTCAAAATAGAGAACAAGAGACCCCTAACTTCTTCTCCTTTCATGAATTGGGCGTTAATGAGATTTTTACTCAGTCGCATTTGCCGTTGGAGTTTGTAATCGGGCAGAACCTGATGTTGTTTACAAAGCTCTAACGCGGTCAATAAAAGTGATTTATCTTTTTTGAAATCTTCTTTCGCGTCACCGCTATAAATAAGGGAAGAATCTGAAATATGGAACCCATGGCCTACCGATTTTTTTGTCAATGAGGAGATTACTTTTTTGAGCGATCTCTTAGGTTGGCGGCAATGCTCGAAAAGGTTTTGCGAAAAAGTATAGATATTGGTGGCATGCAGATAGTAGTCGCGCATGAACTCTTCCACAGGCTGACCCTGGTCGGAAGACTGGTACCCCAGGTTGGTGGCCAGTTGCTTCTGAGTGGCAAAAGTCAGGACATCGGTCTTTTTCTCGGTCAGATAATGAAGTTCATTGCGGACTCGTAGTGAGAAATCAACAGAATGGTAGAGCGACTCAATTTCTTCGTTGGACAGAGCATGGGCTTCATTTATTTCTCGAAGCGAATGGCAACCATAGCGCACGGCGGTGGCCCATAAGGCGCTGTGGTAGTCCCGCAATCCTCCAGGTCCGTTTTTGATGTCGGGTTCCGGGTGACAGACCACGCTGTCACCTTGGCCGTATCGGGTGTATTTTTCTTTTAATTTGGAGTTTAAGAACTGTTTTACGTGTTTTTGCAAAACATTTTTATGAATGGAGTTGTAAAACTTGTCATAAGTGGTTCGATTGCCAATGAGGAACCGGGTTTCTATCATGGAGGTTTTGATGGTCAAATCCTCTTGAGCAAGTTTCACACAGTCTTTAATGGTGCGGGAGCTGTGACCAATTTCCATGTCGAATCCCCAGATCACAGATAGCGCATCCTTAATAAATGTTTCTGTGATGGGTTGAGTTTTTCCAGAAAGGAGAAACAGGAGGTCAATATCTGAAAGCGGATTAAGTTCTCCCCGACCATAACCTCCTACAGCGATGAGGGTGAAATCTTCCAGAATGTTAGCTTCAGAATAAATCTCAAGCTGTGTCATGGAAAGAAGGACATGCCGAATGACCTCATCGACCAAACTGGTATGTGCCTGGATGATTTCGCGTCCACCTGTTCCCGAGCGATGCCAGGCTTTGATCTTTTCTTTCTCATCCTTCAATAGTTGCTTAAAGGTCTGGAAATAGGGCAGTCTCTGCTTGGGGTCGGCAGGGATATTCTTAACTTGGCTGAAATCAAGCGCCAGTCGGTAGTTGTTTTCAGAATTATCCATTGAGAAAAATCAGAGGGAAGATAGTTTAATGAAGAATATAATTATTATACCAAATTTTAAGTTTTGTTCATTTATGGTTTTATAAAATGAAAGCTTTGGGGCTTGTAAAATGAATGCTTTACCGACAGTTTCGGTTCTGTTTCCTTTTAGTCCTTTTTTCAGTGTTTTTGAGGAAAATTGTTGGACCAAAATTGCTTGACAAGAAGGGGGTAATAATTTAGCTTAGCCGTTCTTCTATACATATTGCGATGGGCTTACCTGTTATATCTGCCATTCGAGATTTGATAATTTTTGTGATTTATTAATAAACATATTTTAAAGTAATTTCTTTTTGAGGAAAAAATGATGTCAAAACAGCCAGATATTATTTACACAAAAGTAGATGAAGCACCTGAACTTGCGAGTGGGTCTTTTCTTCCTATCATTCAATCTTTCACAAGTGTGGCTGGTGTTAATGTTGGCACCATGGATATTTCGCTTGCGGGTCGGATTATTTCTCAGTTTCCCGAGAGACTCAAGCCGGAACAACAGATACCGGATGACCTGGCGCGGCTGGGTGAAATGGTGTTGGACCCTGATGCTAACATCATCAAGCTTCCTAATATCAGTGCCTCTAATCCTCAAATAGCTGCTGCTGTCGAAGAGTTGCGGTCCCAGGGTTATGATCTCCCGGACTATCCTGAAGACCCTAAAAATGACGAAGAAAAGGCCATCAAAGCTAAATTCGACAAGGTCAAGGGCAGTGCGGTCAACCCAGTATTACGACAGGGAAACTCTGACCGAAGAGCTGCTGTTGCGGTTAAAAATTACGCCAAGAGCAATCCTCACAAAATGGGCAAATGGTCCAAAGACTCGAAATCAAATATTGCTACCATGGGTAAAGACGATTTTAGCTCGAATGAAATATCTGCGACGATTACTGATGCCATGGCCGGAAACGGGAAGATTGAATTTACGGGTGCGGACGGTAGCACTAAAGTGATGAAAGATAATATTCCTCTAGAAGCAGGCGATGTGGTCGATGCGACAAAGATGAGCGTCAAGGCTTTGAGAGCGTTCATGAAAAAGGCAAAAGAAGATGCCAAAAACCAGGGCGTTCTGTATTCGCTGCATATGAAAGCCACGATGATGAAGGTATCCGATCCCATCATTTTTGGGCATGGGGTGACCACCTTCTTTGAAGATGTATTCACCAAGCATGCTGACACGTTTAATAAATTAGGGGTCAATGCCAATAATGGCCTAGGTGATGTTTATGCAAAAATTAAAGGACAGCCGGAAGAGAATGAAATCAAAGCAGACATCGACGCGTGCATAAAAGCAGGGCCGGAAATGGCGATGGTGGACTCGGATAAGGGCATCACCAACCTGCATGTTCCCAGTGACATCATCATTGATGCTTCTCTGGCAGCGGCTATCCGTACCTCAGGGAAAATGTGGGGTCCTGATGGCAAAGAACACGACACGCTGGCCTTGGTTCCGGATAGCAGTTATGCCGGGATTTATCAGGCGGCGATTGACTTTTGTAGAGAGAATGGTGAGTTTGATCCCACCACAATGGGTACGGTTCCCAATGTCGGTCTGATGGCTAAGAAAGCACAGGAGTACGGCTCTCATGATAAAACTTTTGAAGCGTCCTCGGACGGAACCATGCGCTTTTTGGATGGTGCCGGGAATGTGTTGCATGAGTTGGAGTTGGAAAAAGGAGATATCTTCCGTGCGTGCCAAGTCAAGGATATTGCAATCAAGGACTGGGTGAAACTTGCTGTTAACCGGGCCCGTCTCTCTGAAACCCCTGTGGTTTTCTGGCTCAATAAGGACCGGGCACATGACGCGGAGATCATCAAAAAAGTGGAACTCTATTTGAAGGACCACGACACCAACGGTCTGGATCTCTCAACCATGTCTCCTCTGGAGGCAATGAAGCATTCGCTGCAACGGGCAAAAGACGGCAAAGATACCATTTCTGCAACCGGTAACGTTTTGCGGGATTACTTGACCGACCTGTTCCCGATTCTGGAACTGGGTACCAGCGCAAAAATGTTGTCCATCGTTCCACTCATCAAGGGTGGCGGACTTTTCGAAACCGGTGCAGGCGGGTCAGCACCGAAACATGTTCAGCAGTTTGTTAAAGAAGGACATTTGCGTTGGGAGTCTCTCGGCGAATTTCTGGCACTCTCTGAGTCTCTGGCACATTTGAGTCGGGCAAAGGGAAATGCCAAGGCGCAGGTTCTTGCAGATACGCTGAATCGGGCTAGCGAAACGCTGATGGAAAATAAAAAATCTCCGGGTCGTGCGGTTGGTGATTTGGATAATGCCGGTACCCATGTTTACGAAACGCTTTATTGGGCGCAGGAGTTGGCGAAACAAAATGATGATGCCGACCTGAAAGCAAAATTCACTCAGGTGGCTAAAGAGCTTGAGTCTAATCTGGATAAAATTATTGGAGAATTGGACGCCGCGCAAGGAAAGCCGAAAGATATCGGTGGTTACTTCAAGCCGGATGCTACGAAGGTTGCGGCTGCGATGCGACCGAGTGCTACGTTTAATGCAATATTGGATGGCTTGAAGTAATAAGTCTGATCATATAAAAGGCGGTTAACGCTGCTAATAACAGACCAAACCTGATTCAGGTTTGGTCGCATGTAAGGGGACTGTATGTCAAGCGCGAGAAAGAAAATTACTGTAGTTGGCGCAGGTCAGGTTGGGGCGACTGTTGCCCAACTGACAGCTTATAAAAACCTTGGCGATGTGGTGATCATTGATATCGTCGAAGGGGTGCCGCAAGGCAAGGCGTTGGATTTGCAAGAGTCAAGCTGTCTACAGGTTTTCGATAGTCTCGTTACAGGTACTAACGATTACAAGGATACGGCCAATTCCGATATCGTGGTGATCACGGCAGGGCTCCCCCGCAAACCAGGCATGAGTCGCGAAGATCTTCTTGCTACCAATGCGAAAATTGTGCAATCGGTGACGGAAAATATCATGGAGCATTCCCGTGATCCGATTATCATCGTAGTGTCGAATCCACTCGATGCGATGGTGTACATGGCTAAAAAAACCGGCAACCTGCCGAAGAACAAAATCATCGGTATGGCTGGCGTGCTCGACTCGGCGCGGTTGCGTACTTTTGTCTCGCTGGAGCTGGGGTGTTCACTGGTAGATGTGGATGCAATGGTTCTTGGCGGGCACGGTGACTCCATGGTGCCGCTTCCTCGTTATACCTCAGTGTCGGGGATCTCGATCACCGAACTGATGACCCCGGAACAGATTGAACGGGTGGTTGAGCGCACACGAAAAGGAGGGGCAGAAATCGTCCAACTGCTTAAAACCGGTAGCGCCTTCTATGCACCCGGTGCTTCTGTTGTGAAAATGATTGAGGCAATTTTGCAGGATAAACGTCGCATCCTCCCTTGTACTGCTTATCTTGAAGGGGAGTATGGCTGGAGTGGGATTTTCTTCGGTGTGCCCGTCATGATGGGCATCCACGGAATCGAGAAAGTCATTGAACTAAATATGACCGATGAAGAAAAAGCCGCTCTCGATAAATCTGCGCAGGATGTGAAGAAAACCTGTGATGAAATTGATGAAATCCTGAAAAACGGTTCCTAACTACTCGGCGTACCCCTTCGGGGCATGAAGATTGATGAAGGATCATAACATGCTACCAATGAGCAATAACTGCTATTGCTTGCCAAAACGCATCTCTGCAAAATGAACCTCTGATATTTTCTACCCTTGCAAGAGGGCGGCGAGCCTTCGGTGGCAATAAAAAATCTTCCCCTTTTTGAAGAGTATTAAGATTTATGCGACCGGAAGACTTTTCTTGAAAGTTTCCATCAATACGGTTGTATAAGAAGGTTCATCTCGAATTAGTTCATGGGTATACCCTTCTTCTAGAAAATCTGATATTCCTTCTAATTTGGACTTATCAACAGACTCCAAATCTGCAAACCCCATGCTCCAACCTTTGAAGCTTCTCTTCGAAATTTCTCCATTATAAATTAATTTCAGAGAGCGATGCCTTTCATCGGTTTTGATGGTTTCCAATAAATCAAATATAACCTGCTTCCCTCCTTCTAAGATCTGCATAAATTCCCTGGTCCGTTTCTGATAAACAAGTAGACCCGTGACTTCCAAACGAGCATTCTTTTCACGAGATACTTTCAATATATCCAGGATGTCAGCATCCCGCATCTCCCGGGTTGCCATGCTGCAGTAGAATAGTTCGTGCATAGGTGTCGCGACCTTTTCAAGAGAGAAATATTGTTTGATTATAGCTAAAAATGTCTCTGTGTTATAGGTTGTATGACCTCATGTCCGGTGCGGGACTTAGGAGAAGGAGGAGCCACACTGGACCTAACGTCATGTTGGTGGTTATAAAGGTGGTGGCTCGGGAGTCAGTGAGTAGGGCTTGCGAGTCTTGGTTTTAATTTCAAACTCCTCATAAATTGCAACGCCCTCTGGTTTACCGTCGCATTCCAGAGTGATGCTATTCCAGAAATCTTTTCTCGACTTCCAGCGTGGATTCCATTTGTCACCGGGGTCATCTTTCACGCATACCCGCCAAACAGTTCCCTTCAATATACCCCGAGAAATATCCAAAGTAATAAAATGATTCATCAGTGCCCTTTTTGCCAGAGCGTCAAACACTTCTTTCGGTGCGGTGCGTTTTTCATTGCCCTGCAGATCGGCAAAAGGTTTGAAGGTGGCTCCGCCACCACCCGAAACAATGTGCATCGTTCCATCACCACTTTGATATTTCCCTGTTTCTGATTTTGTGATTTTTAAGGTGTTGTCTTCGCCCAGACTCAGTGGGTGGAATCGTTCGTAAGAGTGCTGGTGACCCGCTAACACCAGGTCGGGTTTTAAAGCGCTCAACTGTTTGAGAAGGGTGTCGCGTTTGTTGATATACCATGCTGTTGTGAGCGCCGGTTCGTGGAAGGCAAGAATAACCCAGAGCCCCTTTTCTCTTGCTTCTTGAATGCGCGGCTGAAGCCACTCGGTGGGGTCTTGCCAGGGAAAGCTCAGAATGACACCTATGAACGCGTTGCCAACAACACGGGTGCCTTCAAAGGCGCGTGGAGTTTTTGGGTCGTCGAAACCAGAATCGAGTGGATCAATTTTATCCCAACATCCTGAAGCCTTGGGTTTGAATTTATGAGGTGGCAGATCATTATCGCCCGCAACAAAAAGTCTTAGTGGATAAGGCTCAACTAAAGTCTTTTTAATTTCTTCGATGTATTGGTCGGGGCAGGAGTCTGGAAACAGTTCAGGCTGGTAAACAAAATCGCCAAGGTGAAGTAACGCGTCTGGTGTTGTTTCGCGCATGGCTTTTTGAACTGCGGAAAACCCTGGCGGATAGGCCCGCTCTCCCGTTCCAGTATCA
Source organism: Nitrospinaceae bacterium (assembly GCA_029261455.1). Taxonomy (GTDB): domain Bacteria; phylum Nitrospinota; class Nitrospinia; order Nitrospinales; family VA-1; genus LS-NOB. Next base: position 12,141 of record JAJDBH010000014.1, read on the forward strand.
CCGACTATAGTGATGCGTGTGACCGTGTCTTGGGGGAACGGGGCCATGACCTTCTGGATGCCCGGTATTATACGCGGAGCACTCTCGCTGAGTGAATAGTTGACGAAGAAGGCCAGCATCAAAAGAAAAATGATTTTCATAGTGAACCATTTCATAGAAATTCCCCCAGGTTGTAAATCACTCCAGCCCCTCTTTTCTGTAAACTCGAACAATAGCGGGTATCTTATTCGATGAATTGGGTAAAGGTTTGTTAAGCCGAGAACATTTTTGCTCGCCCCATAAGGCTATTGCTAGTTGAGTCCAGTATCACGCTGGCGGTTACCACAAAACCTCTGGCAGGGTTTCAACGAAGGTGCGGATCTCGTCCCGCACCCTGCGATAATGATTCAGAGCTTCCTCTTCTGTTTTAGCCTTTTCGGCGAGTTTGGGTGGATCATCAAACCCGAAATGCACGACCGTGGTGGAGCAGGAAAAAATTGGACAATTTGTATCAGCGTGACTGCATACAGTGATCACGAAATCGAAAGGAATGGTTTCCACTTCTTCCATTTTTTGCGATTTCTGATCGGTGATGTCCACACCAGATTCCTGCATGACCTGAACCGCATTGGGATTGAGCCCATGCGCTTCGAGTCCAGCCGAAAATGCCTGGATGGAGTCGTTCTTCAAGTGCCGTGCCCAGCCCTCAGCCATCTGACTTCTGCACGAGTTACCGGTACATAAAAATAGAATTTTCAGTTTCTCCACCATCGCTTTAGAGTACCACCCTCCAACGAGGGAGGCAATCCACCTCAGCTTGATTTTCGTCTAATTTTCGCTTACCCTCTAGCGAGGGAGGTAGATAGCAATGACTGCTTTAGGCGAACAAGCTTGCCCTTGGTTTGATGGGCCAGTGCAATATTTCCGTAGTTTTCTTAGAGAAAATCGAAGGAGTTTAAACTATGCATCTCACCAAACGGCAACGGGAGATTTATGAGTATCTCAAGGAGCATATTTATTCCAAGGGATATGCCCCCAGCATTGTGGAAATTGGCAAACATTTCCAGCTCAGTTCCCCGGCAACGGTGCACAAGCATCTGAGCCATTTGGAAAAGAAAGGGCTGATTAAGAAACAGCATAATTTGAGTCGAGCCATTGAAGTGGTGGAAGAGCCGAAGCGGGAATACCCAGTGCTGGGGAATATTGCGGCAGGTAAACCGATAGAGGTGATGGACCACCGTGAAGTGATGGCTCTGTTGCCTGATGCTGGTGACAAGGATATTTTTGTCCTCAGGGTTAAAGGAAGTTCAATGATCGAAGACCACATTCAAGATGGAGATTATGTGATTGTGGAGCGACGCTCGGTCGCCGAAAATGGCGAGACGGTGGTGGCATTGATAGACAACGACAGGGCGACTTTGAAACGGTTTTATCGGGAAAACGGCCGGGTACGTTTGCAACCCGCCCACCCGGATATGAAACCGATCATCATCCGTGAAGGCGACTTCGCCATTCAAGGCGTGGTCATTGGCGTGTTACGCAAGTTTGACAAATGACCGGTGAGCCACCGGAGGCAATGGGTCGGTGTGGTTCATGGCACATTTGAAAGTTGTGCTTCTGGATTTAAGTTTTTCTAATTGCCTCCCACGCTAGTGGGCTGTGGTTAATTGAGGTTTTGAATTGAGTTTGCGACAAATTTTACATGTAGATATGGACGCGTTTTTTGTGTCGGTGGAAGAGGTGCTTGATCCGTCCCTTAAAGGCCGACCTGTGATTGTGGGAGGTAACCCTGATAGCAGGGGGGTAGTCGCGGCAGCATCTTATGCGGCGAGAAAATATGGTATTCATTCTGCCATGCCGATTGCAAAAGCGAAAAAGTTGTGTCCACACGCAATTTTTTTGCGCGGTTCTCATGGGCTATACAGAAAGTACTCGGAAAAGGTTTTTGAAATTTTAAAAGGTTATTCCCCATTAGTAGAACCGATGTCTCTTGATGAGGCATTTGTCGATTTAACCGGATGCGAAAGATTGCATGGCCCGGTCCTCAAGGCGGCAGAAAAGATTCGCAACGAAATTCGTGAGGCATTAGGATTGAACGCTTCTATCGGTATTGCTTCCAACAAACTGCTGGCAAAAATCGCCTCGGCTTATTGCAAACCCAATGGAATGCTGTGGATCACGTCGGGTATGGAACAAAAATTTCTGGCTCCGCTTCCCATCCGCCGCGTTCCTGGAATCGGGCCGAAAGGCGAGGCCGAACTTAAACGTATGGGAGTTAAATCTGTGGGAGACCTTGCCCGCCTGCCGCTAGAAGTTCTCGAAGAGGCTTATGGGAAATGGGGTACGTCCCTTTATCGCAAGGCCAAAGGAATCAGTGATAGTCCCGTCATTAGTGCAACAGGTGATCCGCGTTCGATAAGCCGTGAGACGACATTGGAGACAGATTCAATAGATCCGTTATTTCTGGAGTCTACGCTCAGTTACCTGACCGAAAAGGTTGCGAGTCAACTCAGGGAAAACAAGTTGTTTGCCAGTACGGTGGTGTTGAAACTGCGTTACTCTGATTTTCAGACAGTGACCCGATCAAAAACACTGGATATGCCGACAGTAGAAGATCACATATTGTTTAAAACAGGAGTAGGATTGTTCCGTAATTTATTTTCCTGCGAGGCGCAGGTGCGTCTCATCGGTTTCACATGTACTTCGTTAACTGCGCATCCTAATCGACAGGAAGAGTTGTTTGATAATAAGGGCGGGCAAAGCTGGGACGGTTTGTATCAAGGCATCGACCAAATTCGTCATAAATACGGTTTTAAATCCCTTTTACGAGCAACTAGCCGTGGGGGCAACTGGAAATAGGTTCTTGGGTCACGATAAAGAGTTACTCGTCTGATAAAGTTATTGTTTATTTTCAGTGGGGAATTCCACGGCGAGCCATCGCAGGCAATAGGGCTGCTGCAATAATTTCCTCTGATAAGGGGGCCAAGGGAGTTTTAAATGGATTTAGAAAACATTAGAAAAGAGTTTCCTGTGATGGAGGAGTTGATCTTTTTCGATCATGCTCGAGTAGCTCCTTTACCTGAACGGGTACGAAAAGTGGTGACGGGATTTGTAAATGATGCCACACACTATGGAACCGCTCATTACGAAACTTGGATAGGTGAGATAGATAAGGCGCGGAAAAGTTTTGCTCGGCTCATCAACGCCGGCACGGATGAGGTAGCATTTATTAAAAACACTTCCGAAGGTCTCTCCATTGTTGCCAATGGCCTGGATTGGAAGTCGGGCGACAATGTGGTCATCCCTGACATTGAGTTCCCTGCCAATGTATATCCCTGGTGGAACCTGAAACGTCTGGGTGTTGAAACCCGCATGGTCCGTGCTGTGGAAGGACGGGTTTTGTTTGATGATCTAGTCAGGTAAGTGGATGCACGGACGAAACTCATTTCTATCAGCTCGGTAGAATGTAACAGTGGGTTCCGCTGTGATCTTAATCGTATTGGTGCGTTCTGCAAGGACAAGGGGATTCTGTTTTGTGTTGATGCCATTCAAAGCCTTGGCATCCTGCCTATGGATGTGAAACGCGACCATATCGATTTCCTCTCTGCGGATGGGCATAAATGGATGCTCAGTGTCGAAGGGCTTGGCGGATTTTACATTTCAAAAGAAGTTTTAGAAAAGGTGTATCCGGTAACGGTGGGATGGGGGAATATGGTCAACGCTGCTGATTTTATGAATTATGAGTTTTCCTTCAGGCCAAACGCGCAACGCTTTGAAGAAGGTTCGCTCAACACAATGAGTATCCACGCGTTTGGCGCGGCGTTGGACCTATTGCTGGAGACAGGAGTTGAAAATATCGAGAACAGGGTAATGGTTTTGGGCGATAAGATTATTGAACAACTCAATCAGCGTGGACTGAAAGTTTATAGCTCCACTCGCCCAGAAGAACGCTCCGGAAATATTGCTTTCGTGATGGATCAGAATATCAACAAGCTTTATGAATGGATGTTGAAGAACAAGGTGAAGCTCACAGTGCGCGATGGTCTTGTTCGTCTCTCTCCGCATTTTTATAACAGTGAAGATGAGATCAGTCGCTTATTTGCCCTGCTGGACAAATTTGGGGCATCGGAACTATAAGGGAGTCTTTTAAATTTTTGGGGAATTGCTGGTTGGTTGTTACCCGGTTCGGGTCACAAAGTTTTTCAGTTTTTCTTTTCTCTGTATATGTTTGGCGAGTTCAATAGCATCCTGCTTGTTTTTAAATTTATCTATTTGTACTTTGTATATCTTGTTGTGGGTTACAAAAGCGTTATAGCCTTTCCCCACCAGTTTCTTTAAAAGACTTTGAGCATAGGCTTTGGTTTTATAGGCCCCCACCTGCACGGTGTATAACGTTGAGCTTTTATTTGTGTTAGCTTTTTCGTGGGACAACTGGCTTTCTATGTGGGTTGGTATGGCCAAGGTTGTTTTATACGTGTTCATAGGAACCGGGGTGACAATTTTTTTTCTTTTTACTTTGACGGTAGCAGGAAGCTGGGCCATTTCTGATTCTACGGCTTTAACTTTTCGAACGACTACGGGCACTTCATTTCGAGTTTTTTCTGTTGATATGAGAGGTTTTTTTTCCTGAGCCAGTATGCCGCTTTGGGTTTCCTGATAGGTCAAGACTTCCATTTCATCGCCTAGAGAGAGCGCCTCATTCCATTCAGCTTTGAGTTGTTGGAGTTCTTCAATTTTTTTCAGGTCAGTGGTGGCATTTTTGGCGATCATTGTTTCTTTAAACTGTGTTTCCTTCACTGCATTTTCAGGTTTCTTCACCAGGGCAGTGAGTTTGTCGACCATTTTAGAGGTCATCTTGCTCAGGTTGAATTTGTTGGTCACAAATTGAATGGGGGCGAGCAGGGCAGTTGTGATTCCAGTTGGTATTTTCCCGATGCCGGAAAAATCATGCTCCGTTTGTTCGGCTCGCCATAGAATCTCCCCGGTGCGTGTGTCTACCATTTGTACAGAAACACTGAGTTCAATAGAGGAGTGTACAATAAAGTAGCTGCGTTCCACTTTGTTGATGCGGCTGAATACAATAGCATCAGCCCCCAGAATTTCACCAAACTGCATGGGATTGATATTGAGAAAACTTGCGGGATTGTTCAAGTGGTTCTGTTTCAACAGCCCGTCTACAATATATTTTTCCAGTAAATTGAATTTGGATTGCTTGAGGTTGGCATATAAACCTTGCCGAAACATTTTTGCCATTTCCATTTGTCCTGCATCGCTCGCTTCAACGGGCAGGATGGCCACAGTTTGGTGCTTGGACAGTCCGTTTAGATGGCCGGATACTTTGGTCTGCAGGTCTGAGGCGCAGGCAGAAACCAGAGTTGCCAAAAGTAGTACTCCTAGAGACCGGGCAAGACTGGAAATGTTTTTAGTCAATATCATAGTTAGTTGGTGGACGAGGCATCAAATTGAACCATACCGTCCTTATAGAACTTTTTCCCCGTTAGACCATTTTTGTCCTGCAGGGTACCGACTATCAGAGAGCTGCTAACATGATCAGAAGATTTTATGGTGTAGCTTCCGGTATAAAGACCGGGTACGATTTCTTTTAAGGGTATGTCTGATTTCCAGCTTCCAATACCGAAATAACCCGTCAGGCCCGGGTCGCCTTTCAGGTTTACATAAATTCGGTCGTTAGGCTTCAATTTCAAGCTTGGTTTTAAGTTGGTCTCAATGCTGATGATTTTGGGTAGACGAATTTCTTCTGTCCAGCTGTCGGCAGGGTCAGGGATTTCCTTCATCATACCGATCGAAAATATTTCTGCTGTTTTATAGTAGGCCTGATGTACCTTTACGTTTTCCATTTGATCTTGAATGATCTCGACAATTGTTGGAGAAAGTATTCCTGAATAAGTGCTTTCCTTATGTTCGGTTTCCCAGAGAATATCTCCTGTTCGCAGATCAAGCATATCAATTTTTGCTTTAATGGAAGTCTCAGCGTGAATGCCGCCGGTGAAATTATTGGCAGATAGAACACGGCCGCGAATCACCGCATCTACTCCTAAGATTTCCCGGAGCCTTTCAGGGCTCAACTCTATAATCTTTTTATTGTCGGTCAGACCCGCTAGGCTTAATTTTTCGTTAATGGTTTCCAAGGGAAGATCGACATAACCTAAAAAGCTAAAATAATTATAAAAACAGTCTCGGAACAGGTCGTGAGGAGAAACGTCTTCATGAACCGGCTCCTCAAGAGTGAAGGGCAAAATGGCAACAGAGCGGGGTTGCATGCTTATATTTGTATTGTTCTGGCGTATCTCCAGATCAACGGTGCCACACCCGACAAATATAAAACTTAAAAGTACGAGGGATAATTTCATCATTGAAAAAATACGGCTCTGGATCACGATTTGTTGCCCCATCTAAAATATTGATTATTTGGGTCTTTTGCCTATATTTTGGATTAATCTAATATATGAAATCCTGCCAAATTTGTCAATATTTTATGTAATTCATTAAAATTCAGTTGTATTTGTGGTCCGGGTCGTGTTTCACTCCTCATCACTTTATATTTATGAAAATGGCATAGAGTCTCCTAATGATTTATCGTCATTTTTACGGTAAGAGATGAGAGGGGACTTGAAAGGGAGTAGCTGGATGCTTGATTAGAAATATCATATTTGCTAAAGTTGCTAATAAGACGGGTGAAACTAATTTTGAGGGTTTATTGATGAATAGGAAAATTACTTTGGGTTGTATGTTGATTGCGGTTTCTTTGTTTTTGTGTGCCGGACAGGTATTTGCAGAATCGCAAATCACTGCGGACGTGCGTGAAACCATCGATCAGGTTCTTGAAATTGTTGCTGATGAAAACCTCAAGAATGATCCGGTCTTAAGAAGAGAAAAACTGCGTAAGGTGATAGGCCTGCGCTTCAATTATAAGCAGATGGTGATGCGTTCTCTGGCCAAGAATTATAAAACCCGTAGCGATGAGGAGCGTAAAGAGTTCACATTACTATTCAAAAAATTACTTGAAAACTCCTACGCCAGCAAAATTGAGAATTATAAGGATGAGACCATTAATTATGTAGACGAACAAGTTAAAGGGAAATATGCTCTGGTCAGAACCCAGATTGTCCGTAAAGACGGTGTGATTGATGTCGACTACAAAATGCTCAAAGATGATGGCCAATGGTTGGTCTATGACTTCGTGATAGAAGGGGTGAGCCTTATCCGCAATTATAAGTCTCAGTTTTCCAAAATAATCAGCACCGAATCCTACGCGGCTCTGGTCAGCAAGCTGAGCAAAAAGATCGACGATCTTGAAGCTAGAAAAAATACGGATGCTGAAAACCTCTAAGAGGTTCTGAGCGAGTGTCCCGCATTAAAAGCTCTGCCCCCACTCGCATTGATTTGGCCGGGGGAACCCTTGATATATGGCCCTTACACCTTTTTTTTGATAATCCCCCCACCCTCAATGCAGCGATTGACCTTTATGCCTCGGTTGAAATCATTCCCAGAAAAGATAAACGTATTTTTCTGACCTCATGCGATTTAGGTTTGAGCGACAACTTTTCCTCGTTGAACACTCTTCCTGATAATCACCCGCTGGAACTTATTGTGCGCATGTTGAAATTCTACGCGCCAAAATCAGGGCTGGAAATATCGACAAACTGTCAAGCTCCTCAAGGTTCGGGTATAGGCGGTTCCTCCGCCTTGAGTATTGCGCTGAATGGGGCGCTCAATCGTTTAACGGGTCGGGGTTACCGTAAGGCGGAGATGATTGAAATCGCTAAAAATATTGAGACTCAAGTCATTAAAGTTCCCGCAGGATGTCAGGATTATTTCCCAGCAATGTATGGAGGAGTTCGAAAAATTGTTCCCGGAGTACGAGGTACCGAGACCGAAAAGTTTGCCATACGCCCTGCTGAACTGACCCAACATTTTGTTTTATGCTATACCGGGAAACCGCGAAACTCCGGGATCAACAATTGGGAAGTGACGAAAAAAGCCGTGGATGGAAACCGGGCAGTGATCCGTCACCTGAAATCCATTCGCGATTGTGCTGTGGAAATGGAGCAGGTATTGAGCCGAGGACAGCTTAAGAACTTGGCACCAATTTTTGCAAAGGAATGGAAAGCCCGTAAACAGTTAGCCCCCAATATCAGCACTCCTCAGATGGACCAGTTGATCCGTGCTGCCATGAAAAAAGGAGCTTTGGCGGCCAAGGTTTGCGGTGCAGGCGGTGGCGGATGCGTGGCCTTCATCGTGCCTCCAGCTAAAAAACAATTGGTAATAGAAGAACTCACCATACAGGGCGGACAGGTGCTTCCCTTTAGCTTCGTCTCCCGCCCGCTCCGCGTGGAGCGAATTAGCAACCACTAGCCGTGATATTTCCTCTTAAACTTCCGATTGTGAGGAATCAACACGATTTCATGAAAAGAACGGTTGTCGATGGGTAAGTGAGGTTTATTCCCCCGTAGTCCAACCCCCAAGCATAAATTTTATCTGGAGATAGGTCAGTATGTCAGATCCACACCAAAATAATTTCTATAATTCCAGCAACCCGAAACGTTTAAGGTGGAGGCGACAGATATGGTTTACTGGAGTTGCCTTGATCAGCATTTTCTTTGTTGGGGCTTCACATCAATTCCAAGGCGTGCTCACCCAAAAGGCCGATAAACCCCAAGTTGAGCAAATTGAATTTCTTCCATTGGAATCAAAATCACTACAAGTGCCAGAGTCCGAATTAAAGGAACCGGAACTTGAAAAACCGGTTTACCGTTTGATCAAAGGGGGCATTGCCCGAAACCAAAGCTTGTCACATTTAATGAGCGACCATGGAATACCGGTGAAGACCGTGTTGGAACTGGTGAAACAAACCCGGTCAACCTATAACCTACGCCGCCTAAGCCCTGGGCACCCCTATTCGATCAAACTGAATTCTGATGACCAATTGGTTGCCTTTACCTATCAAACCGAAAAGAACGGTGAGCTGTTCATTGAACGTAAAGGCGCTGAATTTGTCTCTCGCTTAATAGTGCCTGACTATGAAATCCGATTGGGAACTCTGGAAGGTGTCATCCAGGAAAACTTGATAAATGCCGTGTTGGAAGCAGGAGGAAGCTATCAGGTAGCAATTAACCTTGAAGAAATTTTTGCATGGCAGATCAATTTTTTTAAAGACCTGCGAGTGGGGGACTCATTTAAAGTTCTGGTAGAAAAAAAGTATCTCGATCAAGAGTTTTCCGATTTTGGAAAAATAAAAGCCGTTATGTTTCAGAACCGTGGCAAAAACCTGTCCGCAGTTTATTTTGAGCCCGAAGGCGAACATGGTGGATACTACACCTCTGATGGCCGTCCATTAAAGAAACAGTTTTTGAAAAGCCCATTAAAATATACACGGATCACATCCCGATTCACCCACAAACGGTTTCATCCCATCTATAAAAAACACATGGCTCATCGCGCTGTAGATTATGCAGCACCACGAGGAACACCGATTTATGCCATCAGTGATGGAGAGGTTCTTAAAGTGTCGCGCAGTTCCCGTTCAGGAAAACATATTAGGTTGAAACATAGTAGTGGGTATGAAAGCTCTTATTCTCACTTGTTGCGATATGCTACGAAGCTGTCGCGGGGAAAGAAAGTCCATCAAGGCCAGATAATCGGCTATGTAGGCGCCACCGGTGCAGCAACTGGCCCCCACCTTTGTTTTCATCTTAGGAAAAATGGAAGGTCGATCAACCCTCTGACATTCCAGTCACCGGGCGGGCCAGACTTGCAAGAAAAAAGCCAGAAGGCTTTCCGTTTGCATGCTCAACAAGCGATGCAGGCATTGAACCCTCCTGAAGTACAAAAAATTAAATTGGTTAACAATACCTGAACGTGGGTACCCCTTCTTTTAAGTTTACAGTCCAGAGACGATTAGACATTTTATTATTGATGTTTGGAATGAAAGATTAACAGCATACTAGGCTTATTGAATTGTATGGTATTAAATTTCTTAGCATTCATGTCCTGCACGGATATGTGATGTCCTCTTCCTTAGTCCTCATACCCTGAAAGGGTAAAGCCAGGTGTTCGGGATCGCCGCTCCGCTTCAAGGCTCACTATGATGTTCTTTATTTTTGCAATTTAAAATGGTGATTGCTACTTTTGAAGCATGCAGGCTAGTTAGGTTCGGCGGCAGGCTGGCCGAGGGGGCGGAATACAACGATCAAAAGAGGGAGTAGGGTGAGAGCGCCGATCAGGGCGACCACCATTGCTGCTCCGGTCAGCAGACCGAAATAGATAGTGGGCATGAACTCTGAAAGTGCCAGGATTGAAAAACCAAGAGTGATGGTCACTGATGTGTAGTACATGGCTTTGCCTATGCTTCCGTGGCACCGATCCATTGAGGCCAAGTAATTTTGGTCGACCTTAAACTCAGTTTGAAAACGGTGGATGTAATGGATCGTGTCATCCACCGCGATTCCCACCGTGATGGCGGCTATGGTAATGGTCATCATATCCAGCGGAATTCCTATCCAACCCATGAGGCTCAATACGGTTCCCGCCGCAAGCAGGTTCGGAACGATGCCGATCAACGCCATGGACACACTTCTAAACAAAATCATGAACATGAACATGATGGAGACAAAAACCACGCCGATCGTGAGAATCTGCGACCGGTACAGGCTCTGCAACATATTGTTATAAAGCACCACCATTCCTGTGAAGTGGATGGTCTCTGGTGCGAACTTCAAGTCTTCAACAAGATGAGTACGGATTTTTTCTATCAGTTGTGAGCGTCTCAGGGTAGGGTCAGACTCGATCAGCCTCATATTGATATGAATCTGGTTGGCATCCTTAGACAGGTAAGGGTTGACCAGAGAATCCTTAACATTTTCGGGCATGAGTTTGCGTATCAGTGCCAGATCATAATCGTCGGGCTTGCGGCCTTTATCCAGTTGCGTGAAGACTTTGATAAGAGTGGATATGGACTGGACCTTGCCCATCTCTGGCAGGCTTTCCAGGTAGTCATGAATGCTTTCCACCCGGTTAAGCATATTGGAGTTGAACCAATAATTGTTTTCTACTTCTTCGGATGCTTCTGCGAAAGGATCATCATCATCTGCTTCTTCACTGGCTTCTTTTAAATAATCGAAATACTTTTGGTCCGGATTTATTACAATGTCGAGAGGGGTGGTGCCTCCTAACTGTTGGTCGATCACTTCCATTCCTTGATAGATTTCGGTGTTACTTTTAAAGTGGTCGATGAAACGGTTTTCCACTTCCAGCTTGGATACCCCGATAGCACTCACCACAGCCAGGAGGAACGAAACCCACAAGATGACTTTACGGTTGCGGTTGGTGAACGCGGCAACAGCGAGGGTGAAGTTGCGAGTGCCGTCTTTGGCGAAACCGGGAGGCTCTGCTTGCAATAAAACCAGTGCTGCTGGAAAAAAGATGAAGTTCAGGCCGAATGCCACGGCGATTCCTATAGTCATGATCCAGCCGAAATCGATCACCGGGCGAATACCGCTGATGATAAGGGAAATGAACGCTACGATCGTGGTGATTGCGGTATAAAAACAAGGTTGAGCCATGAGACGAACCGTCTCCCAGACTAGTTCTTTCTGGCTCAGACCCGGATTGCTGTCGTTGATGTCCCTATAACGCACAATCAAATGTATGGTCAGGGACATGGTGATAATGAGTAGAATAGAAACGAAATTGGATGAGATCACTGTCACCCGCCAATCCATTAATCCTAAAAACCCTACCATCACCAGAACAGTGATGATGCAGCAGCACATGGGCAGTGCCACCCAGCGAAATTTTTTGAAGAACAAGCTGAGCATCAGAATCAGAAAAGCCAGCACTCCCAATCCAAATGTTTCCAGATCGTGTTCGATAAAACCGATCATGTCGGAAGTGATCATGGGAACCCCTCCGAGGAACATCTCGGCGTGCTCACGATGTCTGTCCATGATATCTCGAACGGTTCTTATGAGCTTGTCTTCAGCATCCAGCACCTGGGCGTGATAATCGCGGAATTCCTGTCGGGCTTTGACAAATAAGGCTTCATCTTCTTTGTCGAGTCCAAATTCTTTTTTCTTATCACGCAAGTCATTACGTTTATACATCAGTGCGAAATATTTCTCATCGCGCTTGAAATTAATCCGAATGATTGTGATTTTCCCATCAGGACTCAATAACAGGCTTTTGTAAATAGGGCTTTCGAGAAATTCTTTACGGGCCATTTCCCGATCCACTCCGGGAGTTTCGAGAGTGCGGATATCGGTATCGAGCTTGGAAATTTCAACACGTGGACTGTTCAACAGGGGAACGTTGAGGATGCTGTCTATGGAGTGAACCCGGTTCAGGCCAACTAGTTCATCGCTCAGCGATTTTAAATCTGCCAGCACTGCGTCGGACATCAAGTCCTTGAATGGCGCGTAGGTGATGATCAGGAAATCATCAGAGCCATATGATTTGCTGATCGTCCTATAATATTGCAGAGAGTTGTCATTTTCCAGAACCAGAGATTCGGCAGAAGCATCAAGCTTGAAACTTGGGATATGAGAAGAAAAATAACCCACTACCAGTAAAACAACCATCAGGCTGGCAAGGGGTTTTTCGATCACCCATTTTCGATAATTATTGGATAATAAATTCAGCAAGAAGAGGACTCCCTTCTATAGAAGTTTGTTTCGGAAGAGGACATTTTTTGGGAAAGCGAGTCGTTTGTTTTGAGTTGTAATGAGCACAACTGGGAAAAATCTTTTTGCTATGTTCCGCTGGATGCATCCAGACAGTGTGTGGAACAGTATCCCAGACGAAAGCGAGTGTATTCTATACTTATCCGGCGAAATCTCCAATAGTCAAAATGAGGCAATATAAACTCAAAGAAAACAACCCTCTAAAAGAAGTCTGAAAATAAAAATAGAATTGTCTGAAAAGTGCTGACAAATTGGCAATTAAACGTTTGAAATATGGTGTTACCAATATTTTCCTTGTATTTCAATTGGGCTGTGATAAAATTTCGCCATATTTTTCAACTAAATACCAGTGCTTCAGTTTTCAAGTGGAGGAATGTTTTATGTTCGCCAACTGTAGTGTTCTGATTGTGGATGATGACTCGTTTGCTAGAGGGATTATCCGGCATCATTTAGTCCGTATAGGATTCAAAAATATTATCGAGGCCAGTGATGGCGAGCAGGCGATTAATACAATGCGTTCAGCCAGAATGCAACTGGTCATTGCCGACCGTTATATGCCTGTTCTGAACGGGTTGGAGCTATTTTGCGGTATGCAGACAGACCCGGCTTTGAAAGGCACACCTTTCGTCATGATTACTATGGAAGACAATAGAGCCAAAATTGAGGATGCGGCAAAACTAGGTATCCGTCATTATCTGGTCAAACCGTTCAATGCTGAAATGTTTGATGCAAAAATTCATGAAGTTCTTCTTCAGCCCGATACAGAGACACTGATCGAATGATTAAGAGCTAATAACCACCTGCCCGTGTGCCCGTTTTTTAGGGATGGCCAAGAGCGTATTTTTTTTCCATTTTTAGAAGTTCCTCCCAAGCATTCTCCCGTGTTAACCTGATGTAATCTTCCTTATAATATTCATTAGGAGTCTTTAATGAATTTTCTCTTCAAACCAGCACTTAAATATTTTCTTATTGTTGCCGTGACGTTGGCGATGGGGTTTTCCGTTTGGCTTCTGCCGCATGGAACAAAGAAAAAGGAAGAGTCGGTGTCGATCACTACTCCTATAGATGCTAAAGACGAGGCTGGACGTTTCCTGCAGCAGGCATCGGAAGATTTTTTCTACCACGAGTTTGACAAAGCCATCGAGAATTATGGCAAGGCCATGATCGCCTTTGAAAAAGAAAACCAACTGGAAAAAGCCGCGAAGGTTTATGAGTCCATAGGTGACCTGTATAAATTCCGTACAAGAATTAAGGAAGCCGAGGAGCAGTATATCTTCGCTATGGAGTATCACCACAAAATCAAAAATCCTCTGGGCGAAGCCCGGGCCATGAACAGCGCCGGGGATTTGTTTATGGAACGGGGTGAGCATGCCTCTGCAGAGGGCTGGTATAAAAAAGGTGTTGAACTGGTGAAAGACCTTCCCTCTCACCAAATCCAAGCGGTTCTGTTCGAGAGTATGGGGCGCATTTACTGGAAAATTAAAGAGAATATTCCCGAAGCCATCATTTGGTATACCCGCGCTCGCGATAGCTTCTCAGACTTGGAAAACCAGATGGGCTACGATCATATGACCGCAGTCCTCAACAAGCTCCGTGGTGGCCAAAACCTGAACATACACTAACTGATTCCTGCCTGGAATCATTCGCTTATCCCCTCAAGGCTTGAGAAAAAAGAAGGCAAAAAGTCCTGCAACAATATTCAACGCGATCAGTACCATCAATCCGATGGAGATGTGAGTCATTTGGGCGGCCAAGCCGATCAAGAAAGCACCCGCTATTCCTATTACTCCAATAATGGCTCCATTAAGGCCCAAATATCGGGGACGGTTATTTTTGGGAAGATTCTCTTGCAGAAAAAGAGTGGTGGATATTGAAAGCCCTTTGTTCGCCAACATGATCAAAAAAAATGCTGGTGCATGCATATAAGGAGTCTGCCATCTGGGAACAAATTCTATACTCACACAATAAATTCCAGCGATTGCTGCCATAGCCGCAGACAGAGATAGGTTTGCTTTCAATCCTTGTTTTAAAAGAGGACCCCAAACGGGAGTGCTGACGAGTGCGCCTAAAGCCGTAGCGAAAATAAAAACGCTGAGGTTGCTGGCAGAGTTGTTGTGAAGTGTCGTTGCGTGAATGGCATAAAAAGGTAGCGCCAAGGTTACAGATAAGAACAATACCCGCATCTTCATAAAACGAATAAACCAGGGAGCCTTCATGATCAGTTTAAAGTCTTCACGTAAGTCAAATTTGGATGTTGTTGTCACCGTAATGGGGCTTTCGGTTTCCTGAAATGGAATCAATAATAATCCAGCAGTTGCATAAAAAGCGGCTCCCATCCAAATATGCGTCAGGTGACTGGGCATGGACTCTGGATGTCGGCCAAGAAAATGTGTCAGCGCGGCGACACACAAAGTTAAAAACCCTCCTAAAGAATTTACCAGCGAGAGAAGTTTTCCCATTTGTTCTTTGGGGATGCTTTTCGCGTTCACATCTTGCGACGCGACCACAGCAATACCTTTAGAAAATCCCATAACCAGAGTGATGACCGGGAACAAAATGAACACCCAGACCAGAGATAAGCGCATGATCACCGTAGAGACCAGTAACAATAGACACCCGATAACGAAAATTAAAATTATAACGATCCATTTTCGTTGTCGAAAAGCACTGACGATTGCACCTGCCAGTAATTGCGAAAAAAAGGAACCTGCTTTGAATAAAGGGAGGATCAAGGCGGCTAGTAAATGAGGGGCACCGATTGAAGCAACTATCCAGGGGAGGACGAGATTTGGGGCAGAAAATTGCCGGGCCAGAAGGATCAAACTATTATGGCCGATCAATAAATTAAAGTTTGAGCGGCTTGAGGAGTCAAAGGGCTTTTGTTTGTTGTCCACTCCTGACTAAATCCTTTTTGTTTCAGTTAGTCCTATCTTAATTGAGGGGAAAAGAAAAAAATATATAATAATGCGTTGTCATAGTTTCGTAATAGATAAGATAACTAAGAGGGCAGTGGGTGAATATAAGAACTAATAATAAAAGTCTGGTGCTTTTAGGGATTCTTTTATCCTGGTCTTCATGGGCTGAAGCCCAAGCCCATCACTTCACCAACCCTGATGTGCGTGTTCAGATCACGGAAGACTATCTGGAAGTTTCTACTACAGGGTATCCCGATCATAAATGGGAAAGGGTCAACCCCAACCGTCCAACAAAACAGAATTTTAATTTTAAAATACCAAGGTTTCCGCAAAAAGCTTCCCGCACTACTCCCGTACCTTCGCGTGGCCCCATCGCAGTTGCTATTAACGGCGTGGTCTTCTTTGGTCCGGAAGACAGAGAAGGAAAAATTGCTTTGGAAAATCACGGGCTCGATTCATGCCGGGGGCATCCGGCTCCGTCCGGCGTTTATCATTATCACTGTACACCGGAGTGCGTACATCGAGATTCGTCTCGCCAACATTCGCCAGTGATCGGCTATGCCTTTGATGGTTTTAAAATTCACGGCCTGCAGGGTGAGAATGGGCAACCTCCCAAAGATCTGGACCAATGCAACGGACACACAGATAGCGAACGAGACTATCACTACCACACGACAGAAAAATTTCCCTTCGTGCTGGGGTGTTATAGAGGGACTCCTGTTACGGCAAACTACGGCAACCGTCAGAAAAGTGGTGATGGAAGAAATGGGATGAGAAGAAAGGGGGCCGATCCCATACGACAATACTGCGAGGTGGATCGTCAGAAGTATTGTCCCAACATGCCACCCAGCCGTGAGATGATGCAATGTATGATGCGTAATAAGAATAATTTCAGAGCCAAGTGCAGAGAGGCTTTACAAAATCACCGCCCGCCTACTAGACGTAGAGGTGGCTAGAAATAGCTGGTTCTAGCTGGCAAAGAGTTGTCTCACCTTGAAAATATTTTGCCCCCGGTTTTTTAAGAAACCTTGGAAATTTCATACAGCCTGTGTACTTTTTTACAACTTGAAGACTATCGCCCTCTCCCCTTCTTCTTTAAATTTATTCTTAGGCATTAAAAAAATCATTTGCTTTCAAGTGTTTAAGTGCTCTCCGGCCGAATCTTATTCACCCTTGGCATACAAATTGCTAATTAAAGTGTGTGTGAGCCCAGAGTTGAGGGTGACTGAGTACAGAAAGCTTATAAAATAATAGATTGTAGGTGAATCATGAAAATAAATGCGCGGGCTTTTATCAAAGAGGATGCTGGTTGGTTCGTTGAACAACTCAAAAAAGTCAAAGCATTTTCAGTTCTTTCGGATAAAGATCTGTTGGGTCTAGTTTCGCAAATGAGAAGCTATGACTTTAAGGCTGGGACAACGCTTGTGAATCAAGGGGAGTCTGCAAATTTGTTTTTTATAGTTCATGAGGGCTTGGTTGAAGTTTCAGTGAAAAAGTTTTTCTTCTGGGAAAAGAAAGTCGCAACCCTTAAAGCAGGAGATTTTTTTGGTGAAAGCGTTCTGGTCTCGAATTCTAAACGAACAGCTACAGTCAAAGCACTAACAGATACCTCATGCTATGTTCTGCTCAAACCCAGCTTTAAATCCACGCTTAACCATAATTCCCTTTTCAAAGAAAATATGAAGGTCGTCTTCGCAAGACGAAAACGCCAGCTTCAAAAAACCTAATAGGCCAGCAGTCGGTAGTTGAGATATTCCAATATTTGCTTCATTCAACGTAAGTATTAGCGGGCCATAACTTTAATTGGTGCAATAACAGTTCTTGGCGTGAGGGTGTAGTAATGCAGAAAGATTTCTTTGCTTGAGGCTTTAACTGGACGGGCATTGAGGGTTGAAAGCCTCAGAAAAATCGTAAGATTGAATGCTCTTTTTCTGAAGTTGGAAGAGAACTGGTTTTTTAGCTGGCAGTTTGAGAGGAGTGCTTAAATACAAAAGATTTTTTTTTATTATTTATTTCAGAAACAATACTTCGCCTTGCATTCAGGTTTCTCCTGGCATGCTGAAAAAAAGCGAGAGCGCTTCCAAAGAACAGGCCTAGTAATAACCCTGTGAAAATGATTGAAGGTTTTTTGTTTTGGATGGGTTGAGTAGGAGGAATGCTGGGTTGGTCAATAACGACAACGTCGGGACTCTTTAAGGCTTTGAAAGACTCCCATGTCTTTAATTCCATATCCAAGTTCTTTTTCTTAGTGTTATCACTGAGCTTTGCTCTCTTGGTAAATTCGATCAGTTTTGCTTTCTCGATAGAATCACTATGCTTGGCTTTAGACTGTAAAACTTTTAATTCCTCTTCAAGAATTTTTGCCCCATATAAATACCATCTTGGAGCTCCGTTGAGAGGTTGGTCAGATTTGAAATTATTTTCTTCTATATTCATGCTTCGAGCCAAGGCCAATTCTTTTTTCAATAGCGCAATTTCTTCTTCGTATTTTTTCCTTTTTGGTTCCTGATTTTTATTTTTTTGTGAGAGAAGCAATGCTTTCTTGGCCGAAATAGTTTTCAGGCGTTGGTCGATTATACTGGAAAGATGGTCTTCGATAGGTATAGTTTTAATTCCTGCTTTTACCAAAGCGTTAAAAAATTCAGCCATAGCCTCAGGTTTAGAACCTTCCATTTCTAAGAATACCGGTTGATTGAAAAGTTCAGTATTCTTGGCAGGGACACCTGTCAGGATGATAGACTTATTTATTTCCAAGACCACCGCGTCTGATTTAACGGAACCGTTAGGGTTGTCAACAAACTTCTCCAGAAAGTTCCCACTTTCAAATACTTCTCGTTGAAAATTATAGGACTGGATCTTCATCAAAAATTGTTGATAAAGAGGTATCTTGGTTTCTTTTAAAATATTCTGGAATTCTGTAGTATTTTTTGTCGCGATAGCTTTAGGTGGAGTAATTTCCTGAGGCATCAAGAAACCAATTGTTGCTTTATACTTAGGAATGATTGATTGTGCATAGCCGACAGCAAGTAGCGCGAAAATAATTGTAACAGAAAGTATAAGGTTCCTTTTTCTGATCATAAAATCCACTATTCTGACCATAAAATCTAATACCTCAGTGAGACTTATTTCGTCATTTGGGGTTTCATTGAATCTTTTGTCCGAGGCTATCTGAACTGGGTCAATTTGGACAGGTGGATTTTTAGGAGCATTCATGAATTAGCCCTCATATACAAATGATGTTGAAAACCCATTGCGATTAAAGGCTTTAGCCTTTAGGCAGGGTGCTTTAGATCAAAACATGAAGCCAAAGTATAAATTTAATGGCCTGTATTTATACGTATCGGAATCTGAGCTCTATACTTAAGCCAGGGAATAACAATAATTTAATGTGAATCTATTAGGTGGGAACGCAGATTACAGTTTCTCCATCCATTCTCTTGCAAGCCCTATAGCTGCGATAATCTGACCGGGCTTCATTTTTTTTTCAATAATGTCTGCGTTTCTGCGTCCTGTTTCATTTCCGTTCACACCGGCTATGTTGAACCATTTGTGTGCTTCTACATAATCCTGCTTCACCCCCTGGCCTCTTTCATACATCAAGCCAAGGTTTGACTGCGCACCGGAAATCCCCTGCTCGGCGGCCAGCCGATACCATCGGACTGCTTCCTGATCATTCATCGGGACTCCCTCACCTCGCATATGCATCAACCCAAGATTGTATTGGGCCTGACCATATCCCTGATCGGCAGCCAGCCTGAACCATTTTATCGCATCAATGTAATCTCTTACGGCCCCCTGGCCTCTGCCATACATTACTCCCAGGTTATGCTGTGCTTGGGCTAGTCCCTGCTCGGCGGCCAGCCTGTACCATTTGATCGCTTCTGCATAATCTTGTTCAACTCCCTGCCCCTTTCCATACATCAGACCGAGATTAGTTTGCGCCTCGGGGAACCCTTGTTCCGCCGCCAGTCGATACCACCTGACGGCCTCCTTATCGTTTTTGGGGATTTCTTTGCCTCTACTGTAAACCAGGCCAATATTGTATTGCGCTTCGGCAACTCCTTCTTCTGCCAGAGGCATCCACTCGTAAAAATTCATGTTTGTTTTACCCTCGTTCTAGCGCTAAAAGTTTTCCTATTGCATGTTACGACGCAACTGCAACCCCATATATCCCACAGTTAAGGTGAGCATGCTGATAAAATACATAATTAAAACGGTTACCCAGAACTCTCCTGTATCGGCGACGGAGTCATAAATGACATGGCAGGTGCGGTTTCTGCCTGCGAAACACTCCACACTGCCGTTGAGCACTGATCCTGCAAGGTACAAACACGTAATCGAACCTAACGCCATTAAAATGAAGATAGCCTTTTTATCGTATACATTAAATCCATCCAACCCCCACTTTGTTTGGCTCTCTGCCTCGAACCGTCCCAACACAGTGGCCGCTCTGGGGACAATCTGATACCCCAACCAGCACATCGCAAGCAGCATCAACAGTCTGAAAATAGGATCGAGAAACGGAGGGAATTGCAGGAAAAAAATGCTTCGGGCAAAAAGAACTAAAATGAAAATGGCTCCCATTGCAAAGAACATTGCATTACCATTACTGTCTTTTTTGGGTGTTGAAGATGATCTGAAAGGGCGGGTTTCTTCCTCTTGTCTGTTTTCTTGTGCTTCCTTGTATTTGGAAAAAATAACACCACAATTTGTGCAAAAATCCGAGGCCGGCTGTTCAAATTTGCATTTAGGACATTTCATAACGCACACTCTTTTCAGAATGAAACCACAATTTCAGTGTTGAGGATCAATATCCCAAAACCGTGTGAAACACAGCGCCGATTCCAACGCACCAGTATATTGCAGCGCCGATCAGGTTCCAGATTGTGGCTGTGATTTGTTCAAAGTTCATTGAGCCACCACCTTTACTACAAAGAAAAAAAACGCGAGGGTGGTGATCGCGGTGTTTGCCACCGCCGACCAGATCATGAGTTTGTGCGATAACGTTTCCATAGGCCTTCCTTAAATTTTAAGCCCGCAACCTTCTGGGCCAAAAGTGTGTGTAGCCAAGTTACTGGATACCTGTATTTCCCTTTAACTAATCCCTAGCAACAATTATTAAATTTTACAGGTTTGGCAGAGGTAGTACAAGGCTGCCCGATTATCGTATAATTTAAACACTATGGTTGAACTGGTTCTTATTGTTCATTTTATTATTATTGTATTTGTCATTGTGGGGTTTCCGGTTGGACTTATCATTGACTCTCTCCTGTTCCGCATTATTCATGTTACTACTCTGGCAGGGATCGCCCTGCTGATGGTTTTGGACATCCCCTGTCCCCTGACTATTCTGGAAGAAACCTTAAGACAAGCTCCGGTTTATGAAGGCTCTTTTATAGGGAGCTGGCTCAATCGGATTATCTATCTGGAAGATTTTGATGCCTCCTTCGTCCCATACTTGGCGGTGGGGTTTCTCGTGTTGACGGTTTCTTCCTTTTTCTGGAGACCTGTTAAGCGTCACCATAAAGGTAGGTCCTAATGTGACAAGCTCTAATAATTCATAACCTCGTTCTACATTTCTTCAGCTGTTTTATCTCGCCGAATGGTGATAAAATTTAAATTCAAAATTCTTGATGTGGAGAAATTCGATATGAATAAGACTTTATTTGCGATGATTCTTTGCTTTTTGTTTATAGGGACATTTTCGGCGGTTGCAGATCAGAGGCAACATAAACCCTATGTCGGATCAAAAGCCTTCGAACGCATGAAGCAATTGGTAGGAAACTGGGAAGGCACTATGGACATGGGGAAGGAAACCATGAAGATGAAGGCCAGTTATAAATTGACTGCTGCAGGAAGCGCACTGGTCGAAACATTTCATGAAGGGACCCCACATGAAATGGTATCGGTCTGGCACGACAACAAAAAAAAGAAACTGACCATGACTCATTATTGCGCTGAACACAACCAGCCTAAACTGGTTATGCAGGGAATGGATGACAAGCAAGTGACGATGGACCTTGCCTCTGACAGTGAAATTGATGTTGCTAATGAGAGTCACATCCACTCTGCTGCTATCCAGTTTGGGGGGAATGACAGGATGACCCACATGTGGACCAGTTTCAAGGATGGCAAAAAAGATATGGTGGTTAAAATTGCCTTCAACCGTGTGAAATGATTTGTTGAAATGAGGCACGTAGAAGGAGAGAAAAAACACATTGGACTCGCCGCATTATAGGCTCCTTCTTTTTTCTGAAAAACCGTTAAAACCTGCCAAAAGAAAGAGAGGCGAAATCAAGTTGTTTCGATATTCATCGAATCGATGCTAGCGAGAAGTGGTTTTAGAGCTGACCCAGCACTACTTTGACCCTTTACAACCTTGAAGCTATACTGGTTAAGAATTTAATCTATCGGGGATTCCTCTCATGGTAAAGATTATTTTAGTTTTATTTTGTTTTTTGTTGGCAACCCCGGCCTGGGGGGAGATTTATAAATGGGTCGATGAAAAAGGGAAGACCCATTTCACCGATGATTTAAGAAGAGTTCCTGCTGACCAGAGGCCCAAAATGCCGAGTCAGCCTGCGCCCAGAATCCCCCGCCCCTCGACTAAAAAAGAATCTTCCAAAAAAAGCAAGGATAACGCACCTTCTACCAGCGCGGGAGGAAGTTCGTCTTCGAAAAGCACGGGTCAAATCATCAACATAACCATTGAAGAATGTGGAAATGATATTCGGCAGGGTAAAGCCAAGTCTCATCTTGATACAGTGCTCGACACATCTCAATGCAAAAAAAATACTATCGCCAAATCAATGTCTGCTTGGAAGTGCAAAACTGGACCGAACCAAACAAGGTTTTGTGATAACCAATTGGCTTCTTTCTGTTCACGCAAATACACATGTGTTGAGGAAACAGAGGGTTATAGTCGAGCCAAGTTCAGTATGCAAGATGAAGTGAAAAAGTCCCCAGTCGATTTTGCAGTGCCATAATCAAAGTTTTATTTTGTGAGTCGGAACCAAACAACGGGATGTTTTGAGATACCCCGGCATGACAAGTTACCCTTCCCTTCTCGATGAAAATTTTATGAGTTGTCGGTAACTTCTTGCGGCTTGGCGGGTTCTTTGTCTACGGCTTCTTCATTTTCGATGCCGCCCCAGTTGTCGTCAACAAAACGGTCAGTCATGGTATGCAGGTCTTTTTTGTTGCGCTGGATTTTTTTCAATAGCAGTTTTGTTTCTTCATCCGGGAACAAATCGTTGAGGTCGCTTTCTTCATCGGGGAAAACTTCGTTCAGGTCCACTTCCGACTCTGGAAAAGGTAGTTCGTTTTGCGGTGTAAAAATCTTCTCCTCACCCTCTACAATTTCAGTATTCAAAGATTCCGGTGGTATTTGTTCTGCTGCCTCGTTCATGGTCGGGTCTCCAAGGAAATGCTCATTTGATTCGATATTTTACTCAAGTTTGTAGAATTAATCAAATCCTCTGCAGGTCAATCACCATGGCTCTCTTTTAGAAAGAGGGAGCAAACCCAACCCCCTTGTCAGGGGGGAATTTGATGAAAATACTTGTTAAGCCGAGACAACTATTTCCAGCCCGTTAACGCTATTGCAGTTGGCCCCACGCCAAGTGGAAGGTTAGGAGCAGGCTTCAATTTGTATGAAATCGTGTAGCTGGCCTTTCCCCCAGTAACCGTAGAATGCGCTACCTGCGGTGGTGCAGGAGGTGGTCATGTGGATGAACTGCTTTTGACCATTGTCGCCTTTTAGTACACCTACTTGTGAGAATGGAGGGATGCATCCGCCGCAATTGGCACATTGGGTGGAATGGAGTTCGCATAGCTTATGCAGGCAAGGCTGGCAGACTATGGGGTTGAACAGATAGATTTCTTCCCCTTGATACTCAATCACGGTGGGAACTGTGTTCACCGGAGTTTTGCATTCCTGACAGACAGAGCTCATAGAAATCCGAAAAGATAATTAGGTGGTAAAAAATCCTACATCAACCCAATTAATTGATACAGACTTTTTTCATGTTTTGAAAGTCATCGAGAACGGCGCCAGCTCCTTTGACAATGCTAAGGAGGGGGTCTTCGGGAATAAAGACTTTCAAGGTGGTTTTTTCTTCGATCATCTTATCCAGTCCGCGGATGAGGGCACCACCTCCGGTAAGGTATATGCCATTGGAATGAATATCGGCAGAAAGTTCTGGCGGAATTTTTTCCAAAGCGCGCATGATGGACGTGACAATGTTGGTCACTGGCTCTTTAAGTGCTTCGCGAATTTCATCGTCGCCTATGGTGATTGACATGGGGACGCCGGTTTTAACATTCAATCCTCTAACTTCGGTCGTCATAGACCCGGGTTGTGGAAACGCACTGCCGATTTCTTTTTTGACGCGTTCGCCTTCGAACACTCCGATATTTAGATGATGTTGGAGCCGCATATAGCGGACAATGGATTCGTCGATTTCGTCTCCGGCCACACGTACGGATTCACCATAGGCTATAGCGGATAATGAAATGACTGCGACATCGGAGGTGCCTCCGCCAATGTCGATGACCATATTTCCTTCGGGGCGGTGTACGGGAATGCCAACGCCGATCGCGGCGGCCATGGGTTCTTCTACAAGATGGACTTCCCGAATTCCAGCCATCATTGAAGCGTCGATCACTGCCTTCTTTTCTACCTGAGTAATACAGGTCGGCACGCCAACAACCATACGGGGTTTAAAGAACCGGTGTTGGCTCAGGACTTTCTTAATGAAGTATTGAATCATCCGGTTGGTGATGTCAAAGTCGGCAATGACCCCGTCTTTCATAGGCCGGACGGTGTTAACTCGAGAGTGTGTGCGTCCAAACATTTTTTTTGCTTCGATTCCAACGGCTTCAATCGAATTATCATCTACATTCACTGCAACGACGGAAGGCTCGTTCAGCACGATCCCTTTTTCGGTGATGTAAACGAGGGTGTTTGCTGTGCCCAGATCCATTGCGATATCTGTGGAGAACAAGCTGAAAATATTGTTGAATAGTTTTCTTATCATGCCATTGCTTTCTTTTTCTGGGTCAGCCGGTTGCGTGAAAGATTAATGAGGTTGAGTAGTTCTTTTCCTTCCTCGGGATAAGCAGAAAGTCCCCATTGAAATTGTGCCTGTATGGAAACTCCATTTACATATAGCGGGTTATATTCCAGCAGGTGCTTCAGTTTTGATTTCAAGAGCCCTATATCTTTTTGGCTGCGATCCATGAGTAAGATTAGAAAACAAGTTTCCGACAGGCGGAAAACAAACTTTGGCGATGGGACCACCTTCGAAAATAAGGCCATCATTTGTTTCAGGTACGCATCTCCATTTTCTACTCCATGGATTTCATAAAGCTCTGTAAGATTGGTGATGCCGAAAGTAAGAAAAAACACTTGTTCTTCGGGCTTAAAAACTTCATCGGATAATGATAGATGATACTCCGTCAAAAACCGGTAATTAGGAACTCCCGTGATGGGGTCCAGGTTTTTGTCATAAACCCACCGATCTTTAGTATCTGCGCAGAACAAAGCAGAGGCGGCGGCTGAAACGATCAGTGCTAGTTTATCCAGATCGGCGTGGCTCACCCCATCGGGCTCTGGGGAACCTACCAGAAGAACTCCATAAAGTGTGTCGCCATGCTGAATGGGTATGGCGGCTGCGCATTGCAGGCCTTCGGATTTCTCGTCCTCCGAAAATATAATTGTCTTTCTGCCTTCATGAATTTGCAATAGAAGAGGCGACTTGTTTTTCGCGCAAGAACCTACCAGTCCTTTGCCAAGGAAGACCTGGGTTTCTGAAAGGTCATGAGCAAAACCTCTATGACCGATGATTCGCCCTTCTGACTGGTTATCTTCGAACCAAGTCACAGCGATAGCAGGGCAGGGAAGCAGGGATATGGGTATTTGAGTCAGCCTGTCTGCAACGGATGATCTATCCGGTGATTCGGCAAGAAACCGGCAGTAGGAATTGATCTCTTGCAAAATGGGTTGGGTTGATGATGAAGCGTCGGGGGTCTTTGATTCCAGGCTCCAGGCAATCTGTTGGGCGAACTCAGACAATATTTTCTGTAGTTTGATGGAGAACTGGTATCGCTCCTTGGTGTCAATGGCGAGTACTGCTACTTGGTCCGCATAAATTACTGGAATAGCAATAAAACTTTTAAGGTCTTCATTTTTTTTGTAGATGCCGAGAATGCGGGTGTTCTGATCAAAATTTTCTATTAATTGTGGCTTGCGTGTTTGCGCCGCCAGACCAATAGGGCCCTTACCAAGGGCTATTTTTGCTCCCCGATCCAGATTGCGACTGAGGGTGAAATGTTCGCGTAGACCGAGTTTTTTTTCGTCTGGCTCCATCGTGAACAGAGCGCAAGTATAGGCATCGGCAACGTTTCCGATCAGTTCGATGAGATGTCCCAAAATGATGT
>JAJDBH010000015.1 GCA_029261455.1 Nitrospinaceae bacterium
GCTCGATACTGGCAAAAAATATGGATCGGGTATGAACTCGTAAGGTGTAGGCAATTTCCTGGTTTGCAATAAAAGGTTCACGTACCAAAGGGAAACTCCATTCCGCTATCGCTCCAGGTCGATGTGGTGTGCCTTTGATGATATTACCTCCTCTGTGCGGATTGTTCATGAGCACAAAATTAGTTCCCTTCCCGTCAGCTCCTTTATCATACATATATGCCCAACCATAGATTTGACTGATTGTACGTGCTGTATTATTTTTAATCCTAAATACAATGGTATTTGTTTTGGAGGGTAGGGTGTACAGGTCGGAGATACTGATCAGTCCTATATTGACAAATCTTTCCTTAACGTCTTCTTGTGCTAGAGCGTTGCTGGGATAAGATGCCAAACAAAGCAAACTTAATGCTGTTAAAAGCAATAATTGTTTTTTTATACTTAGAAATGAATTCAAAGTTCCTTGGGCTCCTCATCATTGGTGGAATCTGTAGCCTTATTGCCAGTTAATTCCCTTTGTGCCTGTATGCAATCGTTCAACCTGCCTGATTCTACCATTTGTTTCATCTCTAATATTGCTTTAGGCGTGAAATCGGATTTTTTAAATAGTTTTCCGTTTCTATTCTGCGGGATAGATTGAAGTGCTCCTCTTTGCCAGTTTTGTATGGTTTCCACCATCAGTCTGGCTCCTAATTTTAGTGGCTTGAGGAGTAATGTCTGTTCGTCATCTCCTACACCTATATTGATAGCCTGTCTGGATAAGATATCACCTGTATCAATGCCTTGATTTATTCGATGGATGGTCGCTGATAGATGGTGAAGTTCTCCTAGGTAAATAGGCCAGAAATTGCATGACGAGCCTCGATAAAATTCTGGATCTCCAATGTGTAAATTAAATAAACGATTGGGAAATAATTGCAAAAAAGGTTTTTTCAAAATACTGGTCCCAAATACAGCGATAAAACCAGGATTCGATTTTTCGATTTTTACTATTGTGTCAGGGGAATTGAGTTCACCTTTATTAAGGTAAGTTGTTCGTGGATTGTTCTTTGTCGGTAGTTGGCTTGATTCCAGAACCAGTTCTTTTTCGGAGTGATCCCGTCTACTGAAAAACCAATCCCATGCAATAGACTCTTCTTCTGACTGAGGGCTGGGGCTGGGGTAGTCGCTCTTTTCAATATAAATTTCGGATATTGAAAAGCGTCTGTTTAATTGATGGATAAAAAACTGATGCCGGGGATCATCGCCGGTCAAAATCACAATATTTTGGTTTGCGCTAATGTCCATCGAGAAAAGTTATTCGTCTATATCCTGTGAGGTTATAAACTTGTTTTTGTAGTAAACGGTTAGATCCTTCAGTGAAATGATTCCTTTGATTTTGCTGTCTACAGTGACAGCCAGATAACGTGCGTCCTTCTCGTGCATGCATGTGAGTGCGGAATCCATGGACTGTGTGGATTTTATAGTGGCAGGTTTTTCCATGAGCTCTGACATCAGAGTGGTTTCTGGGTTCAAGCAATCGCCAAGTACCTTGCGAGTGAAAATTTCCTCTGTAACAATACCGACAATCTCATCGTTTTGAGTTACCAAAAGTGAGCCAATTTTATTTTCTTTCATAATCCCGGCGGCTTTTTGTGCAGATGTTGAATCAGGAATCGTTCCCAAATTTTCCTGCATATAGTGGCTGACCTCATCTTCAGGATTTCTGTTCTGGCAAAACTTAAAGCTGTAATAGTTTGCAAAATCTTTGATAGAAAGCATTCCGATAATCTTATTTCCATGAGAGATGGAAAGGTGGCGAATATTGTTTTCTCGCATCTTTTGGTAGGCATTGGACATTGTCTGGCTAGAGTCCATAGTGACAAGCTGGCGGACCAGAACTGTGGACAAAAGGGTGCTTTCTAATGGGCGCCCAGCTGCAATAACATCCATGGTCAAGGCAGATTCTGAAAACAGACCTTTTACTTTTCCTGCTTCAGAGACAAGAAGGCACCCCACTTTGTGTTGAGCCATTTTTTTAACGGCATCTAATACAGTACTTCCGGCTTCTATACTTAAAACGGAACCTTTCATGAAATACCGAACTTCACCTTTTTCTCCTGCCTCTTGAGAAAATTTATTGTGATAGTAGTTGGCAAAATCCTTGATGGATAAAATTCCGACCATCTTATCATTTTCAGTTATTCCCAAATGGCGAATATTGTTCTTACGCATATATTCATACCCTTCTTCCATCTGGCGACCAGCATCCAATGTGACTATGGGGTTGTTGGAAATCAGGGATACAGGGGTTTCTTCAATGCTAAGGCCTTTTGTTGCGAATTTTCGGGTCAAGTCGGTATCTGTTAAAAGCCCGGTATAATTTTCGTTGTCAAGAATAAGGAGAGAACTGATGGAATGGTGGCGCATTTTTTGCGCGGCTTCTTTGATGGAAGTTGTAGGGTCTACGGAGATCAGAGACTCTTCCATGAAATAACGAATTTCGTCCATATAGAAACCCTGTAAAATTTCAGAATTATATTTTCTCTTTTCAGGTTAACTAAACTGGCAACGGATTACAATAGGATTGGCTATTTGGTGGGACAGAGATATTTCTGTCAGGCTAGAGTTGTTGGGGGAGTGTTGTTGTTCTGAGTCAGTGTTTTATGAAGGGCAGAGTTACAAGATGTTTGAAATGTTTCCACCAGAATCTCAGTTTCATGCGTTCAATTTGGAACCGGACCCAGAAATAAATGTTGCGCTGTGGTTTAATCAGGTGCATTTCTTTTTACCTCAATTTGTCAGATAAAAGAGAACAGACTTCCTGTATTACAGTCCCACTATCTGATTTCTCAAAGCGGGCCCTTAATTTCTTAGCGGACTGTATATGGGTGGACTTTAAAAAAATCATGAAAAACAGATGGATATGGCCTTTATGGATTTGTTAATTAATTTCCCGCCATGCCTTCAGTAAGGGGAAGTATAATGCTTTTTTTATAGGCAGTTTCTCACCATGTTTTCTCAACACTGTTTCATAGCGTTCTAATTGTGGTTTATATCGTTGTACCTCACTATCCAAAAATAGTTCAAGGTTTTTCCCGCCACCCTTATGCGTTCCGGTTTTGTAGTCAATGATCCATCTCACTCCTTCATCCACGAAGGTGCGATCAATGATATTTCGGATATATCGGTTATCTTCAAAGAAAGTTAGAGGGTACTCGGAACGAGCATCTTTATGCGGAGCTAAAATCCACAGTCCCCGCTCATCTTCAAAAACCTTCGAGAGTGCCAGGAGTCCAGATTTTAATGCGTCTTCTGCTTGCTCCAACGGCAATCCTTCACCCATAAGAGCTGTTTTAAACCGGGGTTTTAAATTCGTAATTCTTTCCTCGGGCCAGGCTTCAATTCCCTCAACAGCTATGTCATGCAAACAACGGTGCAAGACATTACCCAGGCAACGTGCCGTATTTCCTGCCCAATAGTATTCAGGTTCTATATATTTCTCATCTTCGATTTCGACTACAGGTCCTTCAATAATCGAGTCAGCCGGACTTGGAGGTGAAAAATCGATGGGTAGACGGTGAATAGAATGTGTTTCTGCTGGTAGTGGGTTGGGTTGAACTGGACTATGTTCCACAGTCTCATTCAACTTTTCCAGCCACTCATCCTTTATATGTGGCCATAGTTTATTGAGTAAAGATTTCGAATGAGGCTTCCACTCTTCTTCTTTAGAAGGTTCTAAATGACCAAAAAGGTGTAGTTGTGATTTTGCTCTGGTTGCTGCGACATAGAGCAGTCTTAAAGTTTCATAGTCTTCTTTTTCTTTGTTGAGGTCTGATAAAAACTCGTAAAGTGGGGAGGTTTCACCACCTTTCTCTTCAATGGGAGCGAGTAACAAGTCGTCGCCATGTGGCATCCAGTAAACCAGACGCTTTTCATCTCCCTTTATGCGCTTGCCAAGACCGGGCAAGATAACAAAGTCAAACTCCAGGCCTTTGGCTTTGTGCATGGTCATTATCTGTACAGCAGTGTCGGAAACTGCTAAAGGGCTGGCATAAAGATCTGTCAAAATTTGGTCGAAGTTTTCGAATTGTTCCTCCTGCCCAGAGGCGATAATTTCTTCGACTTTATTGAAAAATACTTCAATGTCATCTGGGTTTGTTCCCTGTAAGCAGGCAGGCCCGCCTAGTTTGATCCAGCAGGCTTCCAATACGTCACGAAAATTATGATCGGAGATTCCATTTAGAAAATGCTGAATATTGTGAATAAGGTTCTGTGATCTTTTTTGACCATCTTCGCTAAGAAGCTCTAAACGGGAAAGATCATTGAGTAGAGACCAGACAGGCGTTGTTGTATTCAGCTCTACCAAAGCATGAATGTCAGTTAAAGATAACCCACACCAGGGTGCCCTTAAAATCGAAAGCCAGGCAGTCCGGTCACCAGGAAAACGCAGAGCTCGAAGCAGGGATAGTAGATCGAGAATCGCCGGTCGATCTGTAAGAGAGTCAATGGCCTCGGCCTTGAATGCAATGCCTGATTCGTTAAAGTGTTTGACAATGGAAGCGAGGTGAGTTCGTCCTCGGACCAGTATTGCCAAACTCTTATCGGGATATTGTGATTGCAGATCCTTCGTCAAAATTGTGACCTTGTGTGCCTCTTCTTCAGAAATAGCATGGCTGTCCTGATGGTGCGGAACGGGGTGATACATCACTCCGGGTTGCATGCTTTCCTCTAAAACTGCTGATGACGGTGTATAGGATATGGCTCCAAGATCGGAGTCTTCATGCGGTGGGAATATTTTCTGAAAACAGGTGTTGACCCAGTCCACCAGATATTTTTGTGAACGGAAATTGGATTCGAGTGACAGGGGTGTTAAATGCAAATTACCCAGCCCTCTATCCTGAATTTTGATGAATAGACCCACTTCGGCATCCCTGAACCTGTATATAGATTGCTTGGGATCACCAACAATGAAAAGAGTCCTGCCATCTTCATCGTTCCACTCTGAGGTGAGCTTATGTAATAGTTCTTCTTGTTTGAATGAGGTGTCTTGATATTCATCGACAAGGATATGGTGGATCTTGCAGTCAAGATAAAAAAGTAAATCGGTAGGGTGCTCTTCTCCATCTTCGTCCTTTTGCACAAGGCCACTGATGGCGGAAAGGGAGATTTCAGTGAAGTCTGTAATTTGCCGAGATGAAAAAACATCTTTCAACCTTTTATTGATCTCCGCCAAAAGACGGATGGTGGACTTCAGTACATCCCATTCCATATCCGTGAAATGAGGTCGTGGAAGTTTTTTTACTTTAGCCAGAGTTGTGAGGAGGGCAGGGTTCATTTGCAAAGTGTCTCCCAGCTCAACAAACACATCTTTCATTTGTTTTGCAACAGCATCCTTGCCCGATGGAAAACCCAATCGCACATCAGGTTTTTTTCTGTAAGTATTGGTTTGTGTTAGAAAAAGATGGGCCAATCCTTTCCAAATATCCAAGCTGTCGATAGTAGTGTCTGGAAAGGTCTGTAGGTTCGCAAGGCAGGCGCAAGGATGTGATGGATTATCATTTTCCAGGTTACTTCCTGAGTAAGTAGCGATCTGTAAGATACTTTTCTGGATTGCTGGACTGAACAGGTCATTCAATTCTCCGAGTCGGGATTGGATCAAGGCTGCCAGGGTTTTTTCCAGCTTTTTTCGGGAGTCTTCATTTAATGGATGTGCTTCGAGGTTTTCTTGTGGATCAAAAAAAGAAATCATCCATTGATCTCTTTTTTGCAATAGTTGAACGATTCTTTTGATGAAATCTTCTTTTGAGTTGTCAATATGGCGAAGAATATTGCGCACCAGTACGCCATAAGGGTTGGTCTCGCTCTCTGTCAAACTCAGTATGCTTCGGGCAGTTTCTCTATAAAGACTTTTGGCATTTTCCTGGATATTCAAGCCCGCACCCATTCTGGATAACAATGGCATACGTCGTGTTAACGACGAGCAAAATGAGTCGATGGTCACAATTCTGAGGCGGGCAGGGTTG
Organism: Nitrospinaceae bacterium; assembly: GCA_029261455.1. Lineage (GTDB taxonomy): Bacteria > Nitrospinota > Nitrospinia > Nitrospinales > VA-1 > LS-NOB. The sequence continues at coordinate 6,003 of JAJDBH010000015.1, forward strand.
TTCAATAAATTCCATTCTCTTGATAGATTCTGCTCTAGAACTTTTTGCGCGAGTTCCCAAGTAAACCTGGCATGAGCTTGTTCGGGGCACTTTTGAGTTTGGGCTTCGGTGATTGCAGAGAAAACTCGTTCCTTCATTTCTGCGGCGGCTTTGCGAGTGAAAGTCATCGCTAGGATTTCTTCTGGATTACTCGCTAGTCCGAGTAATTTTAGATAACGCTGGATGAGTAATTCGGTTTTACCCGAACCTGCCGGGGCTTGAACGATAAAAGACTGGCTAGGATCCAGGGCATCCTTTCTTATACTTTCATCTGCAAGAATCAAGAGGCGTTCTCCGAAGTTTCCAGTTTCGCAGACTCCTGAATTCTGCAAAGGGAACCGAACTCGCAATGCCGACAGGGCTCACCTTTGTTGATAGGTGAAACACGGTGATCTCCTTTTAGAAAGTCATCAGCAACTGCGTTTAAATTATTTTTCCAATATTCAAGTAATTCTTCCCATGTGGAATATCCGCTAGCCTTGATGAAATCGTGATTTCTGAATTCTCCAAGTGACAATTCTGGGATGGTGGTACCCTTGAATTCTGGCTTACCAATTTTCAGGTGTCCGTAAGCCAAGCCTACTGGAGCTTTGGATAAAGAGTATAGAGGGAGTTGTGGTGCGCGTATGTTTTCGGCAAACCATTCTGCGGGCTTAGCGTCTTTTCCTGTTTTGTAGTCGATTAATAGTAAGCCTTTACCAGGAATTTCATCAATACGGTCTATTCTCAATAAAAGTTTTATTCCTGATAAATTGATTGAAATGCCTTCCTCGATTTGGAGCACTTTAAAGTCGGGTCTTTTGAGTTCCACAGCCACTAGCCAGTCATGAATGACTCGCACGTTTCGTTCTATTTCGAGTTTGTTAAATTGTGTTTGGTCTGAAGTGCGTTTGGCGCAAACTTTTATAGCCTCTCGTACATATTGGTCAAGCTGTTGCTCGAGTGAATTCTCCGAAAGATTTAACAGGTTTTTTAGGTTGACGGTTTTTCTCCAGAATAATTCCAAAGCTTTGTGAATTACATTTCCACGATCGAGGTTGTCAAAATCAACTTCGGGAACTTGATAGCGCTCGCTGTTTAATCGGTGACGGGCAAAAGCACGAAAAGGGCAGTCTACTTGATCCTTGATAAGGCCATATCCCGATGAAATACCCTGCGTTGCATACAGATTTTTTTCGGAATCGGTTGCTGGTAAAAATAGGGGCTCGGTGAACTCTACGAGTTTATCCATAGCCAGAACTTGGTCTTTGATACGTTTGGACGGATATAAAGATTCCTCACTTGTTAGAAAATCTTTTAATAACGGACTGACTTCCATATCCATGTCCCCCTCGCGAAGAGGAAAGCTGAAATGAACATCTGGCGCGGCCATTAGCAGACGACTCAAAGATTGCTCGGCAAACTGTAGTTCCCGTTGTGGATTGGAACGTGGGATCGAAAATTTGCTACGGATTTCATAGGGAATAAAAGGATTCGGTTCCGGGTGGGTGGGTAGTGATTCACTATGGCAACCCATGACCCATAAATGGTCAAATTGCATCCCGGATGATTCAAGAAGGCCAATAACCTGAATGGAATGCTCCGGTGTTTTAATCTGGAAAGGTGTGCTTCTCACTATATTGGCGAGGTGGTTCAAAGCTTCTAGTCTTTTAACGGGACCAAGAATCTGGTTCAGGGAGCAAAGTTGATTTAAACAATTTTTCCAAGTTTCAAAAGCTTGATATCGTTTTGATAAAATGAGTTGTTGATCCGCAGAGGCTCCTGATTTTCCCGGCCATCCCGTGGTTTTTAAAAATTCTGATAGTTCCTCTGCCCACTTTCCTGGTAACAATCTTTTGTTTTTCAGAGTCCATGTCTTCAACCTTTCTGCCAACTGGTCTACTTGAGGGAGCCCCCCATAAATTGAAGTGAGTTGGTCAATGGGGATAGTGAGAATTCTTTTTTTTCTCAGTTTGCGTTCCAGATCAGATATTCCCTGATTGGGTGGAAAAGTGTAACCCAAAAAGGGACTCTGGATGAAAGACAGGAATGTGCCGACAGGAACAGTGGTAGTTTTAAGGGTCAGCAGGTCTAATGCCAATTTGATCATGGGTTCCTGAGACAAGGGGGGAGCGAGTGAGATGTTAAACACCTGTTCGTCCAGACTGAAGATAGATTCAGGAACCAGTTCTGCGGTTAACTCCCGTTTTAGGAGCGTGCGATATTTTTCCAGTTCAGGCACAACGATGCCGATACGTTTTCCCGGTTGGAATACCGACCTCACCCAGCGGGCACAGGCTTCGGCTTCTCCTTGCCGATTTTCATATTCCCGGACATGGGCAGGCTGGGTATTGAGTTTGTCTTCGAGAGTTTCTGGTGTGGGTACCGGTGACTGGAATTCAACCTGGGTGCCTTTTTCGAGAAGAAAATCGAGAAAGAATTTCAATTGTGGACTTTGCTCTTCAAATCCCATTACGCAAAGAGAGGGTGGTATAGATATTTCTCTATTCTTCATGGAGTTTCTCACCGCATCCATAAGCATGCAGGGGTCCAAAGCACCTAGAGAAGAAAGGCGGCGTTCATATTTCTTTGTCCAATTAAGAAAAGTTTTTGCCTCTTCGGTCAGTTCATAAAATTTGCGGCTCTGAGGTAGGCGGTATTCGTGGATTAGCGCAAAGGCTTGACTCGCTTTCGAGGCGACACCTTGAAGATGAAGAAGGTCAAGACGATTTGCATCCTGAATGATGATTTGTTCCCAGATTTTTTCGCATTGTAATGAGCTGAGGAGGTATTTTGTCGGCCAGGATTCGAGCCACAAGTTTCGTAGCCAGGCTGAAAAGGAGAGTATTTGTGGGGTTTCCCAGGCTTTTTCTCCGGCTTGCTTTTTCTTCTCATCCTGTTCCAGTAAAAGCCAGCGGGCTAGCCGACTGTTAACGGTCAGGATGATAGGGGGCAATGGAGAGCGATTGCTCATTAAGAGTTAAGGGGTATCTTGAACCCAGACTTCGCCCGTTGAGGTGGTTTCGCGTTTCCAGATCGGTGTGGTGCGTTTGAGTTCAGCGATGGCCCACTCGCAGGCTTTGAAGGTTTCTGCCCGGTGTTCCCCTACAGCAACTATCAAAACAATATTTTCGCCGATGTCTATGGGGCCGATTCGGTGAATGATGCTCATGTCAATGATTCCGAAATCCTTAATGGATTGCACACGTATCTCTTCCATCTTTTTTTCTGCCATCTTTGGGTAATGTTCGAAATTAAGCTCGGAGATGCTCTCACCTTTAGACATTTCTCTCCCTGTTCCGAGAAAGGTGGTGATGCCGCCAATATTGCGGGAAACCTTTTTCATGGCTTCGATTTCATCAGTGACTGAGAAATCTTCTAACTGGATACGTATTTTGGAATCGGTAGTGGTGCTCATTGTATTGTCCTTGATTATTTGGCTCCGCCTGAGAATGGGGGAAGAAACGCTACCTCGTCTCCATCATGAATGATGGTGTCGGCAGAGGCCATTTCCTGATTGACCGAGATCATGACTTTTTTCTCCCGGATAATCGCACCCATTTTTGGCGCTGTTTTTGAAATAATATCACTCAACTGATCTATGGTTATTGGATTTTCAATATCCAAGCTGTCATCATCTTTTTCGGCGATGGCTCTCAGACTGGCAAAGTATTTAATAGTGATCATTTCCCAGTCTCCAACGTTTCTTTATCGAAAGTTCCAGATTTACCACCAGATTTATGAAGTAAACCTATTTGGTTGAAATACATCCCCCGGTCAACGGCTTTACACATGTCATAAATAGTGAGTGCCGCCATGGAAACTGCGGTGAGTGCCTCCATCTCCACACCTGTTTGCCCTGTTACTTTGACAGTGGCGTTGACCGTGATGGAGCAGAGCCCCGTTTCCGAGTGAGGATCTGAGTTGATCTGAAAACTGATGTCGATACCGGTTATCAGAAGAGGGTGGCACATGGGAATAACTTCAAAAGTGCGTTTGGCTCCCATGATTCCTGCAACTTGCGCTACTGCCAGCACATCGCCCTTTTTAATTTGCCCTTCTTGAATCAGCCGCAGGGTTTCCGGTTGCATATATACTTCTCCGGTAGCCACGGCTTTGCGAGAGGTATGGGTTTTATCTGAGACATCGACCATGCGGGCACGGCCTTCTTCATTAAAATGCGTCAATGGATTGTTCATGATGGCAATTGTACATCAACAAGAGCATACGCTCAATGGGATTTCCAGAGCCGTCTGCTACTGATCATTATTTAGGCGGTTCATAGAGGCCAAGGATATTTCCATCAGGATCTCGAAAACGGGCCAATTTGCCGTAGGAGTGGATTTCTATGTTCCCGTCCAGCATGGTATCCAGCTCTTTCAATCGGAATACAAAACCTTCAATGGGCCGGGCGAGAAAATAGACCGTGGCTCCACTGCCACCTGGTGTTGAGGACTTCTGTAAAGCCAGTTTTTGTCCACCCAATTCGAATTCTGCCCAGTCTTCCCTGTGAAACAGAGGTTCTTTTCCCAATACCTTCTGGTAGAATTCCACGGCCTTATCCAAATTTTTGACCGGATAGGAAATGAACGCGATTTTTGTCGGCATGTTGTTATATATAAATGATTATGATTCGGAGCGTAAAGTTTGTCACTTTTTAATATAGGACTGGTTCTATTATCCAGTGTTTTACATTCCTTTTGGAATATATTGACTCAGACCAGTAAAAATTCCCAGTACTTTTCTGGCATTAAGGGGGTTTGGATCATTGTCATGGCCCTGGTTGCCTATCTTTGGTTTGGAATGGCCTCGTTGAATTCAGAAATCATATTCTGGGGCATTCTTTCAGGAGTTTTGCACGGTGTGTATATACTCTGCCTTTCCCGGGCTTATTCAACTGCTGATATTTCCTATATCTATCCCATAGCCCGATCTGCACCGGTATTTGTTCCAGTTTTTGCATGGTTGATGCTTGATGAACATTTGCATATTTCCACGTTTCTTGCCATTGGGTTTATTCTGACAGCTATTTACATTTTGCATTTTGAAGGCAAATTGTTAAGAGGGTTTGTGAATCTTATGAGAGCTTTTCGTCATCAGGATTTACGTTGGGCGTTTTATACGTTGGCGATGGTGGTCAGCTACAGCCTGGTGGATAAGAAGGGAATGGATTCCTTCTTAAGCCACTTGCCAGACCAGCCTTTTGCCAACGGTGTCACGTTTTTCTTCATTGAAGCGGTGATAGGTTTTGCTCTTTGCAACCTATATATTTTTTCTACAAGCCCCGCAAAAAATATTTTTGAGTCTTGGAAAACGGAATGGCATAAAGCTTTTTTTGCCGGAGTAGCTACTTTAGGTTCCTATGGCCTGATCTGTGTGGTGCTTCAGTTTGAAGCCTTGAGCGCAGTAGTTTCACTTCGTCAGGTCAGTGTGCTGATGATGGTCTATTGGGGATGCTGGAAACTTAAGGAACCGTTTGGCCCACAACGCCTGTTGGCAGGAGGGATGATTTTGATCGGTATATTCTTAATAGGCAGCAACTCTCATTAGCATTTGGCAAGATTGTTTATTAAAAAAAATTAACCCCATTTGTTGTTAAGACCCCGATATAATAATTTGTATGTGAGTATTTCCTTCATCTGGGAGTAGGGTTGTTGATGGGGAAAAGTTATTGCTATTTATCTGCGGATGTTCTCCGCTAAGACACTGGAGGTTGGTTGTGAATCGGATTCCAAAATATATAAAAACCGGAGTGCTTCTGGTTTTGTGGATAGTCTTTTTAATTTCCTCTGCCGAAGCGGTTAAGGGAGATAAACGTAAAACCCAAACGCTTTCCTTGGAAAACGGTCTGGATGTTCTTTTGGTCTCCGACCCGGATGTTCATCGTAGTGCCGCAGCCTTATCGGTAGGTACAGGCTATTTGTATGACCCGAAAGATAAAGCGGGACTGGCTCATTATCTGGAACATATGTTGTTTCTGGGGACAAAAAAATATCCGGAGGTCGGGTCCTATAAAAAATTTCTGGACTCACACTCAGGTGGCTCCAATGCCTACACCAGTGGAAACATGACCAACTATTTTTTTCAGGTGTCGCATGATGGATTCAATGAAGCTTTGGACCGTTTTAGTGATTTTTTTAAATCCCCTTTGTTTGATAAAACCTACGCTGCGAGAGAAGTCAAAGCCGTAAACAATGAACATGAAAAAAATAAACTCAATGATGGGTGGCGTGGGAATTATGTTGCAGGTCTTATGTCTGAACCGGGGCATCCTCTAGCCAACTTTGGTACTGGTAACCAGGAAACCTTATCGGGGGATAATCAACCCGCGTTGCTTGAATTTTATAAGAATTATTATGCGGCTTCTAATATGAAACTGGCTCTCATCTCAAGCATGCCGATGGAAATCCTTTCCACCGTGGCACAGAAATATTTTTCCGATATACCTAGCCGATCTGTTGAGATACCACAACTTTCCTCGGAGTTTAGAAAGCCGCTCAAGGGGGAGTATAGGTTGTTGAAAGTGAAAACCATCAAGGATGTCCGCTCATTGGAAATAGATTTCCCCACCATACGTCTTAAAAATCATCAAGCGAGTAAACCCGCCGCCATTGTGGGTTCTGTTCTGGGGTACGAAGGCAAAGGTTCTCTGCTATCTAAATTAAAAGAAGAAGGATTGGTTTTGAGCCTCAGTGCCGGCGGTGGGAGCAGTCACCCGGATATCAGTTCTTTCGGCATCAATATTTCCCTGACTGAAAAAGGGTTGAAAGAGTATGAACGTATTCTTGAGCTGATTTTTTCCTACATCAAGATGGTTCGAGAACACGGGTTTGAGGAATACACGTTCAAGGAAACCCAAGCTATGGCCCAGATCAACTTCGATTGGAAAAACCCGGATGAGGGTATGGGATTTGTTGCGGGTAAAGCGGCATTGATGCAAGATTACACATTAAAGGATGTGGAAACCGTACCTTTCCTTTTTACCGAATACGAGCCTTCTGCCTATAAAGCGGTTTTAGATACTTTGATCCCTGAAAACGCAATGGTGGTCTTGAGTAACATTTTAGCTGATACAGACAGTAAAGTACCGTACTACGACGCAGAATATTCCCTTAAAAAAATTGGTGGCAAGGCTTTTAGCAAACTATCTAATCCGGGCAAGATTGAGGGTGTGTTTTATCCCGTGAAAAATGATTTCATCCCCTACAACTTGAGCCTAGTGGAAGAGTACCCCCATTTGGTACAGGATGATGAGCGGGCAAAAGTCTGGTTTAAATATGACCATCGCTTTAAACAGCCCAAAATAGCCCTGACATTTCGAATCGAAACTCCAAAAGTTTACCGCAGTGCTAAAAACCTGGAGCTGGCTAAGCTTTATGAGGCCATGATGCAGGAAGGGTTGAATGAACTTGTTTATCCTATTCAGATGGCGGGGTTGTCATATGGTCTGTCGATACAAAAGAAGGGTGTGCTCCTAAGTCTTGGCGGTTATTCAGAACGGATTGGAGATTTGATCAAACTGGTGACTAAAAACCTGAAAGAAGTGAATGTGGATGAGCAGAAATTCGCCAACATCAAAGAAGCGATGATACGCGGATTGAAAAACAATAAGCTAGGACAAGCTTATTCGCGTGGTGGTTATTACAACTATCTAATGCTCCTTCAGGATCAATATACTGAGGAGGAAAAACTTGCGGCTCTGACTCCGATTACTCTGAGTGATGTCAAAGCATTTGCTAAAACACTTTATGACAAGGTGTACATCACCGGTATGGTTCATGGTAACTGGTCTGATGATAAAGCGCGGCAAAGCGTAGATATTCTCCTAACAGCTTTGGGTAGCAAACCACTTCCTGAAAGTGAACGATTTGAGCAGGTGGTTGAAGTCATGCCTATGGGAGAGAAGCTCCGTTTCAGCCGGGAGGTGGCGGATAATAATAACTCACTGGCCTACGCCATTCAGGTGGGAGAGAAAAGTTTATCCGTTCTGGCTCAGACCTCAATAATCGCTTCTATAATTGAAAGCGATTTTTATACCCAAATGCGTACTAACCAGCAATTGGGATATATCGTATGGAGTTTTCATCAAAGGATTGAGGAGCGACTATTTTTCCGGTTGGTGATTCAGTCTTCCACCCACGGGCCTTTTGAAATGAGCAAGCGGGTCAATGCCTGGCTTGCAAGTACAGAAAAACTGTTCTCTAGTTTAACCGATCAAGAATTTGCAAGGCATCAGCAAAGCCTGATTGTTGCATTGGAAAAAGAAGGCGACAGCATAGGCGCCGTCGCAGGTAATCTCTATTCTCTTGCGACCGATGAAAAGGGCGATTTTCATTTTAAAAAGAAAATGATTCAAGCAATTCGTGACCTCAAAAAGGCCGAAGTTGCTCAAATGGCAGGTAAAATTTTCCGAGACCCCGGTACTCCAAGGCTTGAAGTATTAATGAGAGCCAAAGGAAGTCAGGAAGAGGTGCCAGACGGAGTCATTGCCGAGGTCGGTCAATTCAAAAATCGATTAAAACGATAAAACTAAACTCCATAAATAAATGAAATTTGGCGCGATTTTTAAAAGAGGGGCCAACCTTCTCAAACTTGGAGTTGCCGCTAGGAAGATGCGCAAATCCACATCGGAAGACCAGCACCATTGGGCTCAGCATTATCTGGTCGAACTGCTCGGTCAGTCGAGAGGACTACCTGCCAAGATCGGTCAGTTCATGACCATGGATACAGACGATCAGGCTCTGCGTGAATCCCTCAACAATTCTCTGGAGCCTCTACCTTTTGAGGAAGTGTTGGAACTGATCAGTAACGCCTACGGCAAACCCTGGGACACGGTTTTTAAGAAGCTGGATAAATCCTGCAAGACCGCATCATTGGGGCAGGTGCATTTTGGCAAACTTAAGGATGGTACAGAAGTCGCGGTGAAGGTGCAGTACCCCGAAATCGCGACAGCGGTGGAAGCCGAGATGAACATCATGGGCTGGTTGCCCAAGGTTGGCCCTGTGGCAAAGTGGGGGTTCAAGATGGATGGTTACCGTGATGCCTTCTGGCATAATTTCAGCGAAGAGCTGGACTATCGGGTCGAAGCCGGACATCAGGTAAACTACCGCCAGAAAATCCCACCATTGGAACGCATTGTGGTTCCCGAAGTCTTCAGCGATTTTACACAACCCACCATACTGGTACAGAAAAAAGAAGAAGGTTTCGGTCTGGATAAGGCTGAAACCATGATGCCGGAGCAGAAGCAGGCTATGGGCCGGTTATTGCTGCAACATTATATTCATATGTTGTTTCGGCACGGGTTTGTTCATGCCGATCCGCAACCGGCGAATTTTGCTTTTCGTCAATACAAAAAAGATTATTTTGTATTGATCATTTATGATTTCGGAAGTGTTTTAGAGATTTCAGATGAGGTTCGCCTAACACTTTTAAGAATCATTCTGGCTCTTCGCGACAGGGAGAACCTGGATCCCTTGACGTGTCTTGCGGCCTTGGGTTTTGATCCCGAAAAACTGAAAGACCTGGGTCCGACACTCCCTGCCTTGATGTCTGTTTTGTTCGAACCATTTTTGGTAGAAGCTCCCTACGATGTTAAAGAATGGCGAATGAGTGAGCGGTTTGACCAAATCGTGGGTGACATGAAGTGGTGGTTCCGCTCTGCTGCTCCTCCTGAACTGATATTCCTGATGCGGACGTTGCATGGCTTGACCACCATGCTAAAACGATTGAATGTTCCTCTTCCCTGGCAGTTCACGATGGATAAAATTTTATCTGATATTTATCCTCAAGCACGGGCTTTGATATTGCCTCAAGTAGAGGGCGGTTCGCAAAGCCCGGCTTTTGATTCCATGGCTCACTATCTCAAGGTGCATGTGGTGAAATCCAATGGCAATAAAGTCAGTCTGACTATGCCCGGTCGGTGTGCTGATGATATTGAAGGCGTGATGGATGATCCGGTCAAAGAATCGATCCTTAAGCAGAATATTGACTTGCCTTCTATTCAAGATAGAGTCCGGAAAACTGGCTTTGTTCCCCAGATATTATTTGAACTTCACGATGATGAACGAGACATGAAAGTCTGGCTCGAATAAATACCAACCGCATAAATAGTCATACCTATAAATGGAATAAGACTTTCTTTGCTTGTTTAGGTTTGTCCAAATTTCTACACAGCCTAGGAGTGTGATGCTGTGATATTCTTCCTTCTATGCCAAAAAAAACCATTAATATCGGAGCGCTCTTAAAAGAGACTATTGCTTCTCCGCCGCATGTTTACTTAAAGATTAAGCAGACAATGGAGAAGCCCGACTATTCGTTTAAGGACTTGGCAGAGATCATCAATTACGATCCTTCCCTGGTGGTTAGAATTTTAAAAATTGTAAACAGTCCTCTATACGGATTTGAAGAAAAAGTGGAGAACGTGGACCATGCTCTCAACGTGATGGGAGTCGAACAACTCAATCAATTGATTTTGGCCACTTCCGTTATGAAGGACTTTAAGGATTTTCCAAAAAGACTGGTGGATATGAAATCTTTTTGGAGGCACTCCATAGCCTGCGCGGTTACGGGAAGACACTTGGCGAAATATCACGGAGTGGCTAACCCAGAGAGTTTTTATTTGTTAGGAATGTTGCACGATATAGGAAGTCTCGTTCTATACAGCAAGCTCCCCGAAGTGTCCAAAGAGATTTTATTACGCTGCAAGGAGGATAAAGAAAACCTGTTTGATGTAGAGTTGGAGTTGTTGGGCATGAGTCATGCTAGGGTGGGTGCCTACGTTCTGAGGGAGTGGGGACTACCAAGAAGTATATATGAACCCGTGGCCTTTCATCACGAACCTCTCAAGTCAGATGCATTTTCTACGGAGACGGCAATTTTACATTTAGCCGATTGTGTTGCAGATGAACTGGGTCTTGGTAATAGCGGAGAGTTTGTTCCCAACCCTATTCACCCCCAAGTTATGAAACGTTTCAAATACCTGGAGTCTCCCGCCGCAGGGCTGGAAGAAGAAATTCGGGATCAATTTTTTAGTGCTTTGGCAACTTTTGTTTAATTCGATGGAACCTCGGCCAATGATTCTGGCTGAGTAGTAAGGGTAATAATGAAAATTTGGGTGGATGCAGATGCCTGTCCCAAACCGGTCAAAGACATTTTGTTCCGTTTGGCGGAGAGGACAGAAATAATGGTGACCTTGGTTGCGAATCAAGGGATGCGCCTTCCAGATTCTCCTTATCTTAAATTGATTCAGGTAGGGCACGGGGCCGATGTCGCCGATGATGAAATTGTCAACATGTGCGAAGCTGGGGATTTAATCATCACAGCCGATATTCCGCTGGCGGCTCGAGTTGTAGAAAAGGGGGCACAGGCTCTTGATCCACGTGGGAAGGTTTACGATAAAAACAATATCGGACAGATATTAAGCATGCGTAACTTCATGGATGAGTTACGAGGCAGCGGTGTAGAAACCGGCGGTCCCAACAGCTTTGGTCAGAAGGAACGATTCAAGTTCGCCAATGAATTGGATAGGATCATAGCGCAAAGAGAGAGTTGAAACCCCAAACCTCCTCGACCCCCCTTATCAGGGGGAGAAATCATAGGTGTTTATAGGAGTCCATCTGTGGCTAGAAAAGGTTTTGTTATTACTGGCAGGCGGTAACTTCGTCTTCAAGTGTTGGTCGGATGGGAACTTGTTTTACGGTTTTGTCTACGCACTCTTTAGTATTTTGCACAGCCAGTTTGTCGAACAGGAAGGTCATTTTATCTTCTAGTTCTTTGCCGATTCCTTCTCGAGTTTCGTTGGACAGTCCCCAGAACTCGGATTTGAATTCCCCAAAGCCTTTTTTGCGGGTCTTATAGATGAACTGTTCATCTGTCTCGCCGGATTTTTTCTCGCCTGTAAACTTTTCTCTCAGGTGGGTATAGATCTTTTCTTTAAAGTCTGCGGGAAACAATTCACTACCGTAGATCATATTTTGGAAATCGGTGGCCAGGTGAATTTCTGCTGTTTCCAGTTCTGGGAATTTGTTGAACAAGTTCTGGGGCAGGGTGGATGCGCCATGTTGGACGGCTCCTGCTAGTCCATAATCTTCCCGTGAAATGCGTGACAGGTTTTCCAGCGTGTCGAAATCGAGATTGACATCGGCCACGGTTCCATCTGGCAGTGGCACACCGCCATGCGAAGTTCCGGTCTGGATGGAGATTTTACTGATTGTGGTGGCTCCGCTACGATTTTTTTCAAGTAGTTCATTAAAGTTGTCGAGATAGGCTCGCAGTTCCTGCTCGTTGCTGTTTTCTTTACCCACCTCACCAATTTCTCCGCCTACTGAGATGGTGATGCCTTCTGGCTCAAAATTCCGAGCGTGCTCGGTGAGTTCCACGCCGACTTCAAAGTTTGCCCGCTGTTGTTCGATAACGGTGGGTTTGCTGAGATCTACCAGCGTCGAGGTGTCGATATCGATATTATAGAACCCACCGGCAATGCCGCTTTCAATAAGGTTTTTGAGTCCAGCGACCTCTTTTTCGGGATCTTGGGCGTAATTTTTTGCGTTGACTTGAAAATGGTCTCCCTGGATGAATACGGGGCCTGTATAGCCTTCTTTAATAGCTGCACCGAGAATAACCGTAGATAGTTCATGCGGTTTTTGGAAGGTGTAGTTCATTTCCGATTTTGCCAGTTCAAATATAAAAGCACCGGCATTCATTTTTATTGCAGTGCGAAAAATAGCCCGGCACAGTTCATAGGGTAGTCCACGGATGTTGAGAGCGGGAACGGTGAATCCTTTGACTTCACCCCGGCCTCGGGCATCATAGAGACCCTGAATAGATGAGTTCACAATGCCCAATTCCAGTGCCGCTGATTTGATGTAAAACCGGCTCAGGCCTTTGATCTCTGCTGAAGGATTGAGAACTGCATTCTGGATCAACTGATCGAGAACATCTCCTCGAAGCTTGTCAGCATTTTCTATTTTCACGCCGCCATTATCGAGGGTGGCAATATTCTTGAGTTGTTGAGTTATTTCATCTTGATGGTTAAAAAGCATCGGGTTCCCTTTGAAAGGTTAAAGTCCCTGATTGTAACGGATAACATACATCGGGATGTCGGTTCAGGAATTGACCTGGAATAAAAGATTGATTCCGGGTTTCGGTGTTATTGTATCTTCTGTTAGTGGCTAGAACTCAATAATGATGATATTTCGCCTGACGGTTGCCATTGTAACGAAAAATTCGTTATCAGGCAAAACATCTTTAAAGAAAAATGGTAATTAAATTTCTTCTTTAAAAACATTGATTTAGTTATTTTATGTTGATCTACATTGTTATAGTTGTTCGTTGAGAGTTTTATGTGTGAACCATTTAAAATGGGTTTATGGTTAGTGGTTGAGGTTTAGAGTTCAAACGATTTTTGATTGAATGTGGTTAAACTCTTAAAATACCAATAATTACAATATTATCTTGCCTTAATTCTGATTGACACAATTGAATAATTTGCTAGAATGCGCAGCGTCTATAAAGAGATTGATAGCACCTGATTCCGCAGCTGATTAACGGACTTTTTAAAAAGATCCTTTAATTTTAGAATATTTAGAATTCCAATTTTTCAAAACTATATATCCCAGGTTTCTGGAAGGGAGAAATTGACCCCATGTTTAAGAATATTTATATACCGGTAGACAACTCTGATTACTCCAACGCCTGTGTGGATTTGGCACTTGAGTTTGCTAAAGGATCAGAAACCACCATTACTGCGAGCCATGTTTATGCCGCGAAAATGCACGATGTGCGTTTCCGCCAAATGGAAAGCGGACTTCCTGAGGAATACCAGGATGAGGAGGAATTAGAAAAGCAGCGCAATATTCATGACCAATTGATCACCAAGGGAATGGAAGTCATCAGTGACTCCTATTTGGATGTTCCCAAGGATAAATGTAAGGAGTTGGGCATTCCTTTTGTGGGTAAATCCCTCGAAGGTCGCAACTGGACTGAACTGGTTCGAGATATCAAAGAATCCCCTTATGATTTGGTTGTTATTGGTGCATTAGGGCTTGGAGCGATCAAGGACAGCTTGATCGGAACCGTTGCCGAAAGGGTTATCCGACGTTCCACGAAAGATATGTTGGTCGTTAAATATTGCCCTGAGATTCACGATGAACGGCCTTCAAGCGGGAAAATTGTGGTTGCGGTTGATGGCAGTGGCCAATCTTTTGGTGGGTTGATGACAGGTATTGAAATGGCGAAAAAGCTCAATCGTCCATTAGAAGTCATTTCTACCTTTGATCCTTATTTTCATTACGCCATGTTTAATAGTTTGACGGGTGTATTGTCCCGCGAAGCTTCCAAAGTGTTCAAGTTTGAACAGCAGGAAAAACTTCATGAAGACATCATTGATAAGGGACTGGCTAAGATCTATCAGGCTCACTTGGAGATTTCCCGTAAAGTTTGTGAAGAAGAAGAAATCGAATGTACGATCCGTCTTCTGGACGGAAAGGTCTTTGAAAAAGTCCTGCAGTACGCCAGAGAGGAAAACCCTTATCTGTTGATTCTTGGACGGATTGGTGTTCACAGTGCTCCGGATATGGATATCGGAGGTAATGCTGAGAACCTGTTGCGTTTGGTTCCTTGTAACGTGATGCTCTCCAGCAGAGTGTTCAAGCCACCGATAGACTTGCAGGCAGAAGAAAGCATTGAATGGACTGCTGAAGCGAAAGAAAGATTGAAGAAGATACCTGGCTTTGTACGGCCAATGGCGACTTCTGCGATTCTGCGTTATTCGTTAGAGCGGGGCCACAGCATGATCACATCCAGCGTTATTACTGAAGCTGTGCAGGAGATTCTTCCTGCAGGTGCCATGCAGGCGATGTCTGCCATTGGTGAGAGGATGAAGGATGAGGGTATGGACCCGAATAATCCTGAAGGTCTGGGTATGCTGAAGGAAGAAATGGCAGAAGCCCATGCTGGCAAACCTCCTGAAGAGATTACTTTGAAATGCACCAGTTGTAATACTTTCTATAAAGGTGATGTTGTTAAGTGTACTGTTTGTAATGCGGGTGCTGAAAGATTACTTCCCGTTAACAAGGAAGAGTTTGAGGCCACTGATGCAGAGGCTCAAGATTCGACTACCTTTACAACTTTGCCTGATGGTGTGCAA
>JAJDBH010000016.1 GCA_029261455.1 Nitrospinaceae bacterium
GTTGGCTGAAACTAAAAGTGAACTGGCCCCAATTTTAAATTTGGAGAAGCATTTAGTTCACCTGATTCTTTCCGATAAGGAAACGGCCCAGACGATTTTGTTGGAAATAGACCCGGAAGACTTTGCAGACCCGATCTTGAAAGCCATTGTTCAAACCTGCAAACAAAAAATCGAAAAAGATGAAGACCTGAGAATTGACCAACTGCTCGACCAAACTGAAGACCCCGAGATCAGAAATATTTTATCCCGGTTGGGGCTGGAATCGGTAGAGTTCGAATCACCCGAACGAACCGTGAAGGACTGTGTCGGAAAGTTCAAAAATATTCACCTTAAATCAAAAATCAAGGATCTTAAGTTGCAACGCCTTGATGCCGCCAAAGCGGGACAAGTAGAGCGGTCACAAGAACTGCAAGCGCAACTTCGTGAAATGCATTTAGCCTTAACTCATTAATATCTAGTCAAAACACCAACGTGTAATTAGGAGAAATCAACCAGATGGCCACAACGGAAAAGCTGACACATGTATCAGAAATCAACAAGCTGATATCACTGGGCAAAGAAAAAGGATATTTGACCTATGAAGAGGTCAATGATGTCTTACCCTCTGATGTTGTGACCCCGGACCAAATCGACGACCTCATGCACCTTTTTGGTGAAAATGGAATAGACATCGTTGACACCACCGTTAAGGGTGAAATAGTAGCCGCCGCCAAAGGAGATCGCGATAAAGATGGAGATGAGGCCGCCAGCCCAGCTTCCAAATCCGATTCCGTTTCCATTGACGATCCTGTCCGACTCTATCTACGTGAAATGGGAACTATTTCTCTTCTCACTCGCAAGGGCGAAGTGGAAATCGCCAAAAGAATTGAAGCCGGGCAAAATGAAGTGCTTGCGGCAGTGGCTAGCTGCGCAGTCACAACCCGCGAAATCGTCATCATGGCAGACCAGGTTAAAAATGGTGAGATACGAATTTTCAGCATCATCCAGAGTCCTGAGCCAGAAGAAAATAAAGAACAGTCTGAAAAAGATGAAACCAAAAAATTTCTTAAAAAAGTCAAAAACCTGAATTCAGAATTCAACAAGTTTGAAAAACTTCAGGAAAAAGTAGAGAGCGGCAAGTTATCTGAAAAAATGCAGGCCAAAACATCAGACCAGATGCAAAAGCAGCAAAATGAAGTTGAAAAGCTCATTGCTGGCCTGACCCTCTCCATTGACGAAATGGACGGGCTCATCGAGAAAATTTATGCCATCGCCGCAGAGTATCGAGAAGCTGGAAAGCAGGAGAGAGATATCGAGCGACAAATGGGCACTTCCCTGGCAGGGGTCAAAAAGCTGGCTAAAAACTGGACCAAACAAAAAAGCGACAAGGTCCCAAAGGGAAAAGTCATTACCCGCGTTCAGTACGAAAACTTCATAAAGTTAGTACAAAGCGGACGTAGAAAAATCAAAAAAATTGAAAAGGAAACAGTAACCAGCAAAGATAGCCTGTTGGCAACGGTAAGGTCCATTGCCCGTGGCCGAGTTAAAGATAAAACAGCGAAACGAGAGCTGGCAGAAGCCAACCTTAGACTGGTAGTCAGCATCGCTAAAAAATACACCAGTCGAGGACTCCAATTTCTCGACCTGATTCAGGAGGGCAATATCGGCCTCATGAAAGCTGTCGACAAATTTGAGTATCAACGCGGTTATAAATTTTCAACCTACGCGACCTGGTGGATTCGACAGGCTATTACCCGCGCCATTGCTGATCAGGCTCGGACGATCCGAATTCCTGTTCATATGATCGAAACCATTAATAAACTGATCCGGGTATCCCGGCATCTTGTTCAGGAACTTGGGCGTGAACCAACACCGGATGAAATCGCTGTCAAAATGTACCTCCCTGTTGACAAAGTCCGCAAGGTTTTGAAAATCGCCAAGGAGCCCATCTCACTTGAAACTCCCATCGGCGAAGAAGAAAACAGCCACTTGGGTGATTTCATCGAAGACAAAAAGGTTTTGTCACCGATCGACTCTGTGGTTAAAAAGAATCTGAAGGAACAGACACTGAAAGTTCTCTCTACCCTGGCATCACGGGAAGAACGTGTATTGCGAAAGCGGTTCGGCATCGGATTAGATTCTGAACACACGCTTGAAGAAGTCGGGCAAGATTTTGCAGTAACCCGCGAGCGTATCCGGCAGATCGAGGCAAAAGCTCTACGCAAACTACGCCACCCCAGCAGAAGCAAGAAGTTGCGCAGTTTTATCGAAAACTAATAGTGTGGGCCTATAGCTCAGTTGGTAGAGCCCCCGGCTCATAACCGGTCGGTCGTAGGTTCGAATCCTGCTGGGCCCACCAAAATTACAAGGACTTACGGGTTTCCCGTAAGTCCTTTTTGGTTTTGGGTAGTGTTTTGGGTAGCAAATGTTGAAAAAATAGTGAAGTTGGAAATCATGAGATTAGGCAGGTTAAGGAAAAAGTAAAGGTAGATATTGACGAATGCCAGGGGGTTATTGATAAGGCAAGATACAAAACTGGAGCCCTTTTCGAGGCTCTGAACTCAATTACTTTAACTTTGAAAACATTTCCTTTATTCTAGATTTATAAACCTTAGTATACCTAGGGGTGATTGCAGGTTTTTCAAGCACGAGCAATGCTCTACCTATCTAATCAATAGAATGCCCACAATCTAAAAGACATGAAGCCAAATAGAGAAGGATTTATTTTCCTGGACTACCTGAGAATCTTCGCTTTCGTCTCCGTAGTTATTGGCATGAGTTTTACGGCGATATGCTGGATTTTATAGCTGACAAATCATTTCATATCGTCCCCCGCTTTATTGCTTCATGCACTCTTCCTTTTTTCTCCTACGGCCGCGCCGGAGTCGTAATTTTTTTTCTAGTATCCGGTTACATCATCACCCACGTTATACAGTCAGAACGTCCGGGCGAATTTATCATTAAGAGAATTTTCAGAATCTACCCCCTTTATATTTGTGCAGTGTTGATGGAAACTGTCGTTGGTTTTTATTCTGAGAGTAATATCCCTCACCTTACAACCTTAATTCTCCAGTTATTGCTTATCGGTGATTTTTTCGGCACCCCTCTGGCCCTTGGTAATGTTGAATGTACCCTGCGGATAGAAATTATGTTCTATCTTTTTATGGGCGTTTTGCGGGGCCTTAATCTAACAGATGCGTATAAGAAAGCTCTTCCGTGGATTTTAATATCCTCAACAATTCTGCTCGGGCTTCTGTCACCGACCCTGTCCCCAACTATTTATCTCAGTGGATTCTTTGCAACCTTTTCCCCTTTCCTGCTTTTAGGATCTTTTTTCTATCTTAAAGAAGCGAAGCAAGTCAATTTCGTTACCTTATTTGGATTTGGTCTAATGGTCATGTGCCAATACTATTACTTGTTTTCTATCTATCAGCCTGTCGCAATGGGGAAGTACCCCGCAGCATTCGCCATAACAATATTCTTCTTGTTATGGCGTTACCAGTCTAGGCTTTCTTTGACCCCGGCCGTAAGGTTTGTTTCAGACTTGGCCTATCCGGTATATCTGTTTCACTATTGGGGGTGGGAGCCGATCAAAAAAGTGTTGAGCCAGTTTCCAATACCTAGAGTTCATCTCGACATCCAGGTTATTTTTGTTCTGCTGGTCATCTGTTATTCTCTGTCAAAGCTGATCGAAAAACCGGGGATTAATTTAGGCCGAACAGTTTTAAAATGGTACAGGGAGAAGTAATTTTCAATTAAGCCCACTCCATCAAACACATCAACTTTTCTATCACGATTAAAAATTCTCACATCTATTTCAATAGGAGATAGCACCTTTTTCTCCTAACACCCTTCTTTTCTAAAAAAAGGCTTTGTCACTTTGACTTAACCTTTTTGTTTTCAGATTACATCTTCAGGGTTTATTTGGTTTTTTAAATGGAGGTTAATATCTCTTTCTATTAAGAATCTAAAAGTGTTAGGGTTGAATCTTAATACAACTTGTATGAATTATACTGGGAGCCCAGTTAATCAAATAATGATTCACATTGGAGAATCTTAATATGAAATATTTATTGACGTTAATTTTAGGTTTATCCTTGTTATCACCAATGGGGCTTCAACAGGCAGACGCTGGTGCAAGCCGCGGACCTGACGGCCGCTTGAAAGTGCTATATCATATTGACGGAGCAGATCTTAAAACCGCCAAGTATGCAATGGCTCTCATCAATAAACACATCGAAGCCGAGGGCGGTCCGGATAAGATCGACCTGAAAGTTGTCGTGCACGGCCCAGCACTGATGTTATTCGACAAAAAGGATGCTGACCCGGGACTGATAAAAAAACTTAAAATGGTTATAGATAAAGGTGTGCAACCGGAAATGTGTCAAGTGTCCATGAAGTTATTCGATAAGCCACTTGCTTCACTTTTAGATGGGTTTATCCCTACAGTTCACCCTGTAGCGGTTAAACGCATTGCTGATTTGCAGGAGCAAGGGTATCTTTATATCAAACCTTAAAGAAACTGCAATTTTCAAAATAAAAGGGGTTACGGCCTGAACCGTAACCCCTGCCAGCCTCAAACGAACCTGTCGCTCATATTTTTCTCCTCATAAAGAGTTTTTCAATCAATCTAAACATTACTCTGGGAAGGCAAGAGGTGCCGTTGCATGCTGCCAACCTTCACCGTTCAATGAGCGAAGCATTTCAATAAGGTCTTGTTTTTCCGCTTCTGTAAGGTTCAGGGGAATAACCTGATTGTCTAGAAATGGGTTTTTAACTCCACCCTTGTTATAGTGATCCACCACTTGTGTCAAAGTTGCGAACCGCCCATCGTGCATATAAGGCCCAGTTCTGGAAATTTCACGCAATGTAGGCGTCTTAAATGCAGCGATATCTTTTTGGTCGTGGGTAACATGAAACCTTCCAACATCAACTGTTTCACTGCCCCATCCAATCCCGATATTGTGAAACTTTTCGTCTGAGAAATTGGTTCCGAAATGACACAGATTGCATCGAGCCTTGCCGAAAAACAGCTTTTTACCGCGTTTGGCCGCTTCGGAAATGGCCTTCTCTTCTCCATCGTAATCAAATCGATCAAAAGGACTGTTGCCTGAAATGAGTGTCCTTTGGAAAGAAGCAATGGCTTTTCCAATATGTTGTATTGTAATAGTGCTGGCTCCAAAAGCCTTACTGAAAAGCTTTTTGTACCCTTCGAACTTATTTAACTTTGCAACCACATCCCCGTTGGCAAGAAATCCATGCTCAATCGGATTGGTCAATGGCCCCACAGACTGCTCCTCCAATGTTGCAGCACGACCATCCCAAAACTGCACTTTACTGAAACCTCGGTTGATTGAGGTAGGAGCACTTCGACCTCCCTGTTGTCGGTGGATCCCTGCTGAGACCGGCTGCCCATCCGTGAAAGCCAGCGCAGGCATATGACAGGTGGAGCATGAAATAGTATTGTTTGGCGACATACGTTTATCAAAGTAAAGGAATCGACCCAGCTCTATCTTTCCTTTGGTCAAAGGGTTATCTTCTGGAACAATAAATTGATCTTCATCCAGCCCCAAAGGGATTTCCAATTCATATACTTCCTCTGGTGCGGCAATAGCCCCGATGGGCCCACCAATCATGAATAAAATTGCTCCGACCACTCCCATTAATTGAACCTTCCTGTTTCTAATTTTTTTTCCTATCATTGTTTTTCCCACCCAATATGAAAACAGCTTAAATTGTTTTATCAATATCTGATGCTTCGATTATTGGGGATTTCGATTGATTAGTCTAATCGATTGATATTATAATCTAATAGATGAAATCTATCACTTTGACGCAGCTCAGCTATATTGCAGCCGTTGCCCAATATCGGAATTTTGGCAAAGCGGCTAAATCCTGCTTCGTATCACAACCCACGCTTAGCATGCAGATACAGAAACTTGAAGAGGAACTGGAGGTGACCCTCTTTGATCGCTCTAAGAAACCTGTAGAGCCAACCGCCATGGGACAAAAGATTATCGATCAGACACAGATTGTACTTCAGGAAGCTCTGAGAATTGAGGAACTGATTAAAGCGGAAAAAGGAGAAATAAGCGGAAGTTTTAAATTAGGAATCATACCAACTCTGGCATCTTATTTATTGCCGCTTTTCCTGGAAAGATTCACAACAAATTACCCCAACGTAAAGTTAATAGTAGAGGAACTACAAACCAAACAAATTATCCATCAGCTAAAGGAAGACGTCATCGATGCGGGTATTCTGGTCACCCCTTTAAAGATACAGGGAATAATTGAAAAACCCATATTCAATGAACCTTTTTTAGCCTATCTTTCTCCGGGCCATCCTCTCTTATCTCTTAATACAATATCCGATAAAGATTTAAGCTTGGATGATATCTGGCTTTTGAATGAAGGACATTGTTTCAGGGATCAAGCCATAGAAGTTTGCAAAAAGATAAAAGGGAATAATCCTCTGCGTAAAAACCTGGTTTTCGAAAGCGGAAACCTGGAAACATTAAAGCGGTTGGTCGATCAGAGATTTGGATACACCCTGCTCCCCTGGCTGGCTATTATGGGAATTTCTGCAGCAGAGAAGAAGAAAAAAATCAGGGTCTTTAAAGCACCTATCCCAATCAGAGAAGTAAGCGTTGTTTATAGCCGGTCCTTCCTTAAGAAAAGTATTATCGAGGCTCTCTATAAGGACATAGTCACTTCCCTTCCAAAGGAGTTAAAAAATTCGAAGATCAGGGAACGGGTGGTTGAGATGCCTTCATTCAGATAGGTTGATCGCATAGGCCTACTGGAGTTATTATTTCCACAGCTCCATAGATAAACAGTCCTAGTAGGTTATATATTTCCTTAATTATAAAACCTGAAACGAGAGTCCTTTCGTTTTTACATACATACGGAGAAGTTATATCTGAAAAAATTGAAGGGTATTTAGAAAGGTTCATATTCAACAGTCGGTGGTTGCTGGCCCCTTTTTTCGTTGGGCTGGTCGTCAGTATTGCCCTACTTTTTATAAAATTTTCCCAGGAACTGGTTCACCTGGTCGCTCATGTTGTCTCCATGCCTGAAGGCGAAGTGGTTATTGGTGTCCTGGCTCTGATAGATATCACTCTGATCGGATCGTTATTGCTCATGATCATCTTTTCTGGCTACGAAATTTTCGTCTCCAAAATAGATGTCGGAGACCATTCAGACCGGCCTGACTGGATGGGGAAAGTTGACTTCAGCGGGCTCAAGTTAAAAGTCATCGGTGCTATTGTGGCAATTTCCGCCATTCATCTTCTTAGAACTTTTATGGAAATTCCAAACGAGCCCACCGAGGCTAACACGGAGATGTTCTTATGGAAGGTCGTCATTCATATGGCCTTTGTACTGAGCGGTGTCTTCTTTGCATTGATGGATCGAATAGCTGCAAGCACTCCAAGCCACTGAGAACATACTTTACTCCAGCCTAACTAAGGCTAGCCATTCAAACGCGCCAGAACACCTTGTTTTGGCGCTGATTTCCTCATCTATTTACCCCCTATTGGTACTACTGCATCTTATTCTGACCACCAAACCTCTCGGTTCATTGTAGCAATTTAACTACACTCAGAATCAAGAAACAACTGCGTAACATTCGCATTTCCAGCGATATTTTTTCCTCACCGCCTCCCCTATACTTGTTTTAGGAATTGAGTCAACCATTCTTGGATCACACAGGATTCTTAGCACTAAATTTATAACAGGTTTAAAGAGTCAATAACTTACACACATTTCAAAGGGGGTTCCAATGAGCACAGGAAAAATTATGATTGTTGACGATGAAGAAGATGTAAGAGAAGCCATCAAATTGCAACTTGAAGGTAAAAAATTCGAAATCCTCGAAGCTGAGAATGGAGAAGAAGCCATTGCCAAAATGAAGCAAGCAGATCACATGATACACGTGGGGTTGATTCTTTGTGACATTAGAATGCCCAAAGTGGATGGTGTCGAGTGCATCGATTATCTAAAAACAAATGCTCCTGGCATTCCCATAGTTGTCATCACTGCATTTCCTGACACTGAAATGGCAACGTCATTATTGAAAAAAGGAGTTCAAGATTATCTGGTGAAACCTGTTAGCAAAGAGAAACTGATTGCAACAGTAGATAAGTTGATCGCCAAAGGAAAAGATGTTGGGCTTTAATCCTCACTCTGATTCTCGTGGGTCCGTCCCTTTTTCCGCATCGCGGAAAGAGGGCGGATTTACGGGTCAGAAAACTTTCTATTAGTCTAATTGGATTAGTTACACAGAAGGAAAGAGGAAACCATAAATTTTCAGATTCTATAAAGGAAATAATAATGCTCAAAGAAAACAAATTAAATGAGGATTCCTCTTTCAAAGAAATTGAGCAAGAAATTAGAAGACGTACTGAAGAATATAAGGTCTTGCATGAGATAGCCAAGATTTTGCACAGCCCTGACGGGCTAAAAGACATGCTAACAAATGCCTTAACCACTCTTGTCAGGTTTAAGGAATTGGAAGTCGAAAATAAAGCGGGAATATTTTTAGCAGACTCGGAAAATAAAGTGCTACGTCTTTTCTCTACGGTCGGAGATTTCGGCCAGGAGTTTATGGAAAAGGAAGAAACCATCAATTATGGTGCCTGCCTATGTGGAAAAGCTGCCGTTTCTGGAGAATTATTAATCAGCAATAGCTGTTTTACCGACACTCGACACGAGCACAAGTTTGATGGGATGACTGCTCATGGACACTATATTGTCCCCCTTAAAAGCAAAGGACAATTAATTGGAATTCTATTTTTATACACGGATGAAAGCCCTCCCTGGTATGTAAGAAGTCAGGAAATTCTACTTTCAATCGGAGGGCTAATAGCCGATGCCATTGTTTCCCATCGTCGAGAAGAGGAAATACAACAAAAGAATGTTCAGTTAAAAGAGCTAAATGAATTGAAAAATAAATTTCTGGGAATTGCCTCTCATGATTTGCGTAACCCTCTCTATATGATCAAAACATTTAGTGAAGCTCTCAAAGAAGGAACTATAGGAGAGGTAAACGAAAAACAAAAAGAAATATCAGAAAAAATCTATAACGCCAGTAACTTCATGCAAGGGTTGCTAGAAAATCTCCTGGATATTTCCAAAATTGAGAGTGGAAAAATTGATCTCAACAAGGAACTGCAGGACTTCAATGAAACTGCAGGCAAACAAGTTGAAATGAACCAATTGGTAGCAGATAGAAAGAACATTCAACTTCACTTTGACCCTGGTAATCTTCCTGCAATCCATTATGACACCAGCGCGATAACTCAAGTAATGGGGAATTTCATTGGAAACGCCGTTAAATTTTCTCCATCCGATTCAAAGGTTTTGATAACAACAGAAAAACTCGATAATTCTATCCGGCTCTCGGTTCACGATGAAGGACCGGGCCTTTCCAAAGAAGACCAGCAATTGTTGTTCAAGGAGTTTCAAACTCTTTCAGCAAGACCAACGGGAGGTGAGAAATCAACAGGCCTGGGTCTGGCAATCTGCAAGAAGCTTATTCATTTGCATGGGGGACAGGTAGGAGTTTCCAGTGAACTGGGCAAAGGGAGCACTTTTTATTTCTCACTGCCAAACTGCTAATTGCAAGGCTTGATTTTCCGCACCCTGAATGAACCATTGGTTCCGATGAAAGCATAATTTATCTTTCTATTATCGAACAATTTTTTCTTTTCAATATTTATCACTCTTTAACCCCAGGTGCCTTTTGAATAATTTCTATGAAACTATTTTGATGAACATACCGGGTGTGATTGTGGTTACAGATCTCGACAATAAGATCGTATTCACCAACACGGCTTTTGGAAAACTTGTTGCCGAGCGAGCTCAGGACTATGTCGGTAAATCTTTCAGCGAGTCCTTCTCACATTTTCAGGGTCAAGGGGAGTTTCTTGCAGATGAACTATCCAAGCCGCTAGAAAATTCTGAGATGGTAAAGCAGCCCGAGTATCGCAAGAATAAATCAACCAGTAATTACTCAAGAGATCCTTTAATCGCACAAGCTTCTGAGGACTCGACATTTATTCCGCCATCCGTAATTACCCTTAAAAACGAGTTCTTCACCTACCAAATTTTCGATGCCGGAGTATGCCCCAGCGGGAATCAATTAAAAGGACTAATTCTAAATGATATTACAAAGGAAAAGGACTTTCTTGATCGCATGACACAGGCTGAGAATATTTCCTCACTTAAAACGCTTGCAGCCGGAATTGCTCATGAAATTAGCAATCCACTACATTCCATTCTAAGTTTTTCAGAGGCTCTTGGCCATGAAAGTGATTTGGACAAAGTAAAACTTTATGCCGGTAAAGTCGCGGGCAATTCCAAACGGTTAGGAAAGGTTCTTACAGACTTCTCGGGATATGTGCAGAGCAAGGAGAATGGAATTCAAAAAGATGTACAAATAAACGAAATCATTGACTCTGCTATCAAGTTTGCTTTGTTGCCTCATCAAGACAACAACATAGTTTTGGATAAAAACTTCAACCATCTGCCAGGCTTCAACGCAGACCCTGAGGAACTGCAGCAGATTTTTTTCAACATTATTAATAATGCCTTTCAAGCTATGAAGGGCAATGGCCAGCTAAAGATCTCCACCTATATAGAAAATGAGTTTTCAGTTATTAAATTTGAGGACGACGGGCCAGGTATGCCTAACGATATTTTAAGAAAAGCTTTCAACCCATTTTTCACTACAAAAATGCAGGGCGAAGGGACTGGTCTGGGATTGAACATTACCCAACGGCTAGTAGAGAAATATGGTGGAAACATTAAAATTCAGTCTCAAGAAAACAAAGGAACAACTGTTTCTTTGTTTTTCCCAACTCTTACAAATAACCAAAGGTAAGTTTTTATAAATCTGCAAAACAGGAGGATTCTTCAAATGAAAAAACTAAACCTGACTTTGATCTTTTCACTTCTTCTTAGCCTTCTCGCCTCAATATCTTATGCGGGAGACTATAAAGCCGTCACCATTTCTGAGCCTGAAGACGGCGCAACGGTCTCCAGCCCCTTAAAGGTTTGCATGAAGCCTTGGAACGTTGAATTCGAGCCGGCAAAAAAAGGGGTGAATGAAGGAAAGGGTCACAACCATATTTTGGTAGACGTTGGATTGCCTAACCTGGTTCAGCCTATCCCTAAAGATGCTAATCACATCCATATGGGTGATGGCTCTTCATGCAAAACGATCAAGCTTTCCTCTGGGAAGCATATCATCAGGACACTTTTTGGGAAGGGAAACCATATCCCATATAATCCTCCATTGACGGATAGTATCGAAGTCAAAGTCAAATAAATGGAACTGGATGAGCCGGATATTCCCAGGGGTATCTGGCTTTTCCAGACTAACCCTGACGAGTTACCTGAGTCACATCGATTGAATAAAACATGAAAACTACACCGCAGCTTGTAAAAGCTTTCATAATCGCCCCCCTGAAAATTATGGTTATTATTCCGGGCATTATTCTTTGGATATCAAGTAATGGAAACATTTTTCAAAAACCCATTTCGGGAATGAATATCATTGCATGGTCGGCCTGTATAGTAATTGGCATTTACATTATTTTTCGCTCTGTTTCAGATTTAACAAACCATGGAAAAGATGGAACCCCTGTACCTTGGGATCCACCTGAAAACCTGATCGTAAATGGCATCTACAATACGGTTCGCAATCCCATGGTTTCTGGAATTAGTTTCGTTCTCCTGGGAGAAGTAATTTTTTTCAGCTCTTCATCTCTTCTTTTTTTGCTTACTTTCTGGATTTTGGGCAACCTGATATACACTCCACTGGTTGAGGAACCCGAATTGGAAAAACGCTTTGGGGATTCTTATCTGCAATATAAGAGAAACGTTCCTCGTTGGGTTCCTGTGTTACGAACCGAAAATAAAATTAACGAACGTTGGGTTACTAAATAATCAGGGGTTTTAACTATGTATAAAAATCATAGTAAATCAATAGTTGGATACCTATTGTCATTTGCTTTGCTAATCTCATTTATTCTTTATCCTAATACGTTATTTGCCGCAAGTGCCGATGAGGGGAAAAAGTTGGTGGATAAAAAATGTGTCTCCTGTCATCGGTTTGAGGGTGAAGCAAAATCCCGTTTTGATCTTAGGGCTCCTGATCTGATGTGGGGGGGCAACAAGTACCAGGTCAGTTGGCTTACGGACTTTCTTCAAGGCCAGGAAGAACCGCTTTACCAGAAAAACTACCGTTGGGATCAATCTCGAAAACCCAAAAAGCATCTTGTGCTTTCAAAAGCGGATTCTCGGTCAATTGCTAAATATTTCGCCAAAAATTTGATGGACTCCAGGGTAAAAAAAGGCGCGTTAGACCTTTCCCACTTTACGGAAATGGAGGCCACTCTTGGTGAACAAATATTCAAAGAACATTCTTGCAGTGCCTGCCACCAGATTGATGAGGAGGGGAAACGGGTAGGGGGTCAACAGAGCACCTCATTTGTGAATGCAGGTAAGCGTTATAATGTCGACTGGGTTTATCGATTTAACTCACATCCCCCCGATTTTGCTCCGCATAGCGGCGAATTTGTTGCGGATGTAAGCCAAGAGGGCTTGCGTTTTGTTACCGGATACATCATGACCTTGGGGGTCAATGACTTCAAGTTCTATGAACCCTGGAAAGACAAATTTTTCAAGAAAGCGAGTACCCAGCGAGGAAAACTAATTTACAAGGAGTACTGCTCACAGTGCCATGGTGCTACAGGGCAAGGAGATGGACCCGCAGCCACCGACCTCAAACCCAAGCCCGCTGTTCACGCAAAAATGGCTTTAGATAAGGAACCTACAGATTACCTTTACAATGTGATTTATTATGGAGGTAAAGCCGTAGGTAAATCTCCGTTTATGCCTTATTGGGGATTAACGCTTAAACCTCAAGGCGTGGCCGATGTCATCGCTTATATGAAGGACACCTTTAAAGGTCCAGCCCTGCAAGCTAAAGTCGAGCTGAAGAAAGGCTCAGACCAGCCGGGTCTTTGCCCGCAGGTGCGCAAAACACCACAAGCACCGGGAGATATTTTAAAATTAAAAAATCCCCTTGAGCCTAGCAAGAAAAACATCAGGAAGGGAAAGCTCTATTTCACGCAAAAAGCAAAACCCCTGGCTTGTAAACACTGTCATGGCATGAAAGGAAATGGAAAAGGACCGAAAGCTTTCAACATGGTCCCTCCACCAAGGAATTTTACCTGTGCCTCAACGATGAAAGATCTCACAGACGGCCAGATGTTCTGGATCATCAAAAATGGCTCTCCAAACACCGAAATGCAGGCTTATAATACAATGAAAGACAATAATATCTGGCGTATGATTCTTTATATCAGACAATTTATTCAATAAGTTTTTCAATATCCTATGGAGCTAGAAGTGCATGAGAATACTAAGGTTTGTATTAATCTTATTTTTCCTGAACATCCCATTCACCGCATCCTCAGAGGAATTTGAAGAGTTAAAGGAATTCTATGAGCCTCTGCCTAAAATGAAGCACCCGGCAGATAACCCCTGGACTAGAGAAAAAGAAAACCTGGGGAAAATCCTTTACTTTGACCCTCGTTTGTCAGGAAGCAATTGGATCAGTTGCATGACCTGCCACAATCCGGGACTCGGTTGGGGGGATGGCTTGCCCCGCCCCTTAGGTCATGGACAAAAGGAGCTCGATAGG
>JAJDBH010000017.1 GCA_029261455.1 Nitrospinaceae bacterium
TCACCACTCAATCCATTCAGTCCTAAACTGGTAACCAGATCCAGGGTTGGGAGCATTTGGTTTTCGTTATACCTGGCCTCAATATTCCTATTCTCCAGTTCCATTTTTTTTGTCAGGAGATCGGGTCGATGGGTGAGGGCGGCCTTTAAAGCATTTTCCAAAGAGTTTTCCTGACCCAGCTCAAAGACAGGGCTATCGGCGGGGATTATTTTTTTCACACCTTCTTCTGAATCAAAAGACAAGTTAAGAATATTTTTAAGGTTGTCTTCATTGTCTTCAATTAAGTTTTGAGAATTCAAAAGTTGTTGATCCCTTGAAGCCACTTCTGATTTGGCTTGAAGAATTTCCAGCTCTGCCAGTGTTCCTACTTCAACTTGAGCTTTGACCTGTTTTTCCAGATCCCGGGCTCTTTGAAGAGAGGTTTCCTTGACCTTCAGGTCTTCGATACTGAAAACTAGGTCCCAATAAATATTTTCCGCTTCGGCGAGAGTATCAATTATTTTTCCAGTGAAATCATGGTCAGAAATCTTCTGATCATTCTGAGAGATGTAGATTTGCCGCTTGTTGAGATCAATTCCAAAGTCTTTAAGAAGAGGCTGGGTGACTGTCAGGGCCAAATCTGATGAATAGACAGGGTTGAGAGAGGAAAAGGACGAACTGGTCTCACCTTTGTTATTGTCCATGGACAATTCATAGTCCCCACCGGTAACAAACTTTTGAGTGAGAGATAAATCCCAATCAATATCCTTACTTCTGCGTTTTGGGTCTGCAAGAGAAGTTGCATTTTGTCGGGTTTCTTCGCTGAAACCTAGTTCCAAGTCGAAGGTGGGGTCGAATTCCGCTTCATTTTCGAAAATGGATTGCTCGTTGATCTTAGAATTATAACTCTCAACAGATATACTAATATTGTTTTTTAAAACTCTCTCAACGGTTTCTTGCAACGTCAGAGGTAAAGACTCAATAGCTTGCGCCAAGGATATAGGTATTAATAACAGCGCAGACAAACAAATCGGGAATTTGTGAAACAAGAAATTCTTCATGAACCGCCGGACTTTATTTAAAGGGTGAAAGGGTAAAACCATTATATTTAAAGGGCTCGCCAAAAGAAATGGCTAAAAAAACCATTAATAAAGACCTTTCCGAGAGTAAGACAAATACGCTATCTTTAAAGTTGACGTATTATCAATAATTTATCGGGTTTTGGGGAGCTTTGCTTGATAACTATCTTATAGTAATTCAGGGCTGAATATCTGTTTTTATCTGAAAAATTACTATGATTCTTCACAATGCTCACCACCACCTAAGTTAATGAATATCAATCTCTTCCACTTCATTACGCGGAAGAGAAATCAGACGTAAAAAGAGGACGCTTTTACGAAATTTACATTTACTGTGGTAAATTTTTAAAATTGGTTTATAGTATCAACTCTGATCAAGTAGATCAGTTGAACCCCATATATCAAAATCATCTTCAGAAGGTAGACCATGTCAAGAATTACAGCGGCTGATATTTTAAAAGTGGTTCCCATAACACGTAAAACCCTTTGGTTGTGGCAGAAAAAATATCGTTTTTTCCCCGATCCCGTGAAAGAGGGTCATCCAGGTGGTAAAGGTATCGTCGGCTATTATCCTTCTTGGGTTGAAGAGAGGTGTAAACAGGTTTATGCACTACAGAAAAAGGGCTATACCATTTCCATGATCAAGGAAATTCTTGAGAAGGAAGAAAAAGAGAAGTCCAGTCGTAAAGTTCTCGTTGTTGATGATGAAAGAAAGTTTTGCGATCTTCTTAAGAAAATATTTCAGAAGAACGACTTCATTGTCGAAACCGCTTATGATGGATGGGAAGCGGGCAAAAAGGCCGCCCAGTTTCAACCCACCATTATGATTCTCGATATCACGCTTCCTGGTATCAATGGTCTGGAAGTCTGCAAGGATCTTCGGTCTGATGATAAAACTAAGAATATTAAGATCATCGCTATTTCTGGTGACTTGAGATATACAGAAACAGAAGTTCTTGGTGCTGGGGCCAATTCGTTCTTTGCCAAACCGGTTAACTTCGAAAATCTGCTGTCTGTCTGTAATGAGTTCCTCGAAGAACCTGAATCTTTAAAAAAATAGCTTCACTCCAAGCGGTTTTGTTCTTCCGCATTAAATACGGTTCGCTATATAATTTATTCTTTTCAATTCGCAAATATAAAATGGTTGTGCTATAAGCAGGATCACAATTTTTTGCTCCGATAAATATTTTCATGAATGACAGTCCATTGACAAGTCTAGACGTAACCCAACTCAAACAAAAAGCTCTTGAATTAAGACGACTCGCCCTGAAGATCATTTTTCAGGCAGGGTCAGGTCATCCAGGAGGAAGCTTCTCCGCAGCAGATTTAATGACCGCCTTATATTTTGGTGGGATTTTAAATTACGACCCTAACAATCCTGATGACCCTAAAAGAGACCGCTTTGTGCTGAGCAAAGGGCACGTGACGGGCATTTATTATGCGGTACTCGCCAAAGCAGGATATATCAGCGAGTCCGACCTCGACAGCTACCGGAAAATCAACAGTCCAAAGTTTCTTTCCGGACATCCTCATCCAAAAACTCCCGGAATCGAAATCGCTTCAGGAAGTTTGGGGCAGGGACTGAGCATAGGTCACGGAATAGCCTTGGGAACCAAACTAGATGGGTTCGATTCTAAAGTTTACGTAATTATGGGCGACGGTGAACTGCATGAAGGACAAGTCTGGGAAGCCGCCATGTCAGCCGACAAATTCAAAACCAACAATCTGGTTGCTATTGTCGATTACAACAAGGTAGCGCAAGACAATATAACTAAAGACTTGAAGGACTTAGAGCCTTTGGAAGATAAATGGAATGCCTTTAACTGGGATGTTCATAGAGTTGATGGGCACGATATGCAAGCCATCATGAATGTGCTTCAGCTTCCACTTCACCCAGAAAAACCCCGTGTGATCATTGCAGACACAGTCAAAGGTAAAGGCGTTAGTTTTATGGAAGGGAAAACCGCC
This sequence comes from Nitrospinaceae bacterium, assembly GCA_029261455.1. Classification (GTDB taxonomy): domain Bacteria; phylum Nitrospinota; class Nitrospinia; order Nitrospinales; family VA-1; genus LS-NOB. The sequence goes on from JAJDBH010000017.1 coordinate 3,027, forward strand.
TGGCACGGTGTGGCTCCATCCCCGGAAGATTATGAAAAAGCCCTAAAGGAATTGGTGTAACAATGAAAGATGCCGCCACTCGCGATGCTTATGGACAAGCTCTGGTAGAAATGGGTACTGATCCGCGTATCGTTGTTCTCGATGCTGGAGTGAGTGACAGCTCCCGCTCAAAACAATTCGGCGATAACCATCCCGAACGGTTTTTCAAGATGGGCATTGCCGAAGCAGATATGGTCTGCACCGCGGCTGGTCTGGCCACAGCCGGGAAAATTCCCTTTGCTACTGGATTCGCCTGTTTTCTCTTGGGACGCACGATGGATCAGATTCTTGTCAGCGTTGCTTATTCCAACACCAATGTAAAATTAGTCGGCACACATACCGGTCTCGCCGTGGGTGAAGATGGCCCCACAGCACAAATGATCGTCGATATTGCCTACACCCGTGCAATTCCTAACATGATTGTCGTGCAACCGGCAGATTGGGAAGAAACTATGCAAGCGACAAGAGCTTTGGCTGAATATAAAGGGCCGGCTTATTTCCGTTTGGGTCGCCCAAAGGTCAAAGGCATTTTTGACAGTTCCTATAAGTTTGAGATCGGTAAGGGCAGGGTGGTGAAAAAAGGCTCTGACTTGGTTATTTTCGCTACCGGCATCATGGTTCAGGAAAGCCTGACCGCCATGGAAATGCTGGAAAAAGACGGAATTAACGTCACATTGGTGAATATCTCAACGCTTAAACCCATTGACCGCGACATTGTTATAGAAATGGCGTCCAGCCATAAAGCCGTCATCACGGCTGAAGATCATAATTATATCGGTGGATTGGGTGATGCCGTCGGCGAAGTTCTTCTCGATGCGCAAATATCCAAACCGTTCAAACGTATCGCAGTGAAAGACCATTTTGCTGAAACGGGAACGGGACCAGAACTCTTCGAAAAATATGGCTTGTCTGCCAACCACATTGCTAAAGCGGTACGTGATTCCTTAAAGTAATCCCTCTGCAACTGAACTATAATTTTAGTAGTCATTCTGAGAGTTAGCAAAGAATCTCACCTTTGATTAAAAAGTCCCCCTAGACTTTGGCTCCTCAAGGATGCCAGCTGTACCAAGAAGGGTATCCCTCTACAACTAGCATAAAATTGCCAACGTAACCTAGTTGACATAATATATGTTATGGGAACCTGGTGTGATCCCGCTAAATATAAGCAAGAAAAGTCACAGACTCATCATCAAAGCCTTTTGTATCTCAAGAACTGAATAAACCGGCTGAACATCAAAACGAACCAGAGGTAAACCCGCAGCAGCAAAAACCTCATCCAGAAACAAATTTTTTTTGTCAAAACGATCTGACAACTCATCTCCTAACTCAATAGCGCAAGCGACCTCGCCATTCCCCTTACGAACAACAACAAAGCCCACTCGCAAAAATTTAATTCTATTAAAAGCTCTAAAATTTTTCTGGATATCGACTTCCAGCAAGTCTATTACCCTGCATTTGGAAAACACCATGAATTCTGGACCGAGAGCTTCTACCAGAGCATCATAAAAACTGCGCTCCGCAACACTGAAGAATTGATTTTTTTTTGAATATGGTAAATAAGATGAATGAAGATATTTCCGTTCAATCCAAGCAAGAATCAAAATGACAAACCACACGAAAATCAATATTATCGCTAAAGCTGCAATCGGCCTTAACAATATTTTTTCAAATACGGTATCCATAATTAGCTATGATATATGAAATAAATAAGCCTGTAACACTATCTCTTAAAAAAACGACTATATTCATCGTATCCACTCATATCAAAACGTCGAGAAACTCAGGATGACAACACAAATAAATGTTACTAAAAACATAACGCCACCTTTTATCTTTGTATTAATAGTCATAATTTTTTTGACAATATTTTCAAGCGCGGTTTACGCACAAAAAGAACATTTACAACCCTGGGGTTATGAGGGAGGTGCTGGACCTGAACACTGGGGTGAAATTGAGAATGAACATGAAGAGCATGTCATGTGCCGTGAAGGCGTTTATCAATCTCCTATAGATATAAATCATGTTCTTGGCGCGAGTATAGCGGATTTAGACTTTCATTATTCTCCGACGCCTATACATATTATAAATAATAGTCATACCATTCACTTATCTTATAACTCTGAAAGCTTTATTAATTGGGAGAGTGAAAGGTTTGAATTGATTCAGTTTCATTTCCATACACCCAGCGAGCATCAAGTCAATGGAAACCACTATGATATGGAGGTCCACCTTGTTCATAAAACCTCTGACCATCTATATGTTGTTGTAGGAATTTTCATGACAAAAGGAAAACACAACCCACATATTCAAAAAATTTGGGACCGGATTCCAACAGAGGCGAATAAAGAAGTTTCTTATGAAGATGAACACTTTAATGTCGTGAACCTGTTACCTTCAACAAAAGAATACTTCCATTATTCCGGCTCTCTCACCACTCCTCCCTGCTCAGAAACTGTAAGCTGGTTCGTTCTTGAACATCCCATTGAGCTTTCGAATGAGCAAATTCAGTTTTTTAAAAAATTTATCGAACATAATTCCCGTCCCACACAAAAATTACATCACCGCATTGTTGTGAAAGTTAAGTAGATATATAGACTTTCTGAGTATATGCACCCTCCCCTTTAGGTGTTATATAAAAACGAAAAACTCTTGACTATTAAGGCTCAGACTCCGATAGTACGTTTGTTGTAGGATCGAAAAACCACCTCATGTGTCTTCGCGAGTGACCATAGAGAGTGCGGCGATCTAACTACTCGACTTGGAGGTTTCTCGACCTGGATTGCTTCGTCGCCGCTGGCTCCTCGCAATGACGACTTATGCGGATGGTATCTAACCAACTCTCGTAACTACCACCTATGTGCGGCATTACTGGCTTCATAAATTTTGATCCTTCCGGTCAACCAGAAAACCCAGGTAAAGTCCTGCGTAATATGCTGGACGCTCTGCGGCATCGAGGCCCTGATGATCGCGGTGAGGAACTTATTGAGGTTGCTAATGGCCCTATTCTTCACATAGGCCATCAGAGATTTTCCATCATCGACCTTTCCGCTGCCGGGCATCAGCCTATGGCCAACGACGACAAGTCGGTTTGGGTTTCAACCAACAGCGAAATCTATAATTACCAGGAACTGAGAAATGAACTGGCTAATAAGTTCCAGTTCCGCTCTCAATCTGACACTGAGGTTTTGTTGAGGGCCTACGAACACTGGGGCGTTGGTTGTCTCGACAAGCTTATCGGGATGTTTTCTTTCGCCATCTGGGACCATGAACGTGAAGCGTTATTTGTGGCCCGCGATCGATTAGGAATCAAGCCGCTCTACTATCATATAAAAGGCCAGCAGTTTGCCTTTGCCTCAGAATTGCGTTCCCTGCTTGCATCCGGATTCATAGACAAATCGATAAACCCGACCGGACTATATCATTATCTTTCCTTTGGTCACTCTAAAGCTCCAGAGACCATCATCAATTCAGTACGCGAATTGAAACCAGGCCATTATTTATGGATTGATAAAAACGGCAACTGGGAAGAAAAGGAATATTGGAATCCATTTAGCCAAAATGATTTCGCAGTCAGTGGTGTGGATATTCAGGAACAAGTTAGAAGTGTGATAACAGAATCCGTTCGATGTCGTAGTGTCAGCGATGTTCCTCTGGGGGCATTCTTGAGCGGTGGAATTGATTCGAGTGTCGTGGTGGGAAGTCTAGCCAGTATTTCTGATGACCCTGTCACCACTTTGACCATCGGTTTTCAGGAAAAAGAATTCGATGAGTCGGAGTACTCGCAGGAGGTTTCTGACAGATTTAAGACGAATCATCATGTCTTACGGTTGGATGAAGAACAGCTTTTACAGGCTCTGCCCTCTTCCCTATCGGCTATGGATCAACCCACTATTGATGGTATCAACACTTACCTGATATCTCGTTCAGCCCATGAAGTTGGGTTGAAAGTAGCGTTAAGCGGATTGGGAGGCGATGAACTGTTTGGAGGTTACCCCTCTTTTCAATTGATCCCCAAGCTCATGCAAAGGAAAAAGTTATTTAAATACATTCCATTTATGAAGTGGGGCGTTGGTTTGTGCAAAGGATTGTTCCCTTCCGATCAGGCCACAAAGCTGGAACACTGGGTGCAGGGGAAATTAAGCGGAGCCCATGAATATTTTCTTATTCGCGCCCTATTCTGCCAAGATCCTCTCACCCATTTATTTGCTGATAAAACACTGGCACGAACTGAAATCGAAAAAGACTATCAGCGTTCTCTGAATCAGATCGAACAATTGCCCTCAGATGATGTGTTCAATCAGATCTCTTATCTCGAAACATTTCATTACCTGCAAAATATGCTTTTGCGCGATGTGGATATGATGAGTATGGCGCATCCGCTTGAGGTTAGAGTCCCTTTTATGGACCACCGACTGGTGGAAATGATGTTTCAATTATCAGGAAGTGAAAAATCCGGTACGGCCAAGCATCTATTAGTGGAATCCATGAAGTCCTTATTACCGGATAATGTGTGGCAACGAAAAAAGATGGGATTCGCCTTTCCTTTTGATATGTGGATGCGTGGAGCCTTACGCCCGGAAATTGAAGCCGTGCTATTATCTCCCCTGCAAAAGCTTGAGGGGATTGTGTCACAACAGGCTGTGGCAAATATCTGGAACGATTTTCTTTCTGGGCGAGTCTCTTGGTCGAGGCCTTGGTCACTTTATGTTCTAAAGTCCTGGATCAATAAAAACCTTTCTTGAAGTAGCTATTTTTATGGAAATCCCGTTTTATCAGGTTGATGTTTTTACCGATCATATTTTTGGTGGTAATCCCCTGGCTGTTTTCACCCATGGGCAAAATTTCAAGAAAGAGGACTTACAGAGGGTCGCTCGAGAGATGAATTTATCTGAGACCACCTTCGTTTACCCCTCCTCCACGAATGAAGCGGACTACGATGTGCGCATCTTCACCCCTACCAGCGAGATTCCTTTTGCCGGTCACCCTACCCTTGGCACCGCATACGTTCTCAGGAAATATGGCTCGGCGACGGAAAATACTCTGCGTTTAAATTTCAAAGCTGGGATAATTCCTGTATCGATCGAAGGAGACAAAATTTTCATGCAACACCCCCCCGCACAGACCCTGCATGAACTGAACCAGTCAGAATTAATTGCCGAGGCTTTGGGGATACCGCTAAGCGGTTTGGATGAGAGTCTTCCCATCAGGGTAGTTTCTACAGGCTTCCCCGCATTATTTATCCCAGTAAATTCATTAAGCATTATCAATGAGATAGCGATTAATGCCCAGACTTTAGATGAAGTTTTGCGGCCTCTGGAAATTGATATGATATATCCCTTTTGTCGCGAAACCCTCAATCCCGCTAATACCGTCCATTCACGCGCTTTTGCTCCAAGTCTGGGAATTCCTGAAGATCCTGCAACAGGCAGCGTAGCGGGGGCTATGGGTGCCTATTGGGCCAGTCTGAGTGATGAGAAGGAGATAAGCATGGTCATCGAACAGGGTTATGATATGCAACGCCCTTCATTGATCTATGTTGAAGTATCAAGTCGGGAAATTCAAAAAATACGTGTGGGTGGGCAGTGCCAACCGGTATTTACCGGCCTTATGAATCTTGAAGCAAGGTCATAAAAGCTTATCAGGCAAGCTTTTTTTCCTGGTTTTCGGGAGCATATAAACAATTTGCGCAAACATGGCCTTTTTCACGGCCACACATCAAACAAGTTTCAATCTCTTCATGCCCTCTAAATGCACCGCTGCAGTGGTGGCAACGGACTTCATTGGCTGCTTTTTTCTTGATGCGGCGTTTAACCCGCCTTTTATTGACTAAAAGCTGACTATAAGAAATATTCATTGAAGCCTCTATCAAACTAATGAGTAACAGGTCGCTAGTGCTCAAATACTAAGATGAGGGTTCTACAAAATAGTTTCGAAAAAGTTAGCTCCCCCAGAATAGCAGGCCAAATTATTCTCAAGCTCGCACAATAGATCATATTTTTGCGAGAACCCCCTTATTAACAACAACCACTCGTTCCCGACCAAATAGAATTTCGACGAGTTTGAGGGAAAACTCCATAGCTGTGCCAGGTGACTTACTGGTAACAATATGCCCATCTACGACCACCCTGTCGTCACTATAGGAGATGCCCTGCAACTCATTTTGAACTGAAGGGTGACTTGTTATATATCGGTCCCCCAGAATTCCTGCATCCATTAATACTAATGGAGCTGCACAAATCGCGGCGATATTTTTGCTGAGACCATCCATCTTTTTCAGCAAATGAGTAATCCGGGCATCCTTTCTGAGATTATCGGTGCCGGGCTGACCTCCGGGTAAAACGATCAAATCGAAATCTTTTTCAAGTATATTGTTGAGTTGCTCATCTGGCTGAACATGAATACCCCTAGAGCCTTTCAGTGGACCTTCTTCAGTACCTGCAAGGGTTACCCGAGCACCGGCCCGTCGCAGGATATCTACAACCGTAATCGTTTCAATCTCCTCAAAGCCCGGTGCCAAAGGAACCAACACTGTCTTCATAACAAAACTCCACAAACATTTTAACAAGAAGATTATAACAATTTCACTTATCCCCAGACATCACCTCAAGTCTCCCTTGTGCCTGATAGCGACTGATGCTAAAATTTGAACCTTGCCTTACTATATAAATCAATATGTTGGACATGTCACCTACTCAGTTCAAACAAGGTTTTAATGCTCCGACAGACAGGACAAGTCCCGTTCAGGATATGTTCAACGCTGTCGCGCCGAGATATGATTTTCTCAACGGGCTATTGAGCGCGGGCTTCGACCGATATTGGAGAAAAATAGCTGTTGATCAACTCGAGCCTATTGCCAATCGGCTTTTTCTAGATGTGGCAACAGGCACCGCTGATATTGCCCTTGAGCTGGCACTGCGTGATAAGTCTCGAGTTATCGGTGTTGACTTCAGTGCCGCGATGCTCCAACTGGGCAAAAACAAGGTAGTTGCACGAAACATGCAATCTTCCATACAGCTATTTCCGGGAGCGGCGGAGAACCTGCCCTTGAAAAATAATAGTTTTGATGGTGCCATTTCTGCTTTTGGTGCTAGAAATTTTGCTGATATAGATCATGCCATTAGTGAAATCTATCGAGTTTTGAAGCCAAAGGGTAAAATAGTGATTCTTGAATTCTCTTTCCCTCAAAACGGATTTTTACAATGGCTTTATCGTTACTATTTTGAGAAAATTTTACCTATTATGGGACGTTGGGTCTCTGGTCACAAGAGCGCATATACTTATCTCCCGGATTCTGTAGGCTCCTTTCCCAAAGGTGACGCTTTTGCTTCTATCCTGAAAAAATCCGGATTTGAGTCAGTCACTTTTAAAGAGTTAACTTTCGGAGTCACAACCATCTATACCGGTTTCAAAAATGCCTGAATCAAAACCCGCTAATTACTTTCGAAAGCTTGCATGGGGTTGTTTTATTCTGGCCTTTGTCTTTATCAATGCCTCGTTTTTTCTGGACAGCTATAGTCCGTCAAATCCGCAAAAAGTTATTCCCAGCAGTCTGGAGAATAGTCAGGATTATAAAAACCTACTGGACTTGCAAAATGCGTTTATTCGTAATGCAAAAAAAATTAAGCCTTCCGTAGTCAGTGTGAACAAGGTCAAAGAACTGGTGGAGAAGTCGTCCTGGTATGAACCACATGGAACTAAACCATGGTATGCATCAATTAGGAACTGGTTCGCTGAAAACCTTAAAACCCGAAAATATAGCGTCGAGAATGTTGGGTCAGGCATTATATTGGATTCCAACGGTTATATTTTGACTAACTATCATGTCGTTGAAAAACTCGATAGGATTTTAATCAAATTATCTGATGGAAAAGAGTATTTCGCAAAAGTCCTGGGCTATGACACATACACCGACCTTGCTGCCCTGAAAATTTCGACACTAAGACGACTCCCTGAGCCGGAGTTTGGCGAGTCCAAAGCTTTGAGCGTTGGCGAATGGGTAATGGCTATAGGAAACCCATACGGGCTTGAAGGTACTGTCACTGTGGGAGTGATCAGCGGAATTGGGCGCACAGACGTCGGAATCAACCATTTTGAAAATTTTATCCAGACCGATGCCTCGATCAATCCGGGCAACAGTGGCGGTCCCTTAATCAATCTGGACGGCCAAATTGTGGGGATCAATACAGCCGTGGCGGCTATTGGCGCTGGAGTGAGTTTTGCTATTCCAGTAGAGATGGCTTTGGATATAGGAGTTCAACTGATCGAAAATGGTTCAGTAGAAAGAGGCTGGTTAGGAATTGGAATTCAGAATTTGACACCGGAACTGGCAAACACATTCAACTTGAATACCTCAGGGGTTGGAGTGCTGGTCAACAGTATCGCAAGTCAAACACCCGCCCAATCAGGAGGAATGCTTCGGGGAGATATTATCATTCAGTTCGATGGTCAAACTATTTCCAATTTAAAATACTTTCAAAAATTAGTTGCAGATACGGCAATTGGGAGAGAGGTTCCTGTTAAAATATTCCGCGATGGTCATGAAAAAACACTCAAGATTAAGATAGGGAAAATGAGCTCCTAATTTCCCATCACTTCAAACCCCGCCTCTACAATCTGAGCAGATATTTCATCCACTTGAGTTTGTGACTCGTCAAAATCTACCGTCACTTCTTTTTGTTCGAGGCTGACCTCCACTTTTTCAACCCCTACTATTTTACCCACCGTTTCACTCACCGTTTGGACACAGTGCTGGCAAGTCATTCCTTCTACTTTTAAAACTTTTTGCATCATCCGCTCCTATTTGGAGGTCTATAATATGGATCTCTCCTAATGACTATCTATCAGTATCACATTTTTTTCCACCACAATACGTCAAAAAAAGAATTAGCGAATACACGTAAATTGGATCAAATAACGTGCTAACTACTGTTTTTCAAAGAAAAACAGTAAAAAAACTCAAGAATTCCCCATTTGAGCCGTAACAAAATTAAGGCAGTTTGGAGACTGCGCAAATTAAGGGTTGTAACAAATAGCTAGGCCTTGGAGGGCCCGGTGCAGGAAAACCCTTTAACCTCATAAATTCCAATTTCACGGAGGAAATGGAATGCCACTACGAATCTTCAATAATTTAAGTTCTACTGTTGCCCAAAATAGGCTTGATGTTAACAACCGCCATCTAGGTGAAGCAATTGGCAGGGTTGCATCCGGTGATCGAGAAACCAGCGGGGCAGAAAAATCCGTATCCGAACTACTTCGTTCTGATGCACGGACACTAAGACAGTCTGCGAGAAACCTCAATGATGGAATTAGTCTGATCAATGTTGCCGAAGGTGGATTGAATGAACAAACAGGAATCCTAATACGAGTACGTGAACTTTTGTCTTCAGCAGATGGCGCGTTGGGTGAAACCGAACGAGGCGCACTGCAGCTTGAAATCAATTCACTGAGAAACGAGTTTAACCGGATATCGAATACTTCAGAGTTTAATGGACAAAAACTTTTAGATGGTTCTCTGGCGGCAGATGCCACTACCGATCATGTAGTAGTGATTGTAGGTTTGAATTCCGAAGATAGTGGACGAATAGATTTAAATGAATCTGCAAATATAGGATCGACAGACACTACTACATTTGATCTTGATAGTCTGTCTGTCGCAAGCCTTGAGGAAGCTGTTAGTGGACTAGCTAAGGTTGACGATGCAATAACAAAAATCAGTGCCTTTAGAGGCAGCATTGGAGCAACTCAAAATCGATTTACAAGAGCATTGAACACTTTAAATGTATCCGTTGAAAATTTGACTGCGGCATCTGCAACTATCAAAAACGGAAATGTTGCCGAAGAGATTACTGAATTAACCCGGCAACAACTGCTGGTTCAGTCTTCAGCGGCAATGGTAGGTCAAGCAAATTTAATCCCTGAAGGAGTATTATTGCTACTGCAACAATAAAAAATATCATGAATGAACGAGAGATAACTACAAAAATAGGTCGGCGAAATCCTGTCAATGGATCTGCCAAGGGAAAAAACAAGCCGGTACACGGCAATAAGCTTTCCCCTGAAAAGGTTGATAAGGTAACGCTTTCTGAGCCTTCCAAGGCTCAAGCCTCAGCCAGTAAAAACAAGACCATCGCTAGCGAAATCCGTCATGAGCTGGTGAACAAGTTCCGCAATGTCTTGCAAAATGGCTCCTATGAGGTGAAAGCTAATGAGATCGCAGACAAAATAGTTCAAAAAATCCGGGAAAATAAAAACCGCCTGGTTTTATAAGAATTTTTTGAACAAACGGAGTGCCTATTGGCTCACGCTGTCTTCAGTGAAGATAGGTTTGGGAACATCACGCTTGATTTAAGCTTATTCTCCCAGGCCTTTCCTAACCTGTTTGATCTCAAGTCGAGAGACTCCAGCTTTACCATTTTTCCTGATCCTGCCAAAATCCCCATCCCCTTGCGTGTAATTTGATTGTTTCTTAAATCCAGTTTGCGGATATTGCCCAACTTATCCGATGACAACAGCGCGTCTAACCCCTCATCACCCAGTTGATTTTTTCTTAAGTCAAGATCTTCGACATTTTCCAAACCTGGGTACTGGCTCAAAAAAGCGGCTTCAAACCATGTCAAGTCCAGATTGACCAACCGTAACACTTTTGGGTTGAGCATCAAACGAGCTCGCACAAATTTCTCAAATAATGTGAGACTTCGGGTACGAGTTCCAAACAAATTTGCATCAATGGCGGCATTGATATCATCAATGTTTCCTTTAGTACTATAAAAAATATTCAGGAGATTCTCTTTATTTAACTCGTCCTGATTCAACTCATCCTGGTTCAATTCCTCTGAACTCATATTTATTCCTACTTTCTTGAAATTTAGATGGCAGCTAAAAGAGCTATAATAACTGATTTTTCATATATATTTGTTATACTTTAAAAGAAAGCTCGCCCATTTGAGCAACTTAAGGTTTCTATCTTTCAAAACCAATATTTTCCGGTGGCAAATATAATGAATTATTTCAATTTTACAACTCAAATAATTTCCTGACCCCGTGAATACCGCTAAATTCCTATTCTCAAAAATATTTTCGGCTTTCATGGATGTGTTTCCTATTATAGTCGTTATCGCTTTTTTTCAGCTCGCCATTATTCAAAAACCGTTTCCACAGTTGGGGCAAACTCTTTTTGGAGTCGTACTGGTCGTCATAGGACTTTTCATTTTCATATTAGGTTTGGAGAGCGCTCTCTTTCCTATTGGCGAAAAAATGGCTAATGAATTTGCTTTAAAAGGTAACCCTTGGTGGATTATTTTTTTCGGCTTTGCCTTAGGGTTTTCCACCACCATAGCCGAACCGGCTTTGACCGTTATAGCTAGTAAAGCTGGAAACCTTGCCGCCGGCGCAGGTGCTATCGCAGACAATAAAGATGCAGTGGCCAGTTTTGTTCTTGGGCTCCGTTTTACTGTCGCCTTTTCAGTTGGGTTGGCCATCGCCATAGGTGTAGTTCGAATATTAAAAGGATGGCCCTTAATCTGGTTCATCATGGGTGGCTATGGTCTCATCGTCATCACCACATTTTTTGCGCCAAAAGAGATTATTGGTATTGCCTATGACTCTGGCGGAATAACAACTTCTACCATCACCGTCCCATTAGTCACCGCCTTGGGTGTCGGGCTTGCTACTTCCATAAGAGGTAGAAACCCTATGCTCGATGGATTTGGGCTGATTGCCCTGGCAAGCCTTAGTCCCATTGTATTTGTTTTAGGGTATGGGATTTTTATTTATGGCGTGGGGGGTGTATGAATACCGGAATGTTTGAATTGTTGGGAAACGCACTGAGCGGAACATTGCTGGATATTCTTCCAATAATTCTTGTATTGGGTTTCTTTCAGATGGCTGCAATTCGCAAAGCCATTCCACACTTGAAACAAAAATTAGTGGGGTTGATTCTGGTTGTTCTAGGGCTGGGAATTTTTATTGTGGGATTGGAACAATGTGTGTTCCCAATTGGCACACAAATGGCTCATCAGTTGACCGATCTTCTCTTTCTTGCTGGCAACGATTCTGTCAGAGCAGAATTCCTGCAAAACTCCAAGAATATAGCACCCGGAGTTTACTTGTGGACTTATGTCTTTGCTTTTTTGATTGGCTTTTCTACTACTCTTGCAGAACCAGCATTGATAGCTGTAGCGTACAAGGCCCGCGACATCACAACTGGTGCGATTTCTGCTTGGGGTTTGCGAATTTCTGTCGCTCTCGGTGTCGCTGGGGGCGTGACACTGGGAGTTTATCGTATAGTGACAGGGAGTCCGTTACATTACTATATTGTTACAGGGTACGCCCTTTTACTAATCCAAACCTGGTTTGCCCCAAAACAGATTATTCCACTCGCATATGATTCGGGTGGTGTCACCACTTCAACCGTAACCGTACCATTGATCGCAGCATTAGGGATAGGATTAGCCTCAAATGTTCCTGGGCGTTCCCCCTTAATAGACGGCTTTGGGCTGATCGCTTTCGCCTCCCTTTTCCCTATGTTCACTGTGATGGCATATGCTATGATCACCGAAAAACGGACGAAGCGTAAAGAGATTGATGAACTATCTTGAGGAGTTAAAAGCTCATGCGTTTTAAAGTTATATTAGCAATGGTAAATGAGAAGTATCAGGACGGAGTTATCGAGTCCGCAAAAACCGCTGGTGCTACCGGCGTCACTATTCTTAATGCTCGTGGTGAAGGCATTCACGCACAGAAGTCATTTTTGGGACTCACCATGGAATCTCAAAAGGATATGCTCCTTTTCCTGGTTGAAGATTTTATTTCCAATAATATTATGGAGGCAATTTATAAATCCGGGCATTTGAGTGAGCACGGAAATGGTATTGTATTCTGTCTGGATGTAGATAGGGCTATAGGCTTGGAAAGCCAGATGCCTACCATGGAAAAAGACGCAAAAGATCGTTATTTTTAACTAGCCGAGGAGAGAAGAATGGTCAACATTCAAAAAGTCCGTGACGTCATGATGTCTAATTTCACCAAAGTGGATGGAGTCATGAAAGTTTCTGATGCCTTGAATATGATGCGGGAAAAAAAAATTAATGCGCTTCTAGTCGAACCAAGGGATGAGAATGATGTTTATGGCATAATGACACTGAAAGATATCGCAAGAAAAGTTATTGGGCAAAACAGAAAACTTCACGAATCTCATGTCTATGAGATCATGTCGAAACCAGTTTTGTCGATCAATTCAGACATGCCTATACCCTATGCAGCAAGGTTTCTAAGCAATTTTGATGTTTCTTACGCAATGGTTATTGAAACTAATGTTGTAACGGGAATGGTCTCACTCAATGGAATGGTGAGTGGTTGGGAAGACTGATTCTTCCATCAACCTTTCTTAAGGGAGGTTCCAGCACGGCTGTCCCATATAACGGTGTCAGGACTTGACACATGCCCTGCTTCAGCACTCCAATGGTCAAACCCTGCCTGCACATTTAAAATCTTAACGCACTCGTTCATGCCCCCTGCCCCACCAATGTGAGAATAAATTCTTCGCAGATCACCTATATAGTTCCCCTGCTCTGATTTATACCTGTCCTGCGCTTCGGCAATATTGGCCAGGGTGGCTTCGGCCATGGCATTATGATTGAAAATTTCTTTTTTCATGCTGTTATAATCTACTAAAAAGTTCACATATACCCAGCCAGCAAATGGAACTATTGCCATTATCAAAAATACTTTTTTCCAAAACTTGTGATCAAAAAGAATACCCGGAATCATAAGAGCTAAAGCCAGCCATAATGCATATTGGGAAATCTGCTCAAAAATCCCCAAGGGCGGAATCTTCTCTCCGCAGGATGTTTGGGCAAAAACCACACCCGGCACTGAAAGCAGGATGAATACCCATAAAAATATTTGATTAGTTTTATTACTCATCAGATCATAAAGTCAGCTATATTGAATAATCACCCAAGCAATGCGGTCGTTGGGTTGTATCAAATTAAAGCCATGATTTCTAGCAGCAATTTCACTAGCCCTCTTAATTTCATCAAATTAGGGCTTCACAGAATAATTCAGCTGCGTTAATATTTTATTTTTAGTCTTTTATGAATGTTCACAGTTCGGTGAATTTTTGGAGTTTTGACAAATGAATGACACCAGCAGGTTTGAAGATAAAGGGGATGGAACACTGTTAGACCATGATTCCGGTTTAGTGTGGTCCAAAGAGGACTCCTGGCCAGTGGCTCAGGACTGGTTAACCTTCCAGGAAGCACTTTTATTCGTCGATGAAATGAACAAGAAGGATTACCTTGGATACCACGATTGGCGTATTCCCGAGAGAGAAGAAATCGAAAAAATTTATATTCCAGATAGCACTATTATGGGTCGGTCAAATAGTGAAGTTCACCTCGACCCACTATTCGCAGCGGGTGGAGGAAATGCCTCATGGTGTTTACCCTTTGACCAGCAGGCGGCATTCTATTTTTCCTACTCTTCCGGCAACGCACAACAATTCGATCAGGATTATTCTCAGGGCTATGTTCGTTTGGTTCGGCTTTATCCTGATGATTAAGAAGCCACTCGTTTTCTGCAAGGCACAAGTTTAGGCATTTCCTTTGGAGATGCCACCATCTGCCGGATTTCTACCTGATCGGATTCGTAAGCGATAGTGGCAATTTGATACCTGTCTGTATCCACTTCACGTTGACTGCCTTGATACTGGTCTAGAGCGGCCCCCAAAGCATCCCATTCTAAATAAAGTAAGAATTGCTCTTCCGAACTGGTCAAACCTAGATCAACAACCAAGTCACTGAACTCCAACTGGATCACTTCTCCAACATGCTTACCTTGGCAAAACTCCACAAAACCTATTCCTCCACCCACAGACTTTTGGCAGGTTAGCTTTGCAAAATCAAAACTAACTAGACAGTCCTTTTCGTCGAGGATGACTGTTATTTGTGCTGTTGTATCTTTGCAGGGCATAGCTATTTAGCTTTCTCGAAATAGTAATTCGAAGTATTCAAACATAAGAGGCAACCCACTCATTCCCCTTATTATAGGAACGATCAATTCCCCCGTGACAAGGGGAGTTAAGTATATTTAAAAATCAGATAAGACTAATACAATATAAGGGTTAGCTGGAAATAATGTTCATACTGATATCAACCGCTGGGGCCGAATGAGTCAATGCTCCTACCGAAACAAAATCTGCACCGGTTTTGGATATCTCATCTAAACATTCCAGAGTAACACCTCCGCTGATTTCAACTTTGGCCCTACCATCGATTAATATAACTGCATCACGAATCATCTTTATACTCATATTGTCCAGCATGATGATATCAACCCGGTTCTCCAATGCTTCCCGAACTTCATCCAGGTTTTGGGTTTCGACTTCAATTTTATTTTTATTGCCCATGGCTTCACGTATTTTTTCAACAGCTCGAAAAATACTCCCGGCAGATTTTATATGATTGTCTTTAATCATCACTGCATCATACAATCCGAATCTATGATTCGTGCCGCCGCCACTGTACACAGCATATTTTTCAAAAATCCTCAGGCCGGGAGTAGTCTTACGTGTATCCAAAACAATCACAGGATGAGCCTTATCAACATATTTTCGTGTAAGCGTTGCGATACCACTTAGCCACTGCAATATATTCAGTCCCGATCGTTCTCCCTCCAGAATTTTAACTCCATCGCACCGAAACTTAATGATCGTGGAACCCTTTTCAATAGAGTCACCATCGTGAAAAGGTTCAGAGAGAAAAACAGTTTCAGGGTCCAGCTTCAGAAATAGAGTCTTAAATATTTCCAACCCAGATAGTATCAAAGAATCTTTAGCGATCAGTTCCGCTTCACAGATTTGACCATTAGATATAATGTTACGGGTCGTGATATCACCACTCTGAATATCTTCATCCAGACAAGTGTTAATGAGCGACTCTATATCAGCAGTCATGAGTGTGTTTTTTAGCATCGTTTTAGTGAGGTTATAATGGTATACAACAATGGTTTTTGCACAAGGCCACTTTATATATTCATTTTAACAACCTCATTCCCAAGAAGAAACACTTATGTCTGAACTTCCCAAAAGTCTTAAAGCGGTTTCTCTTCCCTTAAAGAATCAGGCAGACCGTTTTTCGACAGCCTCAGATCTTGAAGCTGAAGACTCCTACAAAATTATTGACCCTGATAACCAGTCAACCTGGGGATATATTTCCATCGATAACACACAGAGAGGTCCCGGCCTTGGCGGCATCCGCATGGTCCAAAATCTCAGTTTGAATGAAATCATGCGCTTGGCACGCGTTATGACTTTGAAGAATAGCGCTGCCTGTCTCCCTTACGGTGGGGCAAAAGCAGGAATCATCCTGAAAACTAATAAACTAATCGATAATTCTGCATACAGGAATGAATGTATTGAAAAATTTGCCCATTGCTTGTTTGAGATACCCACTTACGCCCCTGCCCCGGATATGGGAACCAATGAAAAAGACATCCAAATAATTCACAATGACCATTCGCACAAACTGGGCACTGAAAAACATTCGCGAGGAGGAGCAGGAAGGCCTCTGGAAAATGGAGGTGTCCCCATCGACGATTGGGAGCTCACCGCTCACGGCTTATTTACAGCTGCAAAAGCACTTGAGTCCATGGACGAGCAATTAAATTTGTCTGGGACTAAATTTATCGTTCAAGGGTTTGGGAATGTTGGAGCCCCCACAGCTATAAAACTTCATGAATTGGGTGTAATTCTAGTTGGGGCTTCTGATATAAATATCGCACTGTGGAATCCTGAGGGATTGGATCCATACGCATTAGACAAGGTTCGAAATAAAAAAGGAGGACTGACTAACTACCCTCTTAAAGTGAGCAAAAAGTTTTCATCAGATAAACTCGACTGGCTCCTCGAAGCACCCTGCGACATCCTGATTCCATCAGCCAGACCCGATGCTATCACGGCTCGCAATGCAGACCGCATTCAATGTCGATATATTCTTCAAGGAGCGAATACTCCCAGCAGCAAACCTGTAGAATATTATTTGCATCATCACCGTAATATCTTGTCACTCACAGACTTTATTGTTAACGCAGGTGGGGTGATTGGCTGCGCGGTTGAAAGAAACTTAATTGTCGATGATTCTTATGCCAAAAAAGTAAAGCATGTCGGACTCAGAAACTATGTGGAAAGTTTGATCGAAAAGACCATTACTAAAAATGTTTGCGATACATACTCACGCATGCAAAATGATCGTGACACCATATTTCGGGACTCTGCAGGGGAATTAGCTCTGGAAAGGCTGGACAATCAAGAAATATGGCTTTGAGATTATTTCTCTTTCATCACAACTATCCCAAGCCAGTTTTCAGGAGGGGTAGCAATATATTCCCGGCACCGTTCTGACATGTTTTTACTTGGAATATCTTTGCTGGTATTATACAAGGTAGCAAACGCTTCTTCTGACGGAACGAAGTCTCCCTTTCGATATAAAGCCAATGCAGACTCATAGTCTGATTTTATTCTAATCTGTTCTGGGGATGCTTTTTTACTTTCTGCCATTACTTCATATATTTGAGCTCCCTGGGTCCTGCCTTTTACTTGAATCGTATCCAGTTCTCTTAATAGGAGGTCATGCTCTACATTTTTCTTGGTGAACACATCAATGATGATATCGGTCCCATACATTTTGTTTATTCCTTCCAACCTGGAACTATAATTAACAGTGTCACCAATACAAGTGTATTCAAGGTTTTTTTCTGAGCCAATATTGCCGACAATCATATGACCCGTTGCTACTCCCACTCGCATTCTAATTTCAGGAAGTCCTTTGGCCAACCATTGCGGACGTAATATTTTAAGCTGCGCTTGCATATTCAGAGCAGCTTGACATGCCAATAAAGAATGATTCCCCGGAGTGAATGGAGGCCCCCAGAAAGCCATGATAGCATCTCCAATATATTTATCTAAAATGCCATGGGTTTGTGATATTTCTTCCGTCATCGCACCTAAATATTCATTTAATAATTGAATCAAAGACTCTGGAGCCATGGTCTCACTGAAACTGGTGAAGTTGGCCACATCACAGAACAAAACTGATTGATAGCTTCTTGTACCTCCAGGCAGGATATTGTCGGGATTTGAAAGTATGTTTTCAACGATCGAAGGATGAACATATTTTCCGAAGGTATCCTGAATATATTTCTTTTCTCTCAAACCTTTGAGCATGTGATTAAAGGCCTTCGACAGCTCCCCCACCTCGTCGCTTGAGGTGTGCTTTATTTCAAAGTCGTAATTATCATCAATCACACCCTTTGTACCCTCTAACAAGGATCTTAATGGCCGGGCTATTCTCTTTGAGAAAACTATCGAAAACATTAACCCCACCAACAATACAGCTATCCCCATCAGTAAAATTTTATTTTGAATTTCCTTAAAGGGTATTAGAGAGTAATCAAGGTTAGTTGCGTATAAATATCCGGCGCCATTATCATAAGAACCCCTCTGGGTTATATAACGTTCGCCTGCGATCTTTAACATTCCAGCGCCACTTGGAACTTGCGTCAACTTCTCAATAACGGTTTTACTAAATTTTTCGGATACATTATCTGCTACGATTTTGGAATCACTGAAAAACACAATTTGCAAGGCATTCTGTGCCAAATTAGTGCCGATTAAATCTTCCACCCATTGATCATCTATATGTTTAACAACTATCATCACTCCCAAAGCATATTCATCTGTTAGAGATTCCTTCAGGGGTAAAGCAACCGAGCTCATCAATTTGCCATCACCAGAAATCATACTCCGTCTATCTTCTCCCGTTTCCAACACATCCTTAATGGGAAACTTAGAAATATTATCTGTCACCCATTTAGTAATATTCTCATCTGTAGGGTAAATGCCACGAATGTGAAAGGAGTCATCGATCATGAAGACCCAATCTGCTTCGGTATCACGGGCGATCTCTTCAGAGAATGAGTAGAAATTGTCCTTGATCTGAGAAAGAAAGGACCGGAATTTCTGATCCAAAGTCAGTGTCTTGGCAAGCTTTAAGGTATGAACTTGTTCACGGTTCAACTGTTGGTTGAACCTGAGGTGGGTTTCTTTGAGTTTCGAAGATAGACTCTTGATCTCAAATTGTTCGGTCTGACTATTTGTTATGTAAAGAGTCAAACCCAACAGAAGAGTGAAAAATATAAAAAATGAAAGAAATATTTTTACACTAAGTTTCATTTTTGCTTTGCAAAATTTTATCAACAGATAGAATCTGATTTAATTCAATGTTTGCCCCCGCTTCAATAAAAATAGTCTTTTCTATAAAACCCAACCTCCAAAACCAGAATAAAATTTTATACTGACCTGGATTAAGGTTTTCTACTTTATATTTATCACCGGATGAATGCTGTTGTCCAACAAGACCTTTTCGAGACAAGAGGATTGTCATCAAAGATTCATTTTCATCACTTCCAAGTTCCAACTCGCCTTCCTGCTGAACTGTAATCGCCGAACGCTCCCCTGGCTTAGTTGGAGAATAGACTTGAATGTAATCATCTGCCCCGGCAATGAAAAAAGTCTGAGTTGTAGTTGAATTATTTTGCACCCACAACTTGTCGCCTTTAGCAATTGCCAGAGATCTTTGAGACATTTTTTCGTCACTTGCAATAAGCAAATGTTCTTTTCCTCCTGAATATGAAGGGTCCAGCACACAAACAAACAGTTCCTTAAGTTTTTCATAATTAACCATTTGCTCGGTGAAAACTACTTTGCCATTAACACCATAGAAACCATCATAATCTTTAGAAGCTTTGGCTATAATATCTTTGTGACTTTCTGCTGTGATTGACCCATAAACAGCTCCCTTCCCAGGAATGATTTCGGGCGCGGACGAACATGAAATCAGGGCAATTAGAATCAAAGTAAAAGAAAAAGTTTTTATCATTTTTTCACCACCTTCAATTCAACAGCCTCATGGGATGAGTCTGTCACTGAAATATTTAACGGTGCGGATTTGTATCTTCGATGGGAAACAAACATTTTCACAATCCATTTTCCAGGAGGTATGTTTGGTAAAATAAAGCTACCGGGTTTTTCCAAAACCACAAAGTGTCTTGTGTTTAAGGAAACCAAACGGCCTTCCATTAATTTATGAACAGAACAATAAAAATTTCCCGAGCCATTCTTGTCGACACTCACTTCCAGAACAGATCCCTTTTCTCCCAAGCCTAAATCAAAACTCTTTAGCTTGCTGAGGGAATAAATATTATGGTCAATTTCTCTATCTTCATCATTTAAGAATTGAACCTTGTCACCAGGACTCACCACTATCAGGTCAGGGCTAAACCTTCTGCCCTTTTGCATAATCTTATGCACCACAGGCTCATATTGAGTTTTGGATGAATCCGCTGGTTCCAAATATACGATCAGGTTCTTGAGGTTTTTATCCCCTTCAACTTTTACTTCACCACTTATATGGTGAGCATCAGCACTTGCGTACAAGGCAAGAGGAATGAGCACAGAAAATAGGATTAATCTTTTTAGAAACATGTGTATCGAACCCTGCAAGCAAAAGAATTTACGCCTATATATGATATTCCATATTTACTGATTTTGGGAGAATTTATGCCATTCGGAATTTTCTTAAATATAAATCAAAAATGGTATCCGCGTAAGAAGCGAAAATTGAATTGTTTTGGGGAGTTTTTGAAATAGCTAAATACAGTAGAGAG
The DNA here is from genome assembly GCA_029261455.1 of Nitrospinaceae bacterium. Classification (GTDB taxonomy): domain Bacteria; phylum Nitrospinota; class Nitrospinia; order Nitrospinales; family VA-1; genus LS-NOB. The sequence goes on from JAJDBH010000017.1 coordinate 23,787, forward strand.
TACTCACGTGGCATGAATTTCTTGCATGATTTTATCGCCACCCATTTCCAATAAGGTGTTGCCCAACTCTTTACCTATGGATTTTGCGTCGAGCTTGCGACCTTTCAATTCTGTTTGATAGACTGTTTTACCATCAAGACTTGCGACCAACCCTTTTAAAGTCATTTCATCGCCTTCTATTGTCGCAAACGCGCCAATGGGAACATTGCAACCACCCTCAAGCTGGGTGACAACCGCCCTTTCTGCGTCCAAAGCCAGATGTGTATCTTCATCATCCATATCTGCTAAAAGAATCTGGTTGTCGACATCATGTTTGCGTGTCTCAATACCAACAGCACCCTGCCCCATTGCCGGCAACAAAATTTCAGGACTGATAATTTCTGAAATTTTATCTTCCCAACCCATGCGGATGAGTCCTGCTGCTGCAAGAATGATAGCGTCAAGCCCTTCTGTTTCCAGTTTTTTAATCCTAGTATCAAGATTACCGCGAAGAGGAACCAAGTCCAAGTCTGGACGATAGTGGAGCAATTGTGACATTCTCCTTAAACTGCCTGTCCCAACTTTTGCACCCTTAGGAAGTTCATCCAACTTGATATTGTTTTTAGAAATCAAGGCATCGAAAGGATTCTCCCTCTTTGTCACTGCCGCGATACACAAAGCAAAAGGAAACTTTATTGGCATGTCTTTCATGCTGTGGACTGCAAAATCGATCTCGTTCCTCAACATGGATTCTTCGAGTTCCTTAACAAATAATCCCTTGCCACCAATTTTGGCCAACGGGACATCCTGAATCTTATCACCTGAAGTTTTTATGATGATAATCTCTACAGGAATATCCGGATGCAGCGATTCCAACTGGCCTTTGATCCAATTAGCCTGCCACAATGCCAAGGGACTCCCTCTGCTGCCGATTTTAATTTTTCTAGGTTCCATTCAATCGTCCAAATGAAATAAGTGACGAATGGCTTTTAAGTAAACATGGCCATCCTGCGACTGGGTTTTCTTTTTCAAGTTGATCGTAGGCTTATGTAGAATCTTATTTACCAATGATTGAGTCAATTGATGAATTGCTTTCTGATCATTATCTGAAAGGTGGGTGAGTGTCTTGAGTGTTTTGTCCACTTCATTGAGACGCATCATTTCGGCGCGGTTGCGCATTTCAACAATCGTGGGAACAGCATCCAGCGTGGAAAACCAGTTGTTAAAATTAGTGACTTCCTGCTGAATAATTTCCATCGCGCTCTCGGCTTCTTTTTGCCGTTCCTCCATATTCGCGTTCACCACATTTTGCAGATCATCGATGTCATACAAATAAACATTTTCCAAGTCGTTCACTTCCGGGGCAATATCCCGGGGAACTGCAATATCGATGAGAAATATGGGCTTGTTTTTTCTCTTATCTATCGCCTGCTCGATCATTTCCTTCGAGATGATAAAATTAGGCGCGGCTGTCGAAGTGATAACGATATCTGCCCGATACAACTCTTCCTTAAAAGCATCAAATCCCAAGGCACAGCCATTTAAGGTTTGAGCCAAAGAAACGGCTCTCTCATAGGTTCTGCTGGCGACATACACCGTTTTTACACCATAGGATATTAAGTGTTTCGCCGCAAGTTCGGCCATCTCACCTGTTCCTACCAACATGACCGAATGATTTTCCAAATCTTCAAAGATTTTCTTAGCCAGCTCCACAGCTGCCGAACTGATAGAAACTCCACGCTCAGAAATCCCGGTTTCTTCTCTTACTTTTTTGGCGACATTGAAGGCCTTTTCAAATAACTGATTCAGAACCAGCCCGGTTGAGCTTGAAGCACGGGCAGTACTGTAAGCGTCTTTCACTTGCCCGAGTATCTGCGCCTCTCCCAGAATCATTGAATCCAAACTTGCGGAAACTCTGAAAAGATGCTCGACAGCTTGGTTATCTGTGTAGCTGTAGAAATATTGATCCAGACTACCCCGCGATATACCGTGATAGTCACAAATGAAATCCTTTAGAAGCTTGATACCCTGATCCGTGTCATCAACACGGGCGTAAATTTCAACCCGATTACAGGTTGAGAGGATGATGTTCTCGGCGATTTCCGGGCGACTTACCAGTTGCTCCAAAGAAGCTTCCAGCTTGACTTGATTGAAAGCAAGTTTCTCCCGGATTTCCACAGGGGTTGCCTTATGGTTGACCCCGACAAGAACAAGATTTGGTTCGGTTGATATCATAAGATATGCAAAAAATAAGTCCCAATTACCGTTACAAAGCCCAAAATCGCACCTTGAGCGGCTTTTTTACCTCGCAACCCCACCATCATTCGACCAAAAAAAACGAGGCTATAAATCAGCCACGTTGCCACTAGTGGTAAGGTTCGAGTCAGATCCCAAGAGAAAAATGGCAGGTTCATTTGCGTGTTCGAAATAGACCCGGTCATAAACCCCAAAGTGAATAGCGGAAACCCAATCATTATCACCTTAAAGTTCAAATCGTCCAGAACTTCAAGGGATGGCATCCTGAAATACATGATGCCGAGTTTTTTCGTTTTAACCTGATGTTCTTGAATTAAATACATGATTCCAGCGGCAAATGCGATAGAAAACGCCGCATACCCCATGATCGATAAGGTTCGGTGCATGGTGAGCCAGAAACGCACCTCCTCCGATTCTGGCACCAGCGCCGCATCTTTCGACAGGAACGCCGAAAACAACAAGACAATAAATACCAGAGGGATGACAAACGCCCCCAAGTCTTTAATCTTATATTTCCATTCGGTCAAAAAATAAACCACTACCATCAACCAGGCCAGAAACAACGCCACTTCAAAAGAAGTCGTATAAGGCCCATGACCAGTCTGGCTTGAACGAATACCTATAGTGACCGTCTGGCAAAGCAGGCCAAATGCCACCGTCCATCCGGCAATGGTCGAAACCAGAGGCCTCCTGTACGCCAGATAAACGAAATACGCCAAAGAGGCCATTAGATAACTGAATAAAGACAGATTGAACGAAATTTTATCCATGGCCGACCGCAGGTGCAGAATACCTCATAATAAATAATATGGAATGTATCGTAACATTTTGTTTTCTGGGATTCAACTCCACTAACCGTGGGGGTAACTGGCATAAGATTCAGGGGCCTAGAGACTCTTGCCCGCAGGATGAAGATAGTACAATTCGTCTGTGGAGGCAACTCCACGCGGGAAGAGATAAAAAGCTCAATTCCACCCACTAGATTGTCATATTCAACCTTATCTACATATCCAGAACGGTTGGTATATGGAAGGAAACCCGTTCGAAATCATAAAGTTCCTTTGTTCTTCAAAAATTCTTTCACCAATTCTGGAATATCTCGTTTATTCTCATTCACTTCATAATTAAGAATCCTCATGGTTGTGTTGTCTATGAGGGAACCTAGAGGAGCCAATGCCATCCGCAGATCTGGGTAAGCGTTCAGAGTTTCTTCCCTGACTACTGGTGCTGCATGGTAAGGAGGGAAAAATTTCTTATCGTCCTTTAGGGAAACCAGGTTGTATGCTGGAATCCGTCCATCGGTCAAATAACCGTCGATCACATCCACCGATCCCTTGGCCAAAGCCTGATAAATCAGACCTGGGTCCAGATCATGAACTTTACTAAATTTAAACCCATAAACCTCCTGAAACCCAGGATATCCGTCAGGCCTTTCCTGAAATTCCCCAGAAAAACCCGCTACCAATTTTGAAGACATCGGAATCAGGTCAGAAATAAACTCCCATTGATTTCGCAATGCGTCCTGCTTTCGGACGGTGATAGTATAGGTATTATTAAATCCAAAAGGTTGCAACCAAATCAGGTTGAACCGATTACGGTATTCTTCTGACACACGTTGATATACTTCATCTGGATTGTTTATTGCGGGAAGTTTTAGAATGGCCATCAAGCCTGTTCCAGTGTATTCCGCGTACAGATCAATCTCCCCCCTTTTTAAGGCCTGATGGCAAATAATTGTTCCGCCCAAGTTGAACTTACGTTCCACGGAAAGTTGGGTTTTTTTTTCAATCATCTGGGCCATCATTTCGGCGAGGATAATCTGTTCTGTGAAATTTTTTGATGCAATGCGAACAATATTAATACTTTTTGTTTCATTCTTTTCAGAAGATCCTGTGGTTTGCGAGGACCAGGGAAAAAAACTTATAAAAACAGGAATCAAAAGGAAAAGTGGGGCCAGAGCTATGGAGAGTTTCATACCAATGTGAAACCGGTGAGATCGATGTCTGTTTCGTTTTGGGTCACAAACCTTTTCTATATAACCCAACACAAAATCTACCAGTAAGGCCAGTAGTGCCGCAGGAATCGCACCAAGAAAAATCAAACGAGTGTTGGAAAGTGCCAGACCGCGATTGATAAATTCTCCCAAACCTCCCGCTCCGATAAATGCTGCGAGGGTTGCAATGCCTACTCCCGCTACTGAGGCAGTCCGAATACCCGCCATAATTACTGGAATCCCCAGAGGAATCCTGATCAACCGCATTTTTTGCCATTCTGTCATGCCTATTCCCTGAGCCGCTTCGATGATCTCCGGTGCAATTCCCTGAAGCGCAGCAAGAGTGTTCCGAACTATAGGGAGAAGAGCATAGAGAATGAGCGCAACAATTGCCGGTATTACTCCGATTTTCTGGAAAAGGGCTAAAAGGATAACCAACATAGCCAGACTGGGGATCGTTTGCAAAATACTGACTGTTCCCAAAAGCGGACCGCGCAACCCAGGTCGGTAGAAAGCCAAAATACTCAGGGGAATGCCGACAAGCACCGCTGTCAAGGTAGATATCCCTGTAAGAAAAATATGTTCCCCGATGCGCTGCCAAATCTCTGGCAGGCGTTCGATAATGTAATCTGGCAAGGGTGTATTATTCATTATAAAATGGTTTTGAAATCCTTCCAGTACTTGACAGATTTCGCAAATAGATTCTGAACGAATTCGGTGGCAGGATTTTCCAGGATTTCCGCACTGGTACCAATTTGTTCCAGTCGCCCTTCATGGAGGATGGCGATACGATCCCCTAGAGTAACGGCTTCAACAATATCGTGAGTGACAAAAATAATCGTTTTATTCAGTTGTTGTTTCAAATCCAAAAATTCCTGTTGGAGAGAATCTCTTGTGATTGCATCCAACGCTCCAAAAGGTTCGTCCATCAAGAGATAAGCCGGATCAGCTGCCAAAGCACGGGCAACGGCTACGCGCTGTTGCTGGCCACCTGAAAGTTCATCAGGAAATCGATCAGCATGAATTTCGGGAGACAGGTGAACCAATTCAAGCAAATCACGACACCGGTTGTTTATCCGGGCTTCGGGCCAGCCTAAAAGGCGTGGGACCATGGAGACATTCTCTCGAATAGACAAATGCGGGAATAAGCCGATACCCTGGGTAACGTATCCGATGGATCGTCGAAGTGCTATCGGATCTTGATGCTGAATATCTTTTCCATCCAAAAATATCCTTCCTTCTGTCGGCTCGATCAAACGATTGATCATTTTAAGTACTGTCGATTTACCGCAACCAGAAGACCCAAGGACCATCAAGATTTCGCCTTCCAATACTTCTAAGGAAAGGTTGTCAATGATTCTGGAAACTCCATCATAAGATTTACTGATTTGATCGAGGGCAATCATAGATACTATTTGAATCCAAAACAGGTTTCATCAAAGGGACCTCAAGGAAAATTTCCTTCAGGTAGTATAAGCTTGGTTGCATTGAGGAGGCGAGAAAAGAAAGGTTATATTCCTCGGTGTGGTTTCATTGAAGACACACAGATTCAATAGACCAAAACCACAGAGCTTTGGTGCTTACTGTACTCTATGCATCTTGTTTATAATTTTCCCCGTATGATTTTATGAACATTTTCGTAGCAGTTTTATTTTGCATTCCGGCATCTCACACCGGGAACATCTTCATTGACTGCATAGTAGTGCCAACAAATTACGAACGAAGCCACATCTCTAACGCCGATGGTCTCCGGGGGTTTCACCTTCTTTCCCACCTACCCTCTTGTGATATTAAACTTTGGCTTCATGCCGGGGAAGGTAATATTCTATCTGAATAATAACAGAGGTATCTTGCAGGCCTTGATCAATGATGCGGTTGTGCTTCCCAGAAACAGGCTGTGCATGCGCGAATGGCTATAGGCGCCTGTAATAAGAAGGTCAATTTCATTTTCAACAACATAAGACGATATGGCTTTGTCTGGATGCTGATTTTGTTCCATCTTGACCACAGTTTCAAATCCGGCCTGGCTTAAGATTTGTTCGACTTCCGAGGTTTGGATATTGTCTTTTGCACGTTCAACAGCCAGCAGGTGACACTCTCGAACATTTTTCAACAAGGGTTGCTCGGCAACATAGTCGATCGCTTTACGCACACTGTCTTTACCATCATAGGCTATCAAGAAGCGTTTGACCGGCCGAACTACAGAAGATGTGATGAAGAGAGGTTTGTGGATTGCTCGCGCGACTTTTTCCAGGTTCGATCCTAGAAATATAGAACTCAAGTTAGCGTGCTCACCGCGCTTACCCATAAAGATCATCTCGGCAGAGTCTTCAAACTCTTGAATAGTTTCAACCAGGCTACCACGCCGATGGATAAGGTTTATGTTTTCAACACCGGCTTTTTGCAGAATTTTCGCCCCATGCTCAAGAATAATTTTCCCCTTCTCTTGATCCAGACGACCTCGCTCTTCATCAACCTTTGTTAATTCTTCCAGAAGATTACTGCGTACCTCAAGGTTCATTAATCCAGTATGGTCTGTAGGTGCCTGATAGTCTGAAGGGCGACGCAAAACATGAAGAAGGTCAACTTCGGCATTTATTTGCTTGGCAACCCAGGCGGCATTGGCGCAGAGATTATCTGCGTAAGCCGATCCGTCAACACATACTAATAGTTTTGCCATTGTTTCTCTCCCCTTAATGTTTTGGTATCAGTTCAAGCGCGTTGGGTTTGTCATACACTGCCAGACTATCAACAATCGTGGCACTTGCTTCATTCATTCCAAGCAGCTTAACGCTAGTTCCTTCACGACGGAATTTCATGACAACTTTATCCAAGGCGCCTACAGCGGACAAATCCCAGAAGTGAGCTACGCTGACATCAATGGTCACACGTTGAATCACTTCCTTGAAATCGAAAGATTCAGAAAACCTGGCTGCGGAAGCGAAAAAGACCTGCCCATAAACTTTGTAGATACGCTCCTCAGCATCGTCTGACAAATGAGATTCAATTTTCAACAGTCGCGATACTCTGCGAGCGAAGAAAAGAGCGCTCGTCAAAACTCCAACAAAGACACCCATCGCCAAATCATGTGTAATAACGACGACTATCACGGTGGTTATCATTACCAGGCTGGAGGTTTTTGGATGTGTTCTTAGATTTTTAAAAGACGACCAACTGAATGTTCCAATCGAAACCATTATCATGACAGCAACGAGGGCGGCCATCGGGATCTGGCGAACCCAATCACCAAGAACCAAAAGCAGAAACAATAGAAACAGTCCCGCGAAAAGTGTAGACAGACGACCACGACCACCGGACTTAATATTGATAACCGATTGCCCGATCATTGCACAACCTGCCATACCACCAAAAAATCCAGACACGATATTTGCAACACCTTGTCCTACGCATTCGCGATTTTTGTTGCTCGGCGTGTCTGTCAGGTCGTCGACAATGGTTGCTGTCATCAGTGACTCAAGCAGGCCAACAGCCATAAGCGTCAGGGAATATGGGAAAATAATCCGCAATGTATCTAAATTGAAGGGTATGTCGGGTAACAGAAAAATTGGTAACGTAGAGGGAAGCTCACCCATATCACCGACCGTGCGTAAATCTAATCCGAAATACATGCAGATACCAGTCACTACTATGATGCTGACCAGCGGTGATGGAATAGCTTTTGAGAAACGCGGAAAGATATAAATAATAGCCAACCCAAGAGCAACCATGCCGTACATCTGGATTCCTGCACCTTTAAACTCGGGCAACTGAGCCATGAATATCAGAATGGCCAGAGCATTTACAAACCCGGTTACGACAGAGCGTGATACAAATCGCATCATGGAGCCTAACCTGAAAAAACCCGCAAGAGTTTGTAAAATCCCTGTCAGGATGGAGGCAGCAAGAAGGTATTCAAGCCCGTGTTCTTTCACAAGCGAAACCATAACAAGTGCCATAGCACCAGTTGCAGCAGAAATCATACCAGAACGGCCCCCGACAAACGCAATGATAACAGCCATGCTGAATGAAGCGTATAAACCAACCTTGGGGTCAACGCCAGCAATGATCGAGAATGCAATCGCTTCAGGAATAAGTGCCAGCGCGACAACCATACCAGCAAGTATGTCATTGCGTATATTCCCAAGCCAGTTACGTTTTATATATAAAAGTGATAAGGAAAGCATATAGTAATTTTTATAAAATTTGAGCGAGAAAAGTTTTCTCAAAAGTGAAGAGTTTTACAAGACTTCGCTTTGTTTTAAGTTGGTAAACCGGAGATCTTGTCCTTGAACTGTGTATTCTTCGAAAACAAGAAAAAGGACTCGACCAAATGGCCGAGCCCTTTCACATCATCATATGAAACCAAAAGGACTCTGGCAGAATTGAAGTTCTGCCTGATGGTGTTTTGCGGAATTTATTTAGGTATTACGCGAGTGGCTTGTGGACCTTTCTGGCCCATACCTTCTTCAAATTCGACCGACTGACCTTCTACAAGAGTCTTAAACCCTTCTCCCTGAATCTCGGAGAAATGAACAAAAAGATCTTTGTCATCTTCGGATTGAATGAAACCGTAACCCTTACTTTCGTTAAACCATTTTACTGTTCCTACTGCCATGATAAATACTCTCCTGCAAGTGTGTGGAAACGTACAACCAGAAAGTCTGGCTAACATTCTCACTGATATTAAATGGGGTTGGATTGATGCAAGAACTTTTAGCGAACCACTTGGAGAAAAAACAAAACGACTTTTGATCTGACAGACTAAAGTGTTTTTTAAGATTTACTCAAGGCGAGAAACTAGAAAGAATCAACTTACACTACAACTGAACAACCTTTATTAGATAAACAGTGTAGCATAACTTCCGGGGATAACCTAACTTTATACTTTTTAAGCAAAATGCCAGAAAACTGTATGATAAACATGCCTCCCTGCCTACAGAGGTACACCCACTACTGGCCCTAGAGGCAGAGAATGGTTACTGCAAATGGTCGGGGGTTTTGCCTTCTTTACTCTTGAGGACTTCTTTGAGCTCGACCATGAATTCATTCACATCTTTAAATGATCGATAGACAGAAGCGAAACGGACGTAAGCGACGTCATCAAGGTTATAGATTTCACTAATAACCTTTTCGCCAATCTTGACGGCGGATACTTCCTTCTCACCTAGTTCCTGAAGGTATTGTTCGACACGGTCTACAAGTTCTTCTATATCTTTAATGCTGACCGGTCTTTTCTGGCAGGCTTTTTTAACGCCATCAATGATCTTGTCGCGATCAAACTCCTCACGCCGACCATCTTTCTTAATCAGCAGGGGTAAAGACCTCTCCAGTTTTTCATAGGTGGTGAACCTTTCTGAGCAACTTAGGCATTCCCTTCGCCTTCGTATAACCGTGCCCTCTTTATTCAAGCGGGAGTCGATAACTTTGTTTTCCATGCCGGAGCAGCCTGGACATCTCATAGTTTATTTATTGGTGAGTTCCAGGTGAAGTGGAAACTGGTCGCAGAGTTCACGAACTTTTTTACGGGTTTCGGCGTGTAAACTATCATCCTCAACTTTTTCGAGTGTCCGGATAATCATTTCTCCGATTTTACGCATTTCATTTTCTTTCATTCCCCGAGTGGTCAGCGCGGGTGTGCCTATTCGAACACCAGATGTTACAAATGGACTCCGGGTTTCAAAAGGAACGGTATTTTTATTCACTGTGATACCGGCCTTTTCAAGAGCGGCTTCGGCATCTTTACCTGTTATATCTTGAGGACGCAAATCGAGCAACATCAAGTGCGTATCGGTTCCACCACTGACAATTTTATAACCCTGATCGATTAAAAACTGCGCCAGGCATTGAGCATTCGCAATCACCTGTTTTTGATAGGTCACAAAGTCTGGACTTAATGCTTCCTTAAAAGCAACAGCCTTTGCGGCAATCACATGCATGAGGGGTCCGCCCTGTATACCGGGAAAGATCTTTTTGTTGACCTCTTTGGCATCTTGTTCCCGACATAAAATCATTCCACCACGAGGACCCCTTAAGGTTTTATGCGTGGTAGTTGTGACAAAGTCTGAATAGGGTACGGGTGAGGGGTAAAGCCCCGCCGCAACCAATCCCGCAGGATGTGCTATGTCGGTCATGATTTTTGCCCCAACCTCATCGGCAATTTCCTTGAATTTAACAGGATCAATCACCCTGGGGTAGGCACTCGCACCCACTATGATCATTTTTGGCTTATTTTCTTGAGCCAATTTTCGGACTTCATCGTAGTCAATCTGCTCGGTTTCCTGATTCACTCCATAAGCAACAACGTTGTAGGTGTAGCCAGAAAAGTTTACCGGACAGCCATGAGTCAGGTGCCCACCATGCGACAAGTTCATCCCCAGTATCGTATCTCCGGGCTGACAAACCGTGTGATAAACCGCCATATTGGCCTGAGAGCCTGAATGCGGCTGGACATTGGCATGCTCGGCACCGAATATTTTTTTTGCCCGCTCAATAGCAAGGCTCTCGGCGATATCGACAAACTCACAGCCTCCGTAATAACGTTTGCCCGGATAACCTTCGGCATATTTATTAGTCATGACTGAGCCTTGAGCTTCTTGCACTTCAGCACTGACAAAGTTTTCAGAGGCGATCATCTCAAGGGTATTATTTTCCCGCTCGGTCTCATCTTTAATAGATTGGGCGATCTCTGGATCAAAATCGGCAAGTGACAATTTAACTATCTCCTTAAATTAAATATTTTTTTTAGACTTTAAAGAAGCATCTATTTGATTGATTTTATCGAGCCGCCTTTGGTGGCGCCCCCCCTCAAATGGTGTGTTGAGCCAAGTATTGACGATTTCAGCGGCCAACCCCTTACCTATCACCCTACCCCCCATGACCAGAATATTTGAGTCATTATGTTCGCGGCATAATTTAGCCGTGAAGAGATCGGAGCATAGAGTCCCGCGAATCCCCGGAAAGCGATTAACAACGATGGACATTCCTATGCCCGTCCCGCATATCACGATGCCGCGTTCTACTTTTTTTTCTGAAACCTCTTCGGCAAGCTTTATCCCGAAGTCAGGGTAGTCCACAGAATCTCCGCTATGGGGCCCCAAATCATCAACTTCCCAACCTGTATTTAACAGGTGAGCTATAATACTTTCCTTAAGGTCGAATCCTCCATGATCGGAAGCGATAGCAATTTTTTTCATGATATTTTCCGGTTAAAAACTTGCCTCATCAATTTTGAGGAGAATGGTTGGTCCTTAATGATGTATATATGCCCGGGTGGGTGGCTATGGGTAGTTTAACTTAAACGAGATACTAAATAAAGAAGCAGGTTTTGTCAACTAAGTAGGTGAGCTTGGCTATTAAGTTGTAATTACCAATAAAACATTTTAAAATACAAATGGTATATAACCAATTTAACCAATCTGTTATGTGGAAAAACATATTCCTTGAGTCCTGCATACTTTCCGGCCTAATTTTCGGGGGGTTTTATCTCAATGCCACTCTATTGCAGGATGAGCTTTACTCTGATGATAACAACAAAGTCCATATCAGTGGTATCCCTCACCCCGTAGAAAATCATATCAGTGGTCTACTATCTGAAGAAGAACCTACAGTTCATATATCTGGCAACGCCGCAAAAACCCCGCAATAAAATTCCCGTGACTCAAATCACGAATCCCGGGCAGGATTAAACGCCGATCTCAATATCACAGTGTGAAAATTATCACTCCAATTCTAGCCTTCTACTTTCTGGTCCTTTTCCCGGCGGTCAATCTTGCTTTTCCCGGCAATCGTTTTATTTATGAATTCTGGCCTATTCTTTATTTTGCATCTGTTCTACTGATCACTCTAGTTTCGAAACGAGTATCCCTGCAACAATTAGGCTTCAACAACATCGGCAAAATACTGGCAGGAGGCATTCTACTGGGACTTCTGCCTGTCATCAGTGTGCCCTTAATTGATAGCTTGATAATTAGGGCAGGACTTTCCCAATCCGAATTGTTTGCAGGAGCGGACCTTAGAGTTCCTGCAGAAATTGCATTCAAACCGTCTTTATCAGGCAACATTTTAATTGCCATCGTCATAACAGTTTTTGATCAAGTGTTCGTGATAGGCTTGGTTGTTAATCACTTATTAAAAAATCAACCTAATGGTCAAGCTGTCATTGGCGGGGGTTTGCTATACAGTTTGTTTCACTTCAAACCAAGTATGGGGAATTTATTTCTAGGGATGATATCAACGGGATTGTTACGGGCTACAGGCTCAATAGTTGTCCCAATACTGGTGCATACAGGTTTTGCCATCGCAAAAGTATTAATCGTCTTTCACTATCCACGACTAATTTCCCTACTGGTCTTTTTAGTTTGATCAGGAAGTTTTACGAGTTTTCTTAGAAGCCTTAGCTTGTTGTTTAGCTGCCATCGTCGCCCTTTGTGCAGCTTCCTTGGCGGCTTTCTTGGCGACCGCTTCTGCTTGCATTTGCTTGAAAGCTAATTCTCGGTTTTTGGGGTCTTCAAAAAATCGGGATACCACAACACCGAACTCATACAAACCATAAAGCGGAAATGCCAATAATACTTGAGTAATAATATCGGGTGGGGTTAAAACTGCTGACAGAGCAAATGTTCCGAGAAATGCCCATTTACGGTAAAGCTTCATCTTGACTGTATTGACCACACCAAACTTGGTCAATAAAATCATGATGAGTGGAGTTTGAAAAGCAAACGCAAAGGCCAGAATCATTTTCACAACAAAGGAAAAATAAAATCCGATGGTGACCTGCATTTTCCACCATTCCGAGCCGTAATTTAGTAAGAATTTTAATCCCAGAGGTACAACGAGAAAATAACAAAACAAGCCACCAAAAAGGAAAAAGGCAGTTCCAAAGGCAACAAATGAGGCGGTGATCTTTTTCTCTTTAACCTTTAATCCAGGAGCTATGAACCCCCAAACATGGTACAAAATCCAAGGCATGGAAATGAACACCGACCCCATGAAGGAGACCTTCATGGCGGTAAAAAATGGCTCTGTTGGTGTTATAAAAGTAAGTTCAGCATACTTTGCGGGCAACGGGTCTTGCAGCCATAGTAAAAGGAAATCGACGAAATAAAAACAAACACCAAAAAATAACGCTACAACCAAGGTCACTTGTATCAGCCGGTTTTTAAGCTCAATCAAATGATGAGTAACTGGTATCTTTTCCTTAAAGTTTATTTCTTTAACCACAAATTTCCTCGCTGGAGCCTTTTTGAGCCCTAATTTAAATAAAAAGTGGGAACCTGGAAAATAGCCATGTTCCCGCAACTTTTTGTGTTTTCATGAGTTATTTTAATTTGTCATCTTACTCAATTGATAGAATAATTTCAATAACCTTTCTCAAACAAAATTCTGGGAATTACATTTTGTGTCGGTTTCCCAATTAATATTGATTACAAAGACTAAATAGTGGATAATGATCGAAAATTTAGTCACACCCTAAAACTTGTTTTCCCTTTAAATACAAAGGGAAATGGTCTATGGACGGGCAGTACGCCGGATCAATTTTAAATTGAATGTCCCTTAACAGCAAAAAAGTCACAGGTATCAGAGTTCTCGACATTGCCGAAGAAGGTGCAACGGCGATAGAGACCATGGTGAACAAGGTCATTCAGGAGATGCATCAGCAGAAAACCCCGATCATTGATATACAGGTAACTGACACAAACTGTTTTTTAATTCTGGGTGAAAAAAACGCCGACTGATTGTGCGGGAGTAGCTCAGTTGGTAGAGTGTCAGCTTCCCAAGCTGAATGTCGCGGGTTCGAATCCCGTCTCCCGCTCTTTAATAAAATTAAAATCGAACTGCCTAAATAATGCGTATCACTAAAGAATTTACCGAGCTTCTCTCAAAAAGAATTGTCAAATCTCTAATTGATCAAGACCTGGTTATCTGGGAAGAAACTCCTGAAAAATTGCAAGCAGTCATTAATGCAATCATAACTGATGACCTCATGGTTGAAGATCTGCTCAATGAAGAAGTGAAAACCTTGCTAGAATCCAAAACTCAGGAGTATGAAAGAGACATGATGGATTACGGGCGGGTGTTCCAGATGGTGAAATCAAAATTAGTCCGTGAGCGTGGACTCATCCTTTAAAGTTCCCCAAAAACTATGAAAATCAGCCGAGATAAAATTAATCACATAAGCAGTCTCATCGTCCGCGATTTTGCTAAACGAGATGAACTGGATTATAAAGCCGATCTCAACGACATCCGCTTGGATATCACTCGAGTGATGACGGATATTCTGCAGCTAGATGATAAAGCAGATACAGAAGCCAGACGGATAATGAATACCTATGCCAACGCACCCCGCGAAGGTTCCCCCGAATGGGACATTATGTATCACAAACATTTCGAAGAATACATGAACAAACAGGGACAATAGAGCCACAAGTTATTTATATCAAACCTCTTCACGCCGGCACTCCCCCCCCCAATTCTAAGCTATGCCTATTGACCAGTGGGAAGGCTATATCTGATCTCTCGACCATTTATCAACAGTCGGAATCACTTGACTCGGCAACATTCTTACCATTATTCATATATTTCCCTGCTACAAACACCCTAACTAAAAATTATACAAATGAAATTTAAAAATATCTGTTACACCTCTTTATTTGTGTTTTGCTTTTTACTTTTTGCCCCAAAGCATGGTTATTCAGATGAAATTTACTTGAAAAATATGGACAAAATTTCAGGAAAAGTTCTGACCCTGTCAAAAGGCATTTTGAAAATTTCCACTCCCTATTCAAAAAGTATTGAACTGGATAAGTCTCAGGTTAAATCACTAAGAACCAATCATTCAGTTCGTGTGCAACTTGAGAATGGGTGGTCGGTTAAAGGAAAACTGAACCCAACCAAAGATGGTCTTTATTCAATCAAAGGGGCAAATTCTTCCAGAAGAGCTATTATTCCGTTTGAAGAAATAATTTCAATCAATGCACCCAAAGTAAAACCAAAAATCTGGAAGGGTAAAGTTTATGCTGGTGGTTCTCATCAGACAGGGAACACGGACAGGTTAACTATTTCTTTTGGCGGTGAGGGCAAACTAAAACTCGACACAGAAAGGTTTGAGGTCAAGTTTCGTACTATTTACACAGAAGAAGACGATAAAATCACTTCCAGAAACACTTTTGGACGAGGACAGTATAATCATTTCTTTAACGACAAATGGTATGGACTATTATCGCTCGAAGCACTCAAGGACAAATTCAAAAACCTCAATTTACGTTTGGCAATTGGGCCGGGGGTTGGCTATGTTGTTTGGGATGATCAGGTAAAGAATTTGAGTTTAGAGGCTGGGCTTACTTATTTTTCTGAGGATTTAAAAACCGGTGTTGACACTCAATTCATGACAGGTAGATTTGCTGGAATATTCGACTTTCAATTTTCAGAAATTTTAAGTTTTAACAATAAAACCATTTTGTTCCCCAGTCTTGAAAATGTAGGAGACTATAAGCTTCGCAATGAAGCGGAGTTGAATACCCGTTTAGCTGAGGCATGGGCTTTAAACCTATCTCATATTCTCGATTATGACAACGCCGCACCTGTGGATGTAAAAGCCACCGACTCAATTTTCATCCTAGCCTTGCAATACGACTTCTGAGTTGAGCTAAATAATATTTAAATCGGGCACCGTATATCACAAGCACTTTGAAGAACACACGAACAAACAGTGGTTATAATCTTCCCAAACCTATTGGGTCTCTAACTTATCCGTAGCAAAAATGAAATCTTCAACCCCAGCCGCTCGAATTTGTTCTATTAAACTGCCAAACAACTCAAATTGAATATTTTTGTCTCCGTGTATCTCGACCGCTTTAATTTTAGTTTGAGCTAAAACCTGTTCCACTTGGCTTTGAAGCTCATCACGTCCAACAACTATTCCATTAAGCTCAAGCGATCCTGCACGAGAAATTTTAATCACAATATTTTTTCCGGGAATTTTACTTGCAGAAAGTGCTTTGGGGAGTTCTGCCTGCAAAGCACCGCTCATCGAACTTGAGGTCAGCATAAAGAAAATCAGCAATAGAAAAACAATATTGATCAGTGGAACTAAGTCCATCTCAATATTTCTCTTTTGATTTCCTTTAATTTTGATCATAGCTATCCACGTTAAAACAATAACTACAATACCAGTGAAAAGTCACTGGCACCAGCTTGACGCGCCATATCAAAAACCTGAACAAAAATATCGTACAAGGCTTTATCATCAGTGTGCACAACTACGGCTTTATTGTTTCTACGGTTAATCTCTGACTGCAAAATTGGCATGAGACTTTTCAAATTGGTTGATAGATCACCCACTTGAATATCATCAGCCTGATTAATCCTGATAACCAATGGCATTTCTTCAAGGATATTGGGTGAAGTTTCATTTGGCAACTTCACATCCAGACCTTGCGCAGGAATAGCAAAGGTAAGCATATAAAATATCAGCAGAAGAAAGACCACATCGATCAAGGGAGCAAGATCTGGTTTGAAGCGTTTAGGATTGCCTTTGGTAATATTCAACATAGCGAGATCAGGAAGACTTTTGATCAGTCGGGTAAAACTTAATATCCATAGAATAAATAAACTGTTGGCCATATTTATTGAGGGCAAAAGCTAGCTTCTCTTTCTTCCGGTCAAAATAATGCAACATGATTACAGTCGGAATGGCTACAGACAATCCAGCTGCGGTTGTTAACAAAGCCTCCCATATACCACCCGCCAAAAGGCTCGGGTCCACCTGCCCCTCAAATTCGGCGACTTTATTAAAAGCCTGCACCATTCCAATAACGGTACCCAACAGACCCATTAAGGGAGAAATCGTAGCAATGACCTCAAGACCACGCATATTTGTTTCCAAAGAATTTACTTCTTCCTGACCTGCGAGCGTTAGTTTTTCTTCCAGCTTCCAACGAGGAATATCTTTTTCCCCGAGCCCAGCTTCAATAATGCGCCCTAAGGGGTTGGGGAATTTTTGACACTGATCCAATACTTTGTCAGCATGACCTTCTTTTATCAAATTAAGGACAGGATTAAAAAAACCATCAATATCCACAATATATTTTTTAAAAAAAATTATGCGTTCAATAACGATCGCAAGGGCAATGACCGAGCAAAGAAAAATGGGGAGCATTATTATCCCACCCTTGGAAATCAACCCGACCAAATCATTAATCACATCCATTAAAAACCCTTTCTTATAAAGTTACTAAACAAAGAGACTCAGAGCTTCATTGTTCCTGAACCATATCTGGTTTTCCGTCGAAGTTTCTGTCCATCTCAATTCGAGTCAATTTTCCGGATGAATTAAAAATCTCCCAACGATCTGCCTTACCATCAAAATTGGTATCATTCTCGATTTTTACTAAAACATTGAGTCCTTTGAAAAACTGCCATTGATCAGGTATCTGATCAGAGTTCGTATCAAATCCTACCCTCTCTATTTTTTCACTAACGAAATAATCCCAACGGTCAGTAGTGCCATTAAAGTCGGTATCGTAGTCGGTCTGCTTTATCTTTTGATTGCTATCAAAGTATTGCCAGATATCTACCTTCCCGTCACCATTTTCATCGATTTCGACACGCTCAATCTTTTCATTATCATCAAATTTTTCTTTCCAATCAAACTTGCCGGTATTTTTACTATCCTTTTCGATTTTCTCCAGTTTACCCTGATCAGAGTAATGCTGAATTTGATCCATTTTTCCATTCTTGTCGACATCAAATTCTGCCTTGACTAAAACTTTATCACCCACGAAATGTTCAACCTGGTCAATAATGCCATCGAAGTTGGTGTCGTGTTCAATCTTAGAAATCATTCCATCAGTGGTGGTATGTCTCCATTGATCCATCTTGCCATCAAAGTTAGAGTCAATTTTTGCAACCTCTGCAAAAACCACAGAGCTGCTCAACGCGTTCAATATAAAAAAACATATTGAAATCAATCTTAATGAATTAAAAAAAATATTTTTTGTCATGGTTTATCTCAAAATAAATGAAACGGGAAGTTTTAATGATACATATTGTTTGTTTAGTTTTTCCGGGATTGGCGGAAATGGTCCAGCATTTTTAACCGCATTTCGAGCCGCTTCATCAAGCATTTTATAACCGGAGGAATTTTCTACTAAAAGCTTAAGCACGTCGCCTTTCTTTCCTAGTCTAAATGACAGATTAATTTTACCTTGTTGTCCTTTATCGCGAGCCTTTGGGGGATAAACCTTAGCAAGAGCGATCATCTGCCTCACTGTGGTGGTGTAGCCAACCCAGAGCTCATTCAATTCCTCATTCGAAATTTCGTCCTGTTTATCAAGAGACAATGCGGCTACATTTCTTATCTGTGGATTAAAAGAATTATTAATGACACCATGAGTGTTAACTAGTGCTGAATATCCAACAGATCCTCGATTGAGTTTATGTACTTTATCCACTCGAGTTCTGGGTTGAAATGCTTTGCGATCAAACGCTGCATGAACACCTGATGAGGTTAACCTTGAAGTTCGCGGATTCCCCAACCCCAATTTTTTTGTTGGAGTAGTATTGATTTTTGCAAAAACGTTTACCCGTGCATTTTTTGCCACAAACCTGCCAGCCTGAGTTATACCGACAGGAGAAGGAATCGTCTGATGATATCTTGGTGCTTTATTTATTACTGGATCAACCGTTGGCTTGTTGGACTGTATGGAAGCACTTTTAATTTGGCTTATCGGTTTATTCATCATTGTAACAACTGGTTTTGAAAGAATCGGTTTCTTGCGTAGAACCGCTCTTTTTGGTACAACTATTTTTTGAGACACCCGAACAACTTCCGGTTTCTTGACTACTTCCAGTCGAATCTTTTCATATTTCTTTTCCTGAACCATTGGCTTGTCAAACAATCCAAAAGGTTGTGTTGCAAAGAATATAGAATGCGCGACAATAGAGATAAAAGCTGCATGGCTCAAATCAAAAGAGTGCTTAAAATATTTTGAAACAAGATTTTTCATAAACTGTTCGACGTTAAATTATGACTGAATCCGCCCACGGCAAAGCATTACCTGCGGACCTTCTTCACCAAACTCAGTCCACATGGCATACACACGACCACCATTACCTTTGAACAAATATGGATAAGCTACACCACCCCCTGTGGACGGAAGCGGCAAAGGGTTTGAAACCTCTACCCTCTCATTGATCTTAACCAGCCAGGCTGTCTCCCGGCTCCATCCCCCAGCCTGTTTCGGATCTCGACCTTGAAAAATGACCCATGCTTCTTTTCCAATTACTGTTATATCGGGATGATTGGCATCCAGAATTGCACCTTGCAGATTCTTTGCTTCTTCGAATGATTTTCCATTATCCGAAGAATAGGAATATTTTAAACTGGCCTTGTCATCTTTCCCGGTGTACCAGGTGATGAATAGTTTTCCACCTGTATACTTCATAGCAGGACCAGAATGAGCGCAGCCATTAATCTTCCAGCCTTTCTTTGACACTTTCACCGGTTTGCTCCATGTCTTGCCTCCATCCAGTGAAGTGGCGACGACAATAATCCTCTCGCTTTCATCATAAATATGGCGCCATGAAGCGAATATTTCACCATTATCCCCAAAAGCCAGTGCAGTGCGACAGCACGGACATATGTCTCCAGAAATTTTTATATTTTTTTCGAAGGATTTACCCTGATCGACAGAACGGGCAATATAGACAGAAGAGGTTCCGGGTTTTCCGGACTTTCTATCGCGTCCATCCAACCAAATAACATAGATAGTGCCATCGGGAGCCACCTCCATAGTGAAAAATGATTGCGATGCTTTCCCTTCATCATCATTAACTCGAATAGCCGTACTAAAACTTTTACCAAAGTTCATGGAACGGGCGAATTTGATATCTCGTTTTCCCACCCAGGCGGCAAACATACCTCTGCCCTTTCCATTTCTTAACTTAGGACCGTTTTCTCCATGAGCACTGACTTCGCCCTCTTCCGAGTTCACTGTTATCGACCCGGAAAAACTGTCACCAATATTCTTTGTTTTGGCCATGAACAAGTTCTGTTTACCCTTGTTATTGTGTGCTACATAAAGCAGGTTCATGGACTCAGAAGTTCGGATCAATAATTGACCGTCATTTCCTTTAGCAACAGGTCGTGGCACTGGTTCCCAAACAATTTCAGAACTACTCTCCTCGGTCTTAGCACTATCACTCAATTTATCTGGAACAACATCCAGCCCAGGTCCAGCACATGAAGTAAGAAATATAAAACCTGCAAATATAAATTTAATCCACTTTTGACTTCGCATGAAACTTGTCTCCGGTCTTTTCAGACAACGGTGTTAGTAAATTTTAGGAAAGGAAACGCTCCGGATCACAGGTCATTGTGATCCGGGCGTTAACCATTCCTATCGTGTCCGCTTAGGAGGATACAGACACGATAAACAAGAAGCCCCTGACCAACCTCAGGGATCTTCCCGCGGTGCAGCGTATTGAGAAGTAGTTAGTCATTACTTATACTTCTCAGTACCACTTACGAACTACAAGGCAGAAACAACCTGCCCGTTTAAAGGATTAAACTCCTCACATGAATTTCCATTTCAAGTCAATAGAGTAAGTTCTGTTTGGAAAAGTATGCGGACCTGTATTTGCGGACTCATCAGTTAAGTTGTTAATACCAAAAGAAGCATTAACATTTTGAAATCTATAAGTGGTTTTAAGATCCATGAAAAAATACTCATCCTGTCCACCATCGCCTTCGAAAATGTCGTCATTCTGAATGCGACCAAATGCTTTGTCCTGCCACCGACCTGCCAGCATGGCATCCCATTTGGTATTGATGTGATACAAAGACTGGAACTTGGCTCTAAACTCAGGAACACGAGGTATCTTGTTTCCTTCAGTTGAAGTATTTGAGGTGTGTTCTCTGATTTCAGCGTTGGTGTAAGAAATATTAAAATCAAAATCATGCTTCGGAACTAAAAAATCTCTTCTTTTAACTACTATTTCAGCTCCAAATGTTCTGACCTTATCAATATTTACGAAAGTGTTTGTGGTTACCGTACCCGTTATATCCTGATCACTGAAAATAGTATCTTCAACATCATCAAAAAACAGGTTCAATTGTGTTGTGGCCTTCGGACGGTAATGCCCCACCATCATAGTGACATGCGTCCCAACTTCAGGTTCCAAACCAGAACTTGATAAACTGTTATTTTCCAAGTCATCAATATTTTCAAATAACTCTTCCGGCAAAGGGAAGCGAGTCGCACGGGCAACGGATAGTCTCAAGTCCAAATCACTATTGGGTTTGAATCCCAAGGAAGCTTTGGGAGAAAAGGCCAAGTCATCACGCTCCAACTGTCCCCCTATCTCAGTTGCCGATTCATGCTTGAAACCATTGAATGATCGCCAAGCCTCAGCGCGCCCGCCAATCTGAACATCCCATTTAGAAGCAAACTTCCAACCCAAGTTGCCATGAATAGCATGCGTATCTGTTTGACCGCCACTGGAGTTCCTGAAAGAACTATCCTCATCGTCAAAATCAGAACGCTCCCAATCTGTAGTGTTGTATTGAGCAACCTTAAGTTTTGCGTGGTCATAATGATAACCAGCCTCAAAGGAAAGATCAGGACGGGCAAGCAATTTATCTTTATTGAATTTCAACTCAAACAACTGCCAACCCGTATCAGAAAATTGCGTTATACGTCCTGATCTGTCGAAAGCGGGAGAATCAGGATTCTCATCGGACTGACGTGCAACATCTTGCATAACGTCATATGCACTCAAGACCGCGTCATAGTTCCACCCATCCCCAAACTTTCCACTTACACCCAACCCAAGGATCAGATCTTGTTTATCCTGCTTGGAGACATTAAAATCACTCTCTGATACGGTAAAATCCTTACCATTTAAATTCAATGTGCCAGTCCAGAGTTTATTGCCATTGGCATCCCTGATATAGTTATTTACATTCTCTTGATCCCTATGACGATCGAGAAAACCGATAATCCCTCTTAATTTGAGTTTGGATGAAAAGTCATAATTCATTTTCATCTTAAATAAATCGTTGATGCTGCTTTCTTCACCATCATCGGCGTAAGCAATAGAATCCCGCACTCGTGCATCTAAAAAATTAACGGCTCCTGTAACAGCAGTTCCAGCACCGGCAGCCACATTATTTTTAACCGTAGTGTTTGTGGGTTGAGTCTGAGTATCCAAACGGTTGTAAAAAACATAATAAGAAAGATCACCAATTTTATTTCCGTGGGAAAAAAATGTTTTATAGCCTGGCGCACTTCCCTTACTTTCAAAAACCTCCCAATCCTGAACCCAGCCTGTGGTTTGTAATGTCCATTCTTCACCCTCAGGTTGCCTTGATGAAATATCAATCACTCCCCCCATGGAGTTACCACTATGCTTGGGAGAAAAAGGTCCATAAGTAATATTGACAGCTTCTGTTTCATCAGCAGCCACAAAGTTCCACTGAGGTGCTCCGTTAAAACGCGTTCGTAACATGCTGTGAAGTGGGAAACCATCCACAAAAAGCATATGGCGAGCAGTTTGAAAATTCCCATTACCTCTCATGGAAATAACCCCATTAGGGTCACCAAAGTATCGCCGCCTTATTTCCAAATTAGGAGCATATCTAACTGTATCCTCTGCTGAAATAGTAGTTATCGCATCTATTTCTGAACGATCCACTTTGAATTTTGATGTTGGAATCGGCATGAAATCTTCAAACGTATCGCGGATTTCTGCTCTGGGAGCATCAATGACCAGCTCTTCCAAGTTTTTGGCCTCATTATCATCGGCGGCATGCACCACTGCAGAAGAAAAAAGGAACAAACTTAGAGACAACATTAAAAAATTACGGTTTAAACTATACACAGAGCAATCCTCCCTACAAGGCGCAGAAATTTCAAAATCACGTAATTCTCCACTTTAGAGCCTGAACTCTTCACTCTGATTAAAAATAAAGAAAGAACGGAGTACGGGCCTTGAATGGAATCACACTAAATTATTTTGGGAACTAAAAAGGATGTACTAAAGAACTATGGGGGGAGGATCCAAAGAGTCGATGAAACTTTGATAAGACATCAATACTATAGGGGTGAATCTTTCATCTGGGGAAATTTGAATCAGAGGCGTAGCTGATGCCTCCACAAATTCGCTACCAAAAGAGGTAGAGTTGGGAATGGCACCTGAAGTGTTACCACCACAATCTGTGGCAATATGAGCAGTTTGACTACGCTCAGGCTTTGAATGCGGACAAAAACCTTGGTGAGTATGAGCTCTTAGAAGACAGTGCAAAGACCGATCTTCTTTTTTCCCATCAAAAGGAGAAACTGAAGTGGTCTGATGCTGATGGTGATCTCCATGCATATGGGGCTTTGCCAGCGCACTGGTGGCGCCGAAAAGGGCCCATACCAAAACCACAATCAAAATGTTTCTCATCAGGGACATATCTTATATTCAAAAAATATTTGTATAAAAAAAATCAATATAGGTCTTATAGAGCTTTATTGTCAATATTTTATTCCTACTTTCTCAACACAAAAATGAAACAATGATAAAAAATTTATTCAAATCACTTGCTCAATTGCTTTTGTAGTAGGGAAATTTCTCCTTCAGAAAATTTAAAGTGAAAGCTGAAGTAGTTTGAGGACTGGTTTTTCATATGCCTCAATATTTCAACATACTTACCAAACTTTAAAGAAAGTTTTTCTAACACATCGGACAATCCCGAACGCCCCCCCCTTGCATTTCTCAGGCTACAGGCTGCGGCGTTGTAATATGATCCGCCCTTATCAAAATACTTTTCGCCCAAAATATTGGTGTCTGAACTAAACAATCCTAGATGAAAGAGGAGAAAGTCCGCATTAACCCTGAAAGCCTGGTATTTTTGGGATTGGAGTTTTAGATCAATGGCAATTTGCCCGACATCGGAATTGGTACCCACTAAATACTGTTGAGCTAGAATTGTTGACCTTGGGTTTACCATTTCGGCAAGCATCAAGCTGATGTATTGATTGACATCTTCCTCATATTCCAAATTATTAGCTTTGATCTCTTTTTCGTGGGACTGAAGCCAAGTCTCGTTTCTTCCTTCTTCAAAAATGGGATCGTATTCATCATTTGAGGGTTTATTGTCGCTGATACGCGCTCTCAGAAACTGATCCGAAAAAAAAGATTCTGTAGTATCCGTTTCCATCGTGTCCATATATGAAAATTGAACTGGCATGCGAACCTCCTGTTAGAAAAGTTAACCCATCAGGCACTCTTACAGGTTTGCATAAAATAGAATAAATTCAATGATTAAAACTACTTAGAGGGTAGTTTAGCAGCCAACACATGAGTCTGCTAACAATCAGCCTGATTTAAAAGTATAGGTGCTGATAAAATATTTGTTCGCTTTAATATCACAGGGTAGGAAGTAAAAAGAACCAACACTCCGAGTCCTGAAAAGGACCACCGGAGTGCTGGGGATTGTGCTGGCTTTAACTAGGAAAAGTTTCTTTCCTCTTATACCTTGAACTTGCTAACCAATTGCTGTAGATCAACGGCCATTTTAGATAACTCTTGCGTGGCCTGTTGGCTCTGTGCAACACCGGTTGAAGTTTCATTTGCAGCCTGAGCAACACCGGTAATGTTTTGATTGATCTCCTGACTTCCTTTGGCGGCCTGCTGAACATTACGCTCCATTTCTGCTGTTGTTGCAGTTTGTTCTTCCACCGCACTAGCTATGGTGTTGGAAATATCATTGATACGATTAATAATTTCGCTAATCTCTCCGATAGCCTGAACCGAGTTTTGCGAATCCGTCTGGATGGTTCCAATTTTCTGGCTGATCTCATCCGTGGCCTTTGCAGTCTGATTAGCCAGTTCTTTCACCTCATTGGCCACCACAGCAAACCCCTTACCAGCTTCTCCGGCACGAGCAGCTTCAATAGTAGCGTTGAGGGCTAGCAAGTTAGTCTGTTCAGCAATAGAAGTGATGACCTTGATCACCTTACCAATCTCCTCACTACTATCCCCTAACTTGGTTACATTCTCGTTGGCCTTCTTAACCACCGTAACAGCCTCGCCCGCTACCCGTGCAGCTTCGGTGGCGTTCCTGGAAATTTCGTGGATGCTGGCACTCATCTCTTCAGTACCCGTAGCCACGATTTGTACACTGCTACTGATTTCTTCCGAGGCTCCAGAGACCACATTTGCCTGGGCAGAAGTCTCTTCAGCTGCGGCTCCCATCTGTTGACCTGTCGCTGTCAATTCCTCTGAAGAACTGCTTAAAACCTGGGCCGATTCAGAAATACTGGATATATCATTCTTTAGATTGCCCAGTAACGTTTTCAAACCTGACGCCATCTGACCGATCGCATCCTGCCCGTTCTGAGTAATTGTGTGAGTGAGGTCGCCTTGCGCTGCCGCATTCACAACCACTAACAGGCTGTCGACTTTCTCTTTCAATATTTCAGCCTGCTTTTGTTCTTTCTCTGCTTGTTCTCTCTCTAGTCGGGCTTTTTCCTCAACACTCTTTCTTTCTTGTTCTGCTTGCTCTAACTTGAGAGCTTCCTGCTCTTTGGCAACACGTGTCATCTCAGCATCAGTTTTTACTTTCTCTCTGAGAGAGTTGACCATACTCCCAAAGGATTCCGCCAATTCGCCCTTAAGGTCATACTCATTACCCAGTTCACCGTTGGCAATGTCTCCGGCTTGAGAAGCAATATTCTGCATCGCTTCACTCATCTCATTATAAGTCCCCTGCAATTCACCTATCTCATCGCCAGAAGTAATAATCAGAGTTTGGCTTCTCAGATCACCATCAGCAATTTTGCGCATGGCCCTTGCGATTTGACGAATTCGTTTTGAAAAACTCGTAGCAATAAACAGAGCAATGATGAGGATACCTATAACTAAACCAATACCAAGGTAGATGCTTGCTTCACGAATATTTTTCTGTACTATAAAAGCTTCTTCTTCGTCTATTTCGGCAAGAATTCCCCACTTCAATCCTAGAATATCAACGGGGCCATAGGCACTCAGTACCGAAACCCCACGATAATCAGGAAAAACTTGAAAACTCTTATCACCTTTCAAGCTGGCGATGGAACCAGCAGTTTTCACTTCACTGATACCTATGTTTGTCTTTAAAGATTTTTGCTTTTCAATGCTCTCTGAATCTACTCCCAGTTCATTGAGGAATTTAAAATATTCATCGGGAGATTCGATAAGAAACCGCGAGTTGTTTCGCATTTTAAAATCCTGCCCAACCAGATAGACTTCTCCTGAATATCCCAGACCAACGCTCTTCCAATCGTTTCCGCTCGTCATTACATCGTTGATTCTATCCACAGGAGCCTGGAATATCAGAACCCCAATGACTTCACCGACATCATAAATGGGTGAAGCAATGAAAGATGCCGAAGCATTATAAGAAGGTTCATAGGGGTCAAAGTCTTCAATAACTACCGCGTCTGGACTACCAGCGGCCAAAGCCTTTCGGAACACTCTTCCAATGCCGGAGTCTTTGTAGGGACCGGTTTTAAGGTTTGTCGCGAAATCTACTTCCTTAAAAACACTGTATGTAATGAATCCAGAATCCGCATCGACAAGAAAAATATCATAATACCCAAACTCCTCGAGAAACTGGCGAATTGTCGGATGGTATTGCTCATGGATCTGACTGTACCGGCTCTTATCACTGGCGGCATCAAGTTTATGTTTTTCTCCAATAGCACTGGGGTTATCAGCAATATAAAGTTTTTGCAATATCTGTGAGGCCTTACCTTTTGGCGTCCATCGTCCCACTGCATCACTAGTTGCTCCCGGAGTATTTGCTTTTTGGTATTGGTAACGTTGAGAAAGCTTACTTTCCAGGTTTATTGAATCACTGGGTATAGTCTGCTCTTCCACCTGCTTAAATGCTGTGGTGAATTTATCCATAGCATCAACCACCATGAAGCTTTTGGAAAAAGTGACTGCCTGTGAAGCAATGCCCTTGAAATAATTTTCTACTTGAATCCTTTTGGTTTCACGTAGGGATACCAAGCGTTCCTTGTTCGTCTGTAAAGTCAGGCCTGCAACTTTTTCAGAGGAGTAGAAATAAAAAATCACGAATGGTGTTAATCCAATGAATATTAATAAACCTGTAATTTTTTGTTTGAGACCCCACTTTCCAGCCCCTTTATTCTTCCCCGTGTTTATTTTCATTGTTCACCTTCCGTTAAAAGCTATGGTTTAACTCTCATTAAACTTCGAACGCCCGCGCACATAATCACATGCAAGGTTAATATTTACACAAAAACCAACACACTTTGAAATCAATATTCAATTGTCATAAACAATTGATTTATTGTCAATGAAATTCTAACAAACACACCAAAATAAATTATAGATACAATTAAATATATATTTTACAATATGTTATGGTATTACAGTGAGGATAAATCAGGTTAGCAGAACAACTTTCTAGCTTGAAAAGTTGCTTCATCGTGGATTTTCTTAACAGGGACTTTTCGCTTACTAGCGGTTTTCTTACAATCTTCGTACTCAGGGGATACCTGAATGACTTTTCCATTTAATTTTCCAACCTTTACTTTTATGGAACCCCATGAAGTTTTAACGGTTTTCATTTCTCGGTCCAATACCGTTCTATCAACCTTGTAATAGCGGATACCAAAACTCGATGTTTCCTGAAGAATAATTTCGGTCAATGCTTGTCTATTAATCTCATTAGAAAGAACGGAAATTTTGGTAGCGGGACGATTCTTTTTCATAATTATCTGACTCAAATAAACATCCAGAGCTCCAGCTTGAAATAAAGAGTCCATAGCCGCCTCATAAAGTTCTGGATTCATATCGTCTATATTAGTTTCGATTAAAACAAGTTCTTCATCGGACTCTTCATCAACTTCACCAAGTATAACTCTCAGCATATTGGGCATTGCTGGGATGATGTGGTCCCCTGCCCCGTATCCATCATCGATAACTTTCATAGCAGGTAAAGACCCAAAATGATCGGCATAAAACCCAATCATGGCGGCTCCCGTTGGAGTCGTCAGCTCCTTTTTAACACCACTTGAAAAAGTGGGCATACCTTTTAAAAGTTTCAATGTAGCCGGAGCAGGAACGGGAAGGCAACCATGAGTGCATTCAACAAACCCTTCACCCACATTGAGAGGAGAGGAATAAATTCTATCAAGTTTTAAGGATTCAATAGCAATCACACCGCCTACTACATCCACTATTGAATCCACAGCCCCGACTTCATGAAAGTGAATTTTCTCTAGGGTTGTTTTGTGTATAGCTGCTTCAACTGCAGCAATACGTCTAAAAACTTCCAGAGAATTTTTTTTTATCGTTGAAGACAGATCTGAATCGGCAAGCAGTCTTTTGATATCAGAATATTTCCGCGCTTTATGGAGGGAATGTGCAACTTTTTCTATTTTGACCTGAGCCTTGGTACCAGCGATGAGACCGCGCTGAACTTGACGGGTTTGTAGTTTGTAACCTTTGAGATCAAGAGTTTTAAGAGCCTTACGAATTTTACCGGGGCTCACCCCTAGGTCAATCAAGGCACCCAAAATCATGTCCCCGCTGATACCGGAATAACAATAAAAATAAGCGACACGGAGGGGTTTCAAAGTAGTTTATTTTCTGAAGGAGACTTCAAATAAATCCTTAATTGCCTTTTTACCGTTAGCACTTAAAAAACGGGTGCCGGTTCCAGCAAAGGATTTGCATTTTATTTTTGGCTGTTTTTCTTTTTTCCAAGAGTCGCTACTCCACTTGAACCAACAGTCCTGCTCCTGGTCAAAAACGTGGAGAGGTTTGTTACACAGTTTGCTGAATTCCGCGCCCCACCCTGTTCCACCTTTGACAGTTCCATCATCGAGAATTTGCCCTACAACAAACACTTCTTCAGCACAATTGATCTGATGCCAAATACTCTGCAGAACTTTTTTGAACAGCTTGCCAGTATTAAATTTACGATTCATCAGTTTGGAGATATAAGCTAAGCTGACATCACCTTTAAGCAGTTCATCGGTGGTCAACACCCTCACCCCTCGTGAGCGAAAGATTTTATGTCCCTCAAAAGTCAAATTCACTTCTTGGGCACCCACCTTCTCGCTCTGCTTGCCAAACTCAGCCTCGGCACCTTGAGCACCACCACTGTATAAAACAAAATTTTGCGGTTTCATTTTATTCTGGGGATTAAAGGTTAAAAAAATTACTCGTGGAATTCAAATTATCAAAAGGATCAGGCTTTGGAAAGGACAATTAAGAGGAGGTTTCCTCAAGAAGTGGTTTTTGAGGTCTAAACTTTTTTAAAGAAGCGGCTCAAAATACCCTTCTTCTTCACCTTCTGACCATGATCATGGACAAGATCCTCCATGACTGTGGCCTTTTCCTGATTCTGGTCGATAAAGAGTTGAATGAGAATATGGCAGGAATGACAACCTCCACCGGCCTCACAAGCACCTGTGACGGAATCAATATCTTTTAAATTATCCTTGGCAATGACTTCGCGAATAGTGCTCTCTTTAACCTGATAGCACTGGCAAATGACTTCGTCGATTTCAACAGCAGGCGGAAGATTCATGAATTCAAAGCAATAAAGTGTGAGCCCAGAATGATAACGATTCTCAATATTTTAACTCAATCGTGGCCTGATGTCTACTATGCTATAAATATTTGCTGTGAGGATAACAAGCTAATAAAAAAGATCCTATTTGGTGAAATTTATTCCCGATTTTCAGTATCCAAGTTAGTGTCAAGCTCACCATTTTACTATCTCAAATAGGTTACTAAAATCATCCGTCCAGTTGATGGGCTTGAGTACATTGTACCAATCATCCTGAAAACTTCCAACATCGTCATCATTGATAAAGGCTTGATTACTGGTAATATTCACCCAATCGATACTGACATCAAGGCTATCACTACTGACACCATCTTCTATGAAAATCGCTTCTTTGTATGCATGGATAGCCATTTGACGTATAACATCTGCAATCTGCGTTCTCACACAGTCTGGGCCGAAAGCGGACACTAACGCCTAAAGTAGCAACTGCGTAACAGTCTAGCCATAAATTGGCGATACAACCATCCTTGTTATTTTTGAAGGGGTCAAGTCGCTACTTGACTATATCTCAACCCTGAGTTCTGTTGTTGGGTTTTATCTTTGTGGCACAAATAATGGTAGGGGGAGTATCCTTCGAGTGCCTCAGGATGGCGATGGAAAAAGCCAACTCTCTCTCAAACATCAAACCTTCAAACGATCAGGCTTGAGCACCTATGAAGGGAGGGAAGTAAACTTCACGTCTTCGAGTGTTTTCCCTTTTCAACTCCAACTACTGATTCAATAAGAGCTCCTATAGTTTCCTTCTAGTTTTCATCTGGATTAATATATATCTATTACCTATTCAGAGCTTTCACCGTCAAAGGTTGATGGAATACTGTGGTGGGTTTTAATAACTTCAAAAATGTCCATCACTTCTTTATGTATATCACTCGAATCAAATGCCACCCTTAAGTTCTCATACGAAGAATATGCTCCAAAGTCAGGAATTTTAAAATTTTCAGCGACGGCTCCCATGTCGAATCTGATATCGCTTAAATTATCAGTATTCTGGTGGTTGGTTAACAAAATATAAGCGGGAGAAGCATCTTTCCCTTTTATTGTCAGTCTATCTTCAGCCCCTCTAATAGAGGCGACAGCTTCATTTATCCATTTAGTTGACTCTAGGTTTGTAATGTCTTCGGGGGTGTTGATGTTGATGAAAATAATTCTTTCGTAATCGGCACTCTTCTTTAGAGCAAGGTGTAGCTGGCTGGAGATTGCACCTGAGTTTTTACCGTGAGTTCTTGCCTTGGCCTCAACAGAAAATTTTCGACCGCTCTTAATATTTTTAGCCGTGAATTCGCAGTGAGTAGTACTTAGATCATCTTCATTCTCAAGGTCGACCTCAAACCCTGCTAATATGCAAAACGCTGCCACTTGTGTTTCATAATGTGCACCCAAAAATTGATTTGGGTTTTTTAGTCGCTCTATTAACTTCTCTTGCAATTCTGAGTTATCTGCCATGAGGTATAGATTGTAGGAAAGCCTTAATAATGCAGATATCGCTCCCAGGGTGGAGACAGTTTGGGTTTCACCAGGGCCTTGTTTGTTTTCCCTACGATAGGAAACCATAGCATGATGCCATTGTAGAATTGGATGTCTAGACTCTTTACTCAATTCCTTCTCTATCCATTCCTCGCCTAAAAGCGCTCTAAGGTAAACGGGAAGAACATCGTGAAATGTTTTACATTCTCCTGAATCAAAAATTCCCCTTCCAATTGCAAGAAATCTTCTTCCTTGAAATTCGGTGGAGATAATGGGCCTTCCGTGACCTTGCTCTGCAATTCTCTCTTCCTCTAGCACCTTCTTTTCTTGAAGTGATTTTAATACTTCAGGAGGGATTTCTGACATCGGTATTTGCTTTAATTATAAAGGTGGAACATCCTTCGAGTACCTCAGGATGACAATGGGAAAAGCCAACCCTCCCTCAATCATCAAGCCTTCAAACAATCAGGCTTGAGTCCCTATGAAGGTAGGGAAGTAACTTCCCGTCTTTGCTGGTGTATTTTTTGGCCCTGCGCCGAGCAGTGTAATTGTACTCAGGGAGTAGCACCGCCGACCTACTGAATTAAGTGTCAGATACTGAGAATCAGTTTGAATAACGGCACGCGACTATAAAGAGAAAAAAACTCTCGCTGAACATCAGAAAGCTCGATGTCCAGATGGGCTCCTGGCTTCAGACCAAATGCCTTCATCTCAACAACAGGTAATCCGTCGGCAAATACATTTGAAGCCAAGACATCATGATAGGTCAATTGGTCATTTTCTAATTGAATCACTATGCGGGATCGGCCGAAATCAAATTTTTGAAAGTATTTGCCTTCTATCGCTTTATTGATCCTCCTGAAGCGCTCTTGATTTAGCATCAGGTTCACATCCACCCCACCCACCTGACTCGAACGACCTGCGGTGATAGCTATCAGACTATTGGATTTTTGTGGCCAGTCCTTAGCAGATGGTAAAATTGGAATTTGAAATGCGGCTACAAAATAAGTTTCCATACCCACCTGTTCGCAGGGGCGGATTTTGAAGTCCTCAAAATGATCCCCCAAAACTGATGAGAAAAACTGGCCTTGACTCTGACACTGATCTAAAGTGCCAACCTCCAGCTTAATGGTTCCCCAACCCTTCACACCACCGTCCTGACTCAATGCAACGCGGTTCAAGTCTCCAATATTCACCTTTGAAGACAGTTCGAGCTTGCAGGCACTTAAAGACAGAGCCAAAAAAAAGGAGAACAATAAATGTCCGGTGATTTTCATGTCAGACAAAATAACAGATTAAACGGGAGTTACCCCGTTCATGAAAGGCGGGATAACTACAGATGAGACAATGCTGGTTTCCCTACAGGATAAACATTAAAACCTATCTCGTAGAGAGCTTGATGATCCAGATGATTTCTTCCATCAAAAATAAAAGCGGGTTTTTCCATCTTATCAAAAATTTTCTGGTAATCCAGATCCTTATATAAAGACCATTCGGTGATCAACGCAATGCCATGCGCGCCCTCAACCGCTTGGTAGGGATCTTCAATGAACTCCACATTCTCTTTAGTATCATGCAGGTCTTTACGGGCATTGTCCAGAGCATAGGGATCGGTAATTTTCAAGTCGGCCTTTTCTTCAAGAAGCCGTTTGCAAATATAAATCGCCGGAGCATCTCGGGTATCCCCTGTATCTGGCTTAAAGGCAAAGCCAAATACCGCCAACTTCTTCCCGACCAATGTATTGAACATGGCCTGTAGAATACGGCTGACATATCTTTCCATTTGGTAATCGTTGATAGATACAACCTGCTCCCAAAAAGCAGCCACTTCATTCAATTGGTAATACTCGCATAAATAGACCAGGTTCAAGATATCTTTACGGAAACAAGACCCACCAAACCCTGGCCCAGCATTTAAAAATTTGGAACCGATCCGAGAGTCCATACCAATCGCACGAGAAACCTCCGTCACATCAGCCCCTGTCACCTCACATAGGGAAGCAATTGTGTTGATGGAAGAGATTCTCTGGGCGAGAAAAGCATTAGCTACGAGTTTTGAAAGCTCGCTACTCCATAAATTGGTGGTTATCAAGCGTTCTTTAGGAACCCAATGGAGGTAAATATCCATCAAATCATCACGGGCCGCTATCCCCGATGGAGTATCTTTTGAACCAATTAAAATCCGGTCCGGAGATTCCATATCTCTGATCCCCGTCCCTTCGGCCATGAATTCAGGATTCGATAGAATTTCAAACTCGACAGAATTATTTCCGGAATGAAGGATCGTCGACAAGGCCTCAGCGGCACGAACAGGAAGTGTGCTTTTTTCCACAACAATTTTATTGGTTTTTGAGTTTTCTTTTATGCGTCGTGCTATTTTTTCAATAAACTGCAGGTCCACAGCTTTTCCGGCGCCTTCTCCAAACATTTTGGTTGGAGTGTTGACACTGACAAAAATGATGTCAGCCTCATCAATACAACGGTCAATATCCGTAGAGAAAAACAAGTTTTTCCCACGGGCAGTCAGCACACGTTCCTTCAACCCTGGTTCAAAGATAGGAAGCTTGTCGGAGTTCCAAGCATCAATCCTTTCCTGTGAAATATCAACAACCGTCACCTTATACTCAGGACATTTATTGGCGATAACGGTCATGGTCGGTCCCCCGACATAACCTGCCCCAACACACAAAATATTTTTTTTGAAATTTTCAGATGTCATTAATAACTTTTCGGTAAAAAGGGAAAGAGGCTTTAAGAAAAAAGGCCTAGCCCTGAACGGACCAGGCCTTTTTATTTAGGAAACAGTAAAAATCACTTTTTATAATTATAGGCTTTTTTCTTGCCATTATAAGGTTTAGTACCTTTTGTGAACTTCAGCTTACCTTTGTCATTGATCTCAAAATCTTCAATTAACAGAGGGGTTTTCTCCGTCTGACCAACTTGTTTGGCACGTTCGTCTTTCTTCTCCAGTTTCTGGTCCGCATTATCCTCGTTCCAGTAATCTGCGATTTTATGAACTTTCAACTTTCTTTCTTCAAAGTTGAATTTGTATTTATCGTGAACCTCAGGTTTGAAAGGCGTGTTCTTATGTGTGTGACACCGGGTACAGACATTGGAATAATCCCATCGCTGCCCGTAGGTTTCCGTCTCTGCTTTAGTGAAATTTCCTTTGGATGATTTCATCACCGCACGGAACTGAGAACCACCAGCAACCGCGTGACACATTTCACATCCAACCTGCTCCTTATTCGGCTCAGTCGGGTCTATTTTAGTAGCTGTATCTTTGCCCTTTTTATTCTTGCTACCTGCTGGTTTGAATCCACCTTTTTGACGATACCCTGTAGTGTGACAACGTAAACAAAGTGGGGTCGTGGTGTAATCTTTTTCAGGATCCAGTTTAACCCTTAATTTAGCTTCTTTACGCTCTCCTGGCTTCAACAATTCATAAGTGCCACCATGAGGTGACTTGGCCCAAGCCTGGTAATAGGCATCATGGCAACTGCCGTTACATTTAACAGCGCCAACATATTTTGGTTTTTTCCTCATATCCTTAACCGCTTTAGCACGTTTTTTAGGTTTGACTTCCCACTTGTCAAACATGGCTATTTCTTCTGCAGTCAATTTAACTTTCTTTTTCTTCTTTTTAGCGTCCGCCTCAATACCAGTTCCAAAGACCAAGACTAAGGAAACCAAAACCAAACTCAGAACTTTCACTATTCTTCCCATTTTCAACTCCCTTTTCTCCAGAAAACTTACAAGTATTCGAGGCTATATTTATGCAATAGTCTTGATAGATAAATGAACCCATCAGTTCTATATGCTTAACGACACGATGAAGGATAATATAAAACCCTTATTGGGTCAATAGCCATTGGAGGAGTACTTTAATGGCGATGAGCATAGACTTTATATAGCCAATAAAGAGATATAGACGGCTTAGCAACCACTTGCTATATTTACCCCTGCAATTTAAGGATTAAATGAAGTGGCTACCACCTCTTCCCAAGGGATCGAGTTAGTTTCTTGCGTAAAACCACTCTCTCCACTATCTATAAATAAACAACATCAAATCTCGGGCTAACCTCTTTGAAACATAAGCTTTCCCATTACGATTTTGACTTACCAGTAGAGCTGATCGCCCAAAAACCAACCCAGCGTCGAGGTCAATCACGTTTGCTGGTCGTTAATAGGGAAAAGCAAACCCTGACCCACGATTCATTTATCAATTTAAAAAATCATCTCAAAAATCATCCTCTGATGATTTTCAATGATACCCGTGTTATCCCGGCAAAACTTATTGCACAGTTGGGGCCTAACTCCAAACAGGTAGAAATTTTACTCATTCGTGAGATGGAACCTGGATTATGGGAAGTGATGATGAAGGGATTGAACCGGCTAAAACCAGAAACCACGCTCAAGTTCGGAAACAGCGGATTAAAAGCTCAATTCATCAAGAGGCAGGATAACCGAGCTCTTATAAAGTTTTCGTCTCTAGAAGGGCTTACAGCGCATTTAACCGAAAGTGGGCGGATGCCCTTACCCCCATATATCCATAGACCTCTGGATACGAACCCACAAACTCTGGCACTGGATAAAAAGCGCTACCAGACTATTTTTGCCTCACATACTGGGGCTATAGCTGCTCCCACAGCTGGATTGCATTTCACCCAGTCTCAATTGACAAGTCTGCGAGAAAATACGGTCGACACCGCCCGCCTGACATTGCATGTAGGACCGGGAACTTTTGTTCCAATACGTGAAGAAAATATTATCAACCATAAAATGCAAGCTGAGTATTTTCAAATTTCACCCATTAATTGGAACAAGATCACTCAGGCAAAGAAAAAGGGACAAAAAATTTTAGCAGTGGGAACAACATCAACCCGGGTCTTGGAGACCCAGGGGTTTGAAAGGACTATACGGAAAAAGGTAACCGGTTGGAGCAATTGCTTTATCTATCCGGGATGGGAATTCAGGAGTGTGGATCACCTGCTCACCAACTTTCATTTGCCCAAATCAACGCTATTTTTACTGGTATGCGCCTTCATGGGAGAAAAGTTGGCAAAAACAGCCTATAACGAGGCCATTAAGCATAAATACAACTTTTTCAGTTATGGTGATGCAATGTTAATTCTATGAAAGTAAGACCCTTGGCCAAGATTTTATCAAGTCGTACCGTCATCCACCACTTGCTTGAAAAATTTACCAGATTTAAATCGAACTACCTTCCGTGCAGAAATTTCAGCTTCTTCACCCGTTTTTGGGTTTCTGCCAACACGCTTGGTTTTTGCACGTACTTGAAATGTTCCGAACCGACGTAAGATAACCGGCTCTCCATGACCCAGTGATTCCTTTATCAATTCAATCACTGTTTCAACAGCCTCTTCAGCCTTGGCTCTTGACAAGCTGGCACGAGATGAGACCTGATTTATGATGTCTTGTTTGGTCATACTCCCTCCTCAAAACAAACTAATTATATTTTTAAAAAAATTGTTGGCCAGAATATAAATTTTTATGTTCGCACCTTGGTAGAAAAAAATTTCATCTCAAAGCTAACAACACCAAGGTTAAAAACTAAGTAGCTCAACGGCTAATTAATAACATCCTATTATTTGAATCGGTGGCATTACTTTATCACTTAAATTAAAAATATCAATAATTAATTCAAGAATTTAGCAGTAATTCCCTATTATAAAATCTTTCAAAATTCCTCACTTGACCACGTCTCAATAAAAGCAAAAAAGAAGGATTGAGATAACCCTTTCTTTAAAAAGAGTTATGGAAACACCTGGTTTGTGGGGGATGCCGTCGGCCAGAAACCTCAGTAGTTACAACTATGGAGAAACAGGTAATGGGTTTTGAGTTTGAACAATGTGGTACACATGATCGCCGGGTTTGATCAGATGCAGTTTTTCACGGGCAATTTTTTCAATTTCGTAGGGATCAGATTTCAAACCTTTAATTTCCATCCGAAGTTTTTCATTCTTCGTCTGTAAACTTTCATTTTCGTATTTTATTTTTAGTTGCTGCTGTTCTAATTGATAAGCATTCAAAATGCCATTCTCGTGAAAAACTGCCATCAAGAGTAGTAGTAAAAAAAACCCCAGGCTCAACAAAAATATTTTTTGGTATCGAGAATTTTCAGTCATAAAGTTTATGGCATTTTCTATCGTAGGTAATAACTTTAAAAACTTTGCAATCAGGTCAGGTTATAAAAAACATCCTTTCCACGGTAAATTGCGGTATCACCTAGAATTTCTTCAATGCGCAAAAGCTGGTTATATTTAGCAGTACGATCAGTTCGACACAAGGACCCTGTTTTAATCTGGCCAGCGTTCACAGCCACAGAAATATCTGCAATACTCGTGTCCTCCGTTTCGCCAGAACGATGCGATATAACAGTAGTATACCCAGCTCTTTTGGCCATTTCCACGGCATCCAACGTTTCTGTAAGAGTCCCTATCTGATTGACTTTAATGAGGATAGAGTTGCCTACCCCTTGCTGAATTCCTTTAGCTAGAATTTTTGTATTGGTGACGAACAAGTCATCACCAACAATTTGAACGGAATCGCCAATTTCGTCCGTCAACTTTTCCCAGCCAGCCCAATCATTTTCCGCCAGACCATCTTCAATGCTGATAATAGGATATTTGCTCGCCAAACCAGCCAGGTAACTCACCATCTCACCCGAAGTCCATTTACTATTTCCTTCTGCTGCCAGAGTATATTTCTTGTTGGAGAACAATTCGCTGGCGGCAACATCCAAAGCAATTAAAATATCTTTCCCGATTTTATACCCTGCACTTTTAACAGCTTTGATTAAAACTTCAATTGCCTGTTCATTGGATTTTAAGTCAGGAGCAAAACCACCTTCATCACCGACCGCTGTATTGAAGCCACCTTTTTTCAAAACTGTTTTTAAGTGATGAAACACTTCGACACCCATTCTTAATGCCGATGAAAAAGATTTGGCACCGACAGGCACAATCATAAACTCCTGGATATCCACATTATTATCCGCATGTGCGCCACCGTTTAAAACGTTCATCATGGGCACAGGAAGCTCTTTAGCATTTGTTCCACCTACATACTGAAACAAAGGCAGGTCGAGATCACTAGCCGCCGCCTGCGCCACTGCCAAAGAAACCCCTAATATGGCATTGGCACCCAGCTTACTTTTATTGGCGGTTCCATCCATCTCTATCATCAGTCTATCTATCAAAACCTGTTCTGTGACTTCAATACCTATAAGCTCTAAAGCAATCTTGGTGTTTACATTTTTAACAGCTTTTAAAACCCCTTTGCCTGAATAAACTTTAGCATCTCCATCACGCAATTCCACAGCCTCTCTGGAGCCCGTCGAAGCACCTGATGGAACAGCCGCCCTACCTATTGCTCCACTTTCTAAAGTCACGTCCACTTCCAGCGTCGGGTTGCCTCTTGAATCTAAAATCTGTCTGCCTTGCACTCCAACAATTTCGCTCATAATCTCTGTTATCCCCGGGCCGCAGTCAACGCCTTGCGGCTAGCTTGTATGGTTAGGTTGATTTCCTCATCCGTATGAACTGCAGACATGAAACCGGCCTCAAATTGAGAAGGTGCAATATAAACCCCCTCTTCCAATAATCCGTTAAAATAGCGTTTAAAAAAATCCGTGTCGCAGGACTTGACTGACTCAAAATCAACGATTTCCTTAGATGTAAAAAACATGGAGAACATCGATCCGACCCGGGTAAACTGTGCGTCAATACCAAGGGCTTCGACATTTTGTTGTAGACCTTGACAAAGTTTTGCTGATTTTTCTTCCAAAGATTCATAAACGCCATCTTTTGATAGCAAGTCAAACATTACGTTTCCAGCAGCCATAGCTAAAGGGTTGCCAGATAAAGTACCGGCCTGATAAACAGAGCCCATCGGAGAAATATAATCCATCACTTGACGCGAACCTCCATAGGCACCCACCGGCAATCCCCCGCCAATTATTTTCCCCATACAGGTGATATCGGGAGTAATCCCGTAAAGTTTTTGTGCGCCTCCTAGTGAAACGCGAAACCCAGTAATAACCTCATCAAAAATCAAAAGCGCACCAGCCTTTTGAGTCACCTCACGGAGAGCCTCAAGAAAACCCGGCTTTGGTGGTACGACACCCATATTTCCGCCAATGGGTTCAACAATCAAAGCAGCAATTTCGTTACCTTCTTTTTCGAAAAGTTCTCGCACCTGATCGATATCATTGTAAGGAATATTCAAAGTTTTCTCGGCAAGGCTTTTGACAATGCCGGGGCATTCTGGAATACCCAGAGACACAAGTCCCGACCCAGCCTTGACCAATAAACTATCACCATGCCCATGGTAGCATCCTTCGAACTTTACTATCTTGTCACGAGCAGTGATTCCCCGGGCCAGTCTCAAAGCGCTCATCACCGCTTCAGTACCAGAAGTCACCATTCGCACAACTTCAATAGAGGGTACTGCCGTAACTATTTTTTCAGCCAACTGAATTTCCAACTCCGTAGAGGCACCATAACTTGTACCTAATTCAGCTTGTCGGGATATTGCAGACACTATCTCAGGGTGGGCATGACCAAAAATAAGCGGCCCCCAAGAAGACACATAATCAATAAATTCATTACCATCGACATCCGTCATCCTTGATCCCTTGCCATATTTGATAAACAAAGGATCTCCTCCTACAGCATTAAAAGCTCTGACCGGACTATTCACTCCGCCCGGCATTACCTTTTTGGCCCTTGGGAAAAGTTGACTGGATTTTTTTCTATTCATAAAATATTAACCAAATAAAATTGAGAGTTCATCTTTCAGCTTCTGCGGTATTTTCTCAGGAGCAGTGACCACGGCAAACTTAGCAGCGTCGCAACAGGAACAAAGTTTAATAGTTCCCAACATAGGTATCAATTCTCTTATCACCTTCTGCGCCTGCTCTACATTTTTATGCATGATTTCAAGGATCGCTTCAAGAGTGACAGGCTCTTCATCCACATGCCAGCAATCGAAGTCAGTCACCAGAGCCAAGGTCGAGTAACATATCCCCGCTTCACGAGCCAACTTAGCTTCTGTAACTTTGTTAATTCCTATAACAACAACACCCCACTGGGGTTATAAACGCGACTCTGCTCGAGAGGAAAACTGTGGACCTTCAATACAAATATAAGTTCCCCCTTCGTGCACATCGGCGCCAGCCTTTTGAGCGGCATTAAAGAGGGTTCCTGCCGTTGCAAGACAAACAGGGTCTGCCATGCTGACATGACCAACCATTCCCTCTGTAAAAAATGTGCTGATGCGCTTATAGGTTCTGTCAATAAATTGATGCGGCACCACAAAATGACCGGGAGGCATATTTTCCTTCATGCCACCCACGGCACTGACAGATATGATTCGCTCAACACCAATTTTTTTCATCGCAAAAATATTTGCCCGAAAATTTATCTCAGAGGGTGGAATGACATGCCCTACTCCATGACGAGGCAGGAAAGCCAATTTAACACCTTCCAGTTTCCCGATAATGATGCTGTCGGAAGGAGAACCAAAGGGTGTATCCACGGCTATTTTCTCGATAACTTCAAGGCCCTTCATTTGGTACAATCCGCTCCCGCCGATCACACCTAGCAATTTTTCCGCCATGAATATTTACTCCACTAATTATTGAAAGGGGTATAACTCAGGTCATTGAGTTTAAATAAGGGTAAAAAGTACAGGACCAGCAGAGAGCTCATCCGATTAAAAATAATAGTCTCCTTCTCCTTTATCGGGAAAAGGTTATTGGTATTTGATCTGTTTGTTCAACCCGGTTAAACCGAGTCTTCTTTTTTTCTTTCTACTTCACCCAACAAAAACTTCAATTCTGCAATCTGATCTCCAGCCTTGCTGAACAAGGCTTCGTCTTTTTTGAGGTTTTGAACCTTCACACTCACATCCTCAGCAAGTAGGTTTAAAGAACTCAACCGTTTTTCCACCTCACCAAGCACATTGATTTTGCTATTTAGCTGATCAATTTTGGACTCAGCATCTTCGGTAATGGTGGTCAGTTTTTCAATGTTCAGGTTGATTTTATCGAGGTTGTCCCTTTCCTTATCGATTCTTGCTTTTTCTACATTGGTGCGGTTAATAACTACCTCAAGTTCACCAAGAGCCTGCTGGGTACGCTTAACTTTTTCTTCGCCCTCATGAACCTGACTGATCCGGTTTTCTGTTCTTTCAAGCATATTGCTGAGTTGATCCATTTTCTTTTCAACATCCAGCATGAACTCCTGCTTTTCATCCAGAGCATCCTGCCTGTTGCGTAAATCTTTCATCAGGCTATCGAGCTCCTGAAGTTTGGAATCTGTCTTTTCCACCTGAGCTGAGTCTTTGTTCAGCTCTTCCATCTTGCCTTCAAAGTTGGAGGCTATCTGTCCCAGTTCTTCGCGAATCTGATCGATGCGGGAAATCTCGTCCTTTGCCTCTTGCACCTCCTTAAATCGAGTACGTAATTCAATCTCTTGAATACTCAGTTTAGAAGACATATTATTCATCCGTTTTTCTTGATCATCGATTGCCGCTTTTTCTTTGGCCATATCGAGGATTTTTTCCTCAAGAGTATTAGCCATGGACTTCAAGTCTTCAAGCTTCTGATCCACTTTTTCGAGGAAGTCGATTTTCTTGGAAACCTTGGCAATTTTGATGTTTGCCTCTTCAATGAAAAAATCCAGCCCATCCACCTTCTTTTCCATTTTTTCAATGAGAGCTTTCCTCTGCATCTGGGTTTCCATCTTCACATCAAGGCTAATAACCATCGAACTGAGGTCGTTGATTTTTTTATCCACCTGATCGACAAGCTGTTGCTTGCGAATGATCTCATCCATCTGCTGCTGGGTGGATTCATTCATCACCTCAACCTGCTTTAGAATTCCGGCAAGTGTGTCAATTTTCTTGATGTCATTATCCAGTCTTCCGACCTTGTGTTCCGCCTCCTCTGCCATAACGTTAAAGCGGCTCATTTTCTCATTGGCATCATCAATGACTTTCATCTCATCTTTCAAAATTTTCATTTTGTTGCTGAGATTGTCAATCAGAAAAGAATTGAGTTTGTGTATCTTCTCCTCAGTCTTTTCGATCATGGACTTTTCGTCATGAATCCGGGCTATCTTGGTTTCCACATCCACAGATAAAGAGTCCAAGTCTCGCAAACGTCCGGTGATACTTCGGATCATTTCATTTTTAACAGAAATATTTTTGGACTCAATTTTCAAATCACTGATTTGTTGCATCAAGCTGTGGAGGGTTTCCTGAGTGTCGCTAATCATATGGCTCTGCCCAAGGAGCTTTTCATAATCTGTCTGTACACTGGCAAGAATACGCTTTAACTCTTCCGTATCGCGGGTATGACTTTCTATAGTTTCCTTATCCTGTTTGATCCTCTCATAGCGGCTATCGAGCTCGCCAAGAGTGTCCTTCATGACGCCAACTTTCACAGCGGCAGTTCTCAACAAGTCCTTCATGTTGACTACATCCTGCACCTGACTCGAAACGCTATCTAGCATATGCTCTAGTCGGTCAATATTGCGATCGGCGGATTTGAGAAGTTTGCTTTCCTCTCTAATTTTTTTTACTTTGGAGTCCATGTCCCAGACTAGGACATTCAGGCGACCGGCATCTTCATTGGCCTTTTCAACAACTTGCTTTTGCTGACTCAGGCTCTTAATTTTGCTGTCAATATGCTCGTTAAGCAGATGCAATCCATCTAAATCCCTTTTCAGGGTGTTGTAATTAGAATTAACCTCTTTTGATACACGTTGAAAGTCACGCACTCGGACATCAAAAGTCTTGATCTCCTCAAAGCGGACTTCCAGCGAATCCAGTTTTCTTAGAGCGTCAGGCACCTGACTGCTAACACGGTCAAAAGACCTTTGCTTATCATCCAGTTCACCCGATTTTTTCTCAAAATACTCAACAAGTAACTGCAAGTTCTTGCGTTCATGAGAAGCAACCTTAATGAGCTCTTTAAATTCTTTGGAATCAAAACCAGCTTTTCCGGAGGGGAAAGAACTTTGTGGATTCTCAGGTTTAAATTCTTCAGCCATATCGGGACCTGGGTCAAAGAGGATTAATTTTTGGCAAAGGGCATCGCCCAAACACCATAAGGTACTATGTTTTTATATACTTATGGGAAATAAATGTCAAGCAGGATAGCTACTTTTGAGGAAAACCAGACTAGGCTCTTTGAACAAGATACTCTGCAATTTGAACGGCATTGAGTGCCGCCCCTTTGCGCAAGTTGTCGGAAACAACCCAGAAATTGATGGCATTCTCGCAGGAAATATCATCGCGAATTCGACCTACAAACACCTCATCTTGGTCAGCGCCATCACATGCTAACGGATATTCGCTGTTTTCGGGATTATCAACCACTCGGATTCCATCACTCCCAGCTAAAAGTTCTTTAACCTCTTTCGCGCTGATAGGCTTTTCAGTTTCCACATTCACAGATTCAGAGTGACAATAAAATACGGGCACTCGAACGGCGGTGGGTGAGACCAGTATCGATGAATCCCCCAGAATTTTCCGGGTTTCATCGACCATCTTCATCTCTTCTTTCGTGTAACCATTTCCCATGAAAATATCTATATGTGGAAGGCAGTTAAATGCAATTTGATGAGGGTAAACATCAGGTTTTGCCGTCTCCCCATCCAGTAGATTTTTAGTCTGTTCTTGCAGCTCATCAATGGCTTTTTGACCGGAACCAGAAACAGACTGGTAAGTGGAAACCACAACCCGCTTTATTTTAAATTTATCGTGAATAGGTTTTAATGCCACCACCATCTGAATGGTTGAACAATTGGGATTAGCAATGATACCCGGATCAGAATCGATCGCATCCGGGTTCACCTCCGGCACAATCAGTGGAGTGTTCGGTTCCATGCGAAACGCACTGCTGTTATCAATCACTATGCAACCCGACTTCACTGCAAAAGGTGCATATTGACGACTCACGTTTGCTCCAGCAG
Source organism: Nitrospinaceae bacterium (assembly GCA_029261455.1). Taxonomy (GTDB): domain Bacteria; phylum Nitrospinota; class Nitrospinia; order Nitrospinales; family VA-1; genus LS-NOB. The sequence goes on from JAJDBH010000017.1 coordinate 68,119, forward strand.
AAAACAGGGCGATATCCACTCCATCAAATGAGTTTTCTCTCAACTCCTCAACGGTAACAGGGTTCCCCTTGAAAGTAAGAGTTTGTCCTGCCGATCTAGCTGATGCCAAAACCTTTAAATTAGCGACAGGAAAATCTCGATCAGCAAGAATTTCGAGCATTTTCCTTCCTACCGCTCCCGTAGCACCAGCCACGGCCACATTATATTGATCCTTCTTAACCAACATTCTTCTTCTCCAGTTCTTCTGCGACCAAATCACCCATCTCTTTGGTCCCCACCTGCTTCATTCCATCAGACATGATATCTGCGGTGCGAACTCCTTTTGCCAATACAGCTTCAACCGCTTCCTCAATCCAAGTATTCGGCTCCTCTCGATCCAAAGAATATTTGAACATCATCCCTACCGACAATATTGTTGCCAGCGGGTTGGCCAGTTCCTGACCGGCAATATCCGGCGCACTGCCATGAATCGGCTCATACATGGCATACTTTTCCCCAAGGCTTGCAGAAGGCAACATGCCTATTGATCCCGTCAGCATAGATGCCTCATCACTTAATATATCGCCAAACATGTTGGTTGTCAGGATCACATCAAATTGTTTGGGGTTCCTCACCAACTGCATGGCACAGTTATCCACATACATATGCGAAAGGTTCACATCCGAATATTCGGAGTGTAAATTCGTCACAACTTCACGCCAGAAACCAGTCGCCTCTAGAACATTGGCTTTATCCACCGAACAAACAGATTTATTACGCTTGCGAGCAACATCAAAGGCGATGCGGGCAATACGCACGATTTCTGGTTCCGTATATACCAGGGTATTGAATCCTCTTCGCGTGCCATCTTCAAGGGTGTCAACACCACGTGGCTGACCAAAGTAGATTCCACCAGTCAATTCACGCACAACAAGAAGGTCGAGGCCTTCTACCACTTCACGTTTCAATGTGGATGAATCCACCAAAGCCGGAAAAATACTGGCAGGGCGAAGATTAGCATAAAGACCCAGGCTGGATCGGAGTCCCAATAATGCCCGTTCCGGTCTCAGAGAAAAGTCAATATTTTCCCACTTAGGCCCCCCAACTGCACCCAACAAGACCGCATCGGCGTTTTGCGCTGCCTGCAGTGATGCTTCCGGCAAAGGGTGTCCGGTAGCTTCATACCCTGCCCCTCCTACTGGTGCCTCATTGAGGCTTATCTTTAACCCCAGTTTGGACTCAATGATTTTGAGTATTTTTAATGCTTCCTGAATCACTTCCGGCCCAATCCCATCACCGGGAAATACCGCGATATTTAATTCGGTTTTCATAATTAATTCAAACTCCTAAATATGGGAATAGTCCATCCTATACCCGGTACTTTTACAAAAAGATCTTTACGGATCCAAGTCGGTTATACATTGCCAGCGGCGGCTTGCCGCAGTATACGGGCATAAATTTCGTTGTAAATATTTATTTTTGCATTATCATAACGCGTTGAAACTAAATCTATAATCAAGCACTCACCTTCTCAAAGCCTATGTTAAATGGCAAACGCATCTGCGTGGTCATGCCGGCCTACAACGCCGAAAAAACCCTCAAAAAGACTTTTGATGAAATCCCTATGGATATTGTCGATGATGTCATCCTCACTGATGATGCCAGCACGGATGAGACCGTCAAGTTATCGCGAGAACTGAGCATCAAAACTTTCGTCCACACTGAAAATAAAGGGTATGGAGGCAACCAGAAAACCTGCTATCAGGCCGCTCTTGAAAGCGGAGCCGATATTGTCATCATGTTGCACCCGGATTATCAATATACGCCAAAACTCATTACACCCATGGTCTCAATGATGACAGAAGGACTTTTTGATGCCGTGATCGGCTCCAGAATCTTGGGGAACAAAGCCATGATGGGTGGAATGCCACTCTACAAATATATTTCAAACCGGGCGTTGACTCTGGCCGAAAACCTGCTTATCCAGCAAAAACTTTCTGAATATCACACGGGATACCGAGCCTTCAGTCGAAAAGTGCTGGAGACAATTCCATTACTGGAAAACTCCGATGATTTCGTGTTCGACAATCAGATGCTTTGCCAGACCCTGTATTT